>PMIP01000034.1 GCA_003158295.1 Chloroflexota bacterium | reverse complement strand
CTTGAGCATGCCGCGCGCGGCGGCCCGGTCCGGACCGTCGGTCAGGGCCGCGCTGTGGCGCTTGGCCGGATCGCTGGGCACGTCGTAAGGCAGGGGGTTCGGCACGTCAGGCATTGCGGTCTCCGCGAGAGTGGACGGGTTCGACTTCGTTCGCGCCAAGTCTAGGGCCTGGGGCGGCATCGGCGAAGGCTGCGCCCCCGGCAGGCTTGGTCGGAGGTAGTGGCGTTGCCCGCCATCGGAGCCGTCGAGGCGGCCCGCGGCGGCCGTGCGCGGCCTTGCGTGAGTCGGGCTACCGGCGTGCGAGAACCCAGCCGACCAGGCTGTCGAGGCCCGCGGACCGAACGCCTGAGTGGACGTCTGCCAGAAGCGTCCGGCGCTGGCCGTCCGATCCGGTCGCCGTCAGCGTCACCCACCAATCCGGGGTGGGGTTCGGGAGCGTGGCCAGGTCGAAGCCATCTCCGGGCGACATGCTCATTGATGGCTTCGTGGCCCTAGGGTCTGGAGCGATTGTCGCTCCCTGCCTGACCGTCGGCCAGACCTCGATCCGGGCGTCGGGCCAGAGGGCCGGATCCAGCCCCGAGACGCTGACGTGCCAGGTCGACGTTCCCTGCAGGTTGTCGTGCCAGTAGAACGACATGGCCTGGGAGAGAGCCGCGGGGGGATTGGCGGGGGGGACGGTGGCGGGATCGAAGACAAACGCTCGGAAACCAGGAAGGAACAGGAATAGAGCCACGAGCAAGGCCGCCTGGGCGACGCCGCGTCTGCTGGCCGAATCGTCGCCCGGTCCCTGGGACCGCCAGGTACCGACGAGGAAAGCGACCGGAACGCCTACCAGCCCGACGGCGGTGAGAAAGTCGAGCGCCATGGGCACAAGAAGGGCCAGGAGGAGAAGAGGTAGCGCGCCTGCGATCGCCCAGGCCAGCCGGATGTCTCCTTCCGCCCGCCTCGAAAGGATGGCCACGCGCGGCGTGCTCCGCCTGGCCGCGATGAAGGCTCCGACCCAGGCGGCCGCGACCTTCTGCTGGTCCTCCCACTCGACGGTCTCGGGCACGTAGATGTGGAGGCCAAACGCGCCCCCGACGGTGGCGACGGTGCGGGCGATGAACGGTGCGAGGAGAAGGACGCTGGCGCCGGCGGCAAGGCCGAGTCCTCCGGAAACGACGGCGACGTAGCCGCCCGTGCGGATCCCCTGCAGCAACCTGCCCCAGGTGAACTGGGCCGAAGTCGCAGCCTCGGCCAGGACCTCCGGCGGCCCCAGGCGAGCCACGGCCTCGGTCGCGGCAGCCACAGGGTCCAGGCCGCGCCCCGCCAGCTCATCCGCGCAGTCTTGAAGGTGGTCGCCGATCTCGATTCGTATGCTGTTTCGATGCGGCCAGCTCAGGCGAAGGCCGGCATCGACCTTGGACACGTAGTCGCGAATGAGGCCTTGGGCCTTCGCGTCCACATCCACGTCCGTGCCGCTGGCGTCGGGTTGGGTCGTGGCATCCGCGTCCGTGCCGGTGGCCTCCGGCGGCGCCGTGGCGACTTCCGGCGGAGGCATGGTGGCCTCCGTCTCCTTGGTCTGCGCGGGGGCCACGGACTTCTCGATCCCCAGGGTCAGGAACGGATCCGGTTCTCGCCGATGGGCGACGACCGGCCAGCCGTGGCGCGCCGCCAGCTCGAGACCGCGGGCCGCTATTCGGTAGGCGCGCCGCGTCGGCTGGATCTCCCGCCCCTCGCCCCGGATCATGTGCTCGGCCTCGAGGCGGTAGAGGATCGGATAGAGGCTGGCCTCGGTCAGCTCCTCGTGCGTGCCGTGGATCGGACCCAGCCATTTCCACAGTTCATGGCCGGAGCGGTCTTGCTCGCGCAGCGCCCCGATGATCGCCCGGGTGATCCTCTCGTCCATCGGCGCCCCGATCTCTGTCTGGCGACCGGCGCTTTGTGACGGCCGCCCGCGAGATAAACGTCTGCCGCAGAGAATAGCGCCCGGCCGGGCTCCGGAGCGAGCGCAATCGGGCTGGCCGAGTCAGGACGATCGACCCCGATCCGGTCCCACCACCACCCAGGCCGACGCCGCCGTACGGGTCGGTCGGCGCCGAGGGGAGCCGAAAGGACGCCGGAGTCCGGCGGGCCTGGATCGGCTGGCTGAGAGGCTACCGCGTCGCGTTGCCTTCGCGACGCGAGTTAGGCTCGCGCAGTGTCGACGCGCGCCGGATGGGCGGCTTCCCAGGCCTCGATGGCGGGCAAGTTCGAGAGGACGTAGCCGACCTCATCGGTGCCGGCCAGGATCATCGTCCGGGCGAAAGGATCGATCTCGAACAGGAACGACTCGCCGCCGGGCAGCTTCACCTGGCCCGCTTCGAGGTCCACCGTCCACTCGCCGTCGGGGTTGGCGGCGACGAGCGCGACGAGAGCCGCGTGGCGCTCGGGCGAAACGACGATCGGCAGCAGCGCGTTCTTCAGCGCGTTGCCCTTGAAGATGTCGGCGAAGCTGGTCGAGACGATGGCCCGGATGCCCCACGCCCGCAGCGCCCAGGGAGCGTGCTCGCGCGAGGAGCCGGCGCCGAAGTTGTCGCCGACAAGGAGGATCCGCCGCCCGGCATTGTGCCGTTCGTCGATGAAGGACGGCGGCTTGCGGCGCTTCCCGTCCGGCGTGAAGCGCCAGTCGAAGAAGAGCGCGTCGGCCAGGCCGGCCTTGTCGGTAATCTTGAGGAAGCGGGCCGGGCAGATCTGGTCCGTGTCGATGTTGGCGCGCGGGATCGCGATGACGCGGCTGGTGGTCTTGGCAAACGGTTCGGGCATGTCAGTGAGCCTCCACGGCCGCCGACCGCCATACGGCCACGGGTTGCGCCGCGACGTCGGCGAGCGTGCGCGGGTCGGTGACCACGCCCGCGACCGCGCTGGCGGCGGCGGTGACCGGCGAGGCGAGGAAGGTTCGGCCGCCCTTGCCCTGGCGCCCCTCGAAGTTGCGGTTCGAGGTGCTGATGCCGTACTGGCCGGGCTCGAGCTGGTCGCCATTCATGGCGATGCACATCGAACAGCCGGACTCGCGCCACTCGGCGCCGGCCGCCTTGAAGACGGCGTCAAGGCCTTCGCTCTCGGCCTGCTTCTTGACCTTCTGAGACCCGGGTACAACGAGGACCCGAAGGCCCTCGGCCACGCGGCGCCCGCGCAGGACCGAAGCCGCCGCGCGAAGGTCCTCGATCCGGCCGTTGGTGCACGAGCCGATGAAGACGACATCGAGCTTCCGGCCGGCGATCGAACTCCCGGCCTCCAGGCCCATGTAGGCGAGCGCCCGTTCGAGGTCGTCTCGGGCGCCCGGCTCGACGTCCGCCAGCGCCGGAATTCGGCCGGTCACCGGCACGCCCATTCCCGGGTTCGTGCCGTAGGTGACCATCGGCTCGAGCGCCCCGCCGTCGATGGTGATCGTCCGGTCGTAGGTGGCGCCTTCGTCGCTAGGTAGCGTCCGCCAGCGTGAAACGGCCGCGTCCCAGGCCGCATCCCTGCGGAGCGAACTCGCGGCCCTTGAGGTACGCGAAGGTGGTCTCGTCCGGGGCGATGAGGCCGGCTCGAGCGCCCGCCCTCGATGGACATGTTGCAGACGGTCATGCGCTCTTCCATCGACAGGGCTCGGATCGCCTCGCCGGTGTACTCGATGACGTGACCCGTTCCGCCGCCGATCCCGATCCGGGCGATCAAAGCCAGGATGATGTCCTTTGCGCCGACACTCGGCCCCAGCCGGCCGTCGATCTGGACCCGGAACGTCTTCGGCTTGCGCTGGAGGAGCGTCTGCGTGGCCAGGACCATCTCGATCTCGCTCGTCCCGATGCCGAAGGCGAGAGCTCCAAAGGCGCCGTGGGTGGCGGTGTGGGAGTCGCCGCAGACGATGGTCATGCCCGGCTGCGTCAGCCCCAGCTCCGGCCCGATGACGTGGACGATGCCGCGTGTCGGGCTGCCCTTGCCGTAGAACGGTATCCCGAACTCGCGGCAGTTCTCCTCGATCTGGCGGAGCTGCTTGGCCGCGAGCTCGTCGAGGATGGGCAGCGATGGGTCCAGGGTTGGCATCGAGTGGTCCGCCGTCGCGACGGTCTGGCCCGGCTTGCGGACCTGGAGCCCGCGCTCACGCAGGCCGGTGAACGCCTGCGGGCTGGTTACCTCGTGGACCAGATGTAGATCGATGGCGAGGATGGCCGGCGCGCCGGGGTGGGAGGCCGCGACGTGGTCGCCAAGCGACCCGGCGTCGTCGCCGAGCGACACTACGTGGTCGCTCCAGATCTTCTCGAAGAGGGTGCGCGGTTTCACTGCCATGGCTCTACTCGCGGTTCTGCGGCCCCGCCTCACAGCGGGCGGGCCATCGAGGTTACCAGAAGATCGCAAGACCGAGCTGCGGCCGACCCACCGAATGGTCAGGCGAACTCGAAGAACCGGCGGAGTCGGATGTCACGCGAGGACCGACCGACCTGGATCTCGAAACGGCCGGGCTCGATCCGCCATGAGTGGCTCGTGGCGTCCCAGTAGGCCAGATCGCGGTCCTGGAGCGTCAAGGTCAGCTCCGCGACCTCGCCCGGAGGCAGCCTCACCACGGCGAATCCCTTCAGCTCGCGCGGCGGCCGCGGCACCGAGCTCTCGAGATCGGCGAGGTAGACCTGGACGACCTCCTTGCCCGGCCGCCCTCCGGTGTTGCGGAGCTTGACTCGAAGTTCCACCGGCTCGCCCGCGGCCAGCCCATCCGATCGCAGGTCCAGGGACTCGTACTCGAAGGTGGTGTAGCCCAGGCCGTGTCCGAATGCGAAGCGTGGCTCAGTCCCGGCTGCGTCGAAGCCGCGATACCCGAGATTGACGCCTTCCCGGTAGACCAGCTCCTCGTCCGGACCCGGCGTCGTGCCGTAGGCGGGAAAGTCGTCCACGCCGCGCGCCAGCGTGATCGGCAGCCGGCCACCCGGCTCACGGATGCCCAGCAGCACGTCGGCCAGGGCATTGCCGAACTCCTGGCCCGGGAACCAGGCGTAGATGACGGCGGCCACCTCGCCGGCCCAGGGCAGGTCCATCGGGCAGCCGGCGTTGACCACGACGATGGTCCTGGGATTGACCGCAGCCACTCGCTCCACGAGCTCGTCCTGGCGACCCGGCAGGGTGACGGTCTTGCGGTCGCGTCCCTCGCTCTCCCAGACCTCGTCGTTTCCGACGACGACGATCGCCACGTCCGCGGCTGCCGCCACGGCGACGGCCGACGCGACCGTGTCGCCCGACTCGGGCTCGGAGCAACCGATCGAGAGGAGGCTGGGATGGTGCGTTTCCGAGTGCGCTTCCCCGGTGATCAAGACGCGCTGCCCTGCCTCGAACATGAACGTACCGCCGCGTTCCCTTCCTTCGAAGAGTGCGGTCGGGACGTCGATCGCTGCCGGGGCGGCCCACTCATCGGCCGCGGGCACTCCGTCGACGAAGAGACGGCGCCCGCCGAGGCCGCGCATGGCCACCTGATACGACCCGCTGACTCGCGGCGTCAGCCACGTGGACAGGCGAACGGCGAAGTCGTTCTGAGGCAGCCCCGCGGGCAAATCGCCGAAGAGATGCAGGTCGCTCGATCGAACGTTGTACCGCGAGACCGGTGCGCCCTTGAACTCCTGGCCGCGGAAGAACTCGACCGTCAGCCCGGGGTCGCCGTCAAGGTCGGTGAGGTCCATGCGCATGAGCGGCGGCAGGAAGAGGTCTATGCCGCAGCCGCGCTCATGAGCGATGGCGACGCTCTCCGGAAGCGCCGCGCGCAGCCCGTCGAGCGGAGAGACCGCATATGGAGCCTCTATGTGGGCGGCACCGCCGCCCTGCGTGCATGGTGCCGCCGCGTTGGGGCCGATGACGGCGACGCGGTGTAGGTCGGCGGCCGCCAGAGGAAGGATCCCGTCGTTCGCGAGCAGCACGAACGAGTCCGCGGCCGCTCGGCGGACCAATGCCGCGGCCTCCGGGTCCGAGAGAGCCAAGGGCGCGCGTGAGCCGATGAGGTCACCGCCGGGGGCCTTGCGGCCGGGGATCACGTCGCGCCCGTCTGGAAGTGCTCCGACCCTGGCCGCGAGAGTCAGGACGCGCATCGCCATTCGGTTGAGCGTCTCCTCGCCGACCTCACCACCCCGGACCGCCGCCGCGAGCAGAGGCCCGAAGCACTGCGGCGGCCCCGGCATCTCGAGGTCCAGCCCGGCCGTGGCTTCGACGGTCTGCTGGGTGGCTTGCCAGTCGGACATCAGCACGCCGTCCCAGCCCCACTCGTCGCGAAGGATGGTGCCGATGAGGGCTCGGTTGCCGGTGCAGTGGAGGCCGTTCACGAGGTTGTAGGCGGCCATCATCGACCACGCGCCCGCGCGAGCCACCGCCTCGAACGGCCGGAGGTAGACCTCTCGCAGCGTTCGCTCGTCGACGACGCAGTTGACCGTTGTCCGGTGAGTCTCCGAATCGTTGGCCACGAAGTGCTTGGGGCAGGCGGCGACACCCTGCGACTGCATCCCGCCCACATAGGCGACCCCCATCCTGGCAGCCAGCATCGGATCTTCCGAATAGCACTCGAAGTCGCGGCCGGCGAGCGGCGAGCGGACCAGGTTCAGGACCGGCCCCAGCATGTAGTGGACGCCGGCACGCTTCGCTTCCGAGCCGATCCGGGCCGCTATCTGGGCCACCAGCTCCGCGTCCCAAGTGGCGCCGAGGCCCGTTCCGCAGGGCGTGCAGGTGGCGCTGGATCCCTCCGGGAAGGTCGTGCCTCGGACGCCGTTGGGGCCGTCCTGAGTAAGCATCGGCTCGAGGCCGATCGAATCGACTCCCGCCGCGTGCCAGGCATCGATGCCCGCGGTCAGCTGGGCCCGCTCTTCGATGCTCAGGGACCGGACCAGCGCATCGAGGCGCTCGAGTAGGGAAGTCTGGGGCGCGGTGTCGCCGGGTTGCGTCATGTCTTCCTTCCGGAGGTCTGCGGGCCTGAATCGTACCGCCGCACCCGGACAGTACGTGCGGCCGGCTTTCCGCGCCGATTTAGTTGGCCTAACCTTCACCCCGTGCCCGGATGGGGCCCTCCAGAAAAGGGGGAAAGATGGTCACCGCAGACGAGACCTCGGATCCGGCGACGGCTTCGGCCGTCGCCGCCATGGGATCGGCCGCAAGCGAGGCCGGCTCGGCTGCCCGCGAGCGGGGCACCGGCGAGTGGGGCGAAGGACTGCAGTACCCAGCATCGGTGACCGCGGCCCTGCCCGCGCTTCACGCTGCCTTCAACTCGGCGAACAAGTACGTCGGCGTGCCCGCCCTGAAGATGGGCCTGGGGCGCTACATCTCGAACCCGCTCACCGGCTACCTGATGATCCTTCGCACGCGCGGTCGCAAGAGCGGCGAGATGCGGGACGCGCCGCTTGGCTACACCATCCTGGGCGAGTACGTGTATTGCATGGCCGGGTTCGGTCGGCGCGCCCACTGGTTCCAGAACCTTCTTGCCGATCCGAACGTCGAGGTGATCCTGCCGAGCCGTGCCTTCGGAGGCGTGGCCGAGGAGGTCACAGACGATGCTGAGAGGATCCGAGTGGCGGCTCCTCTGCTGCGCAGCATGGGCGTGATCGCCGGCGTGGTTGGGATGGGGAACCCGTGGCGAGACTCCCCGGAGGCGATCGCTCGCAAGTGCGAAGGCATGCCGCTGGTCCGTATCAAGGCCACCGGCATCGCCGCCGGGCCCGAGGATCCGGGCGGCCGCTACTGGGTCGTACCGATTGCGGCCGGCATCCTCCTCGCGACCTGGTGGCTGAGGCGGCGGGGGTGCGACAAGGGATGACCCGGATCGACTCGACCGCGACGGCGGGCGCCGATGACCGGCTGGCGGCGACCGGAGTGGATGGCGACGCGTCCGGCGCCTTCAGTTCCGACCCGAGGCGTCAACGTCTGGCTCGATTCATCTGTCTCGCGGCGGCGGTGTTCGGTTGGGCCAATCTGGCGATCCTGGGATTCGTAGGCCTTTCGAAGAATCCTCGGACCGCCGGTTTCGATCTTCAGCTCTTGCTGGACGCGGGCAAGCGGGTGGCGGCGGGCGAATCGCCGTACGACTTCAACGCGGTTGCGCACGGTCTGGAGGCCCGCGATCTCTTCTACTCGTACCCACCGATCGTGGCCCAGTTCCTGGCGCCGCTCCCATCGCTCCCGAGCTGGGCGATCCTGGCCGGTTGGTGCTTGGGGTCGGCCGTCGGGCTCGCCTTGGCCGCCGGCTTCATCGCGCGCTCGCCGGTCGGGCGGTCGGGTTCTGGTCGACCCGCGGGTTCATATGACGCGGCGCTTGTCGCTGTCGCCGCCGCACCCTTCTTCTTCCCGTTTCTGGTTTCGCTCCTGTTCGGCAACATGGATGCCTGGTTCCCATTCCTCTTCGGAGTGGTGGTCCTGATCCTGGCCTCGGGCAGGGCCACGCCTTCTCGGGCCGCCTCGGTCGCAGGGGGGATTGCTCTGGCCATTGCGTCGATCGTCAAGCTTCATCCGGGTTCGCTCGTGGTGTGGCTGGCCGTCCGGTGGCACCGCGGGTCGGAACCCCGGAGCGGACTCGCCACCACAATCGCGGCGGTCGTCGCGGCTGGAGCCGCGCTCCTGGCTGCCAGCCTCGTCGTCGGTGGGATAGGGCCGTGGCGCGATTACGTCGACTATCTGCGCGTGACGAGCAACGCCGATCTGGCGACATGGCTCAACATCGGCCCGGCCAGCATCCTGGCGTTGCTGGCCGGCGACCACAACCTGGCGCACGTGATCGCGGTCGTCTCTGCCGTGGCCGCAGTCGTCGCCACCGTGGCCGCCGCGCGGCTCGTCAGCGACCCATTGCTGAGCCTTACCTGGGCCATCGTTGCCTCTCTGATCGTGCTGCCCGTGACCTGGTACCACTACCCGGTCGTTCTGATCCCCATCGCCCTCGCGGCGTGGCTGCGCAGCCGCGGAACGCCCGATGGCCGCCGCGTTACGAGGGCCTTGCTCGGTGCCTATGTCGTGGCCGACGCAGCGATCCTCATCCCCGTGGCGTTGTGGCTGGGAGTGGCGTTGCTCCTCACCGCCGTCTCATGGTCGCGCCCATCCGTGCCGGATCCCGCTTCCGAGGCTCGGCTTCGGAAGTCCGTCTCGGCGGCGGACGGCACGGCCGCGATGCCGGCAACAAGGTGACCGGACCCGAGGAGGGGCGGGGCCGGCTCGGCCGTGCGGCCGCCTTGCTGCACCGGCTCGCGCGCGTCGCCGATGACCAGGCGGGCCGGATCGATCCCCGAATCCGGGCCGCGCTTGCCGGCCCCGCGCAGCGGGCGCTGCCGGGGGACTACCTGGAGCTTGGGTTTCGGCGGCGCTGGCTGGGATTCTTCCTTCCCGCGGCCTTCATCT
This sequence comes from Chloroflexota bacterium, assembly GCA_003158295.1. GTDB lineage: Bacteria > Chloroflexota > Limnocylindria > Limnocylindrales > CSP1-4 > Fen-1039. The sequence goes on along the minus strand of PMIP01000034.1, from coordinate 6,176 downwards.
GTTTCTGGCTGCTGGACTTCGCGGTGGGATTCAACTGGCAGATAGTCGGTCTGGATGCTCACATCTACTATCGCGGCTCGGCGGCCTGGCTGGCCGGCCAGAACCCATGGGAAACCGGGGCCATGCTCTACGGACGCTTCTACAGCTACGCCGGCCTGCCTCCGACGGCGGTGCTGCTCTCGCCCCTGACGCTCATACCGGAGGAAGTCTTCCTCTGGCTCTGGCTCGCCCTCTCGATTGGGGGGGCGGTCGTGGCGGTGCGGGCGCTACGGCTGCCCGTGGCGTGGGCTTTCTACCCGCCACTGCTCTTTGGCGCTATTGCAGCCAACCCACACGTGGTCATGTTTGCCCTTCTCCTGGCGGGTGGCACATGGGGTGGTGGGCTCGCGTCGGTGCTCAAGGTTGTCGCCATCCCGCCGCTCATCGGCGAGCGGCGGTGGCGGGCGCTCGCGGTCTCGGGTGCCGCAATCGGCGCGTCGGTGGTGCTATTGCCGGGCCTGTGGTCGTCATTCCTGAGCCAGGCCGGTACGTTGCAGGAATCGATCCACTCCGAGTCCGTCGGAGGCTTCAGCGCCTGGGGAACGCCCCTGGTGTTCGTGCCCGCGTTTCTCGCCTTGTGCGTCCTGGCCCGGCTGGACCTGCGCGCGGCGGCATGGCTGGCCGTCCCGGCGCTGTTTCCCACCACCCAGTACTACTACGCGATGTTCGCGCTGCCGGTGGATCCGTTCCTCGCCGCCGCCATGGCCTTCCCGGTTCCGCTTGGGCCCCCACTCCTGACGATCGTCTATGCGGCGGTCCGGCTCTGGGTCGCCCTGCGGCGGCGTTCCTCGCCGCATTCCGGATCGGGCTCGGCGGTCACTACGATCGTCCGCCGCGAACCTGCCGACTCGTTGAGCCCCATCGACCCGTAGATCGCCGCCCCGCAACACCGCATCCGGGCAACCGTCAGGGATCGGCCTGCCTACAATGCCGTCGACTGGATCCGCTCCCTCGATTCGCCCCGATCGACGCATGGGAGCCCGCGCACGGGAGTCCTGATGTTCGATCGACTCGGCTGGCTGATACTTCGGCTAAGGTTCGTCTTCCTGGCCGGTTGGGTCGTCGCCGCTGTCCTGTTCGGAGTCCTGGGCCCGTCGCTCACGCAGGTCGGCTCTGCCGACGAGAGCAGCTTCCTTCCGCAGGATGCCGAGTCGCTGGCCGCTCGTCATGTCATCGCCCAGTCGTTTCCATCGGACTCGGCGCCGTCTCAGGCGCTCATCGTGTTCTCGAGGGCCGGCGGGCTGACGGACGCGGACCGGGCGACCATCGAGGGGCTGCGGAGCTACTTCGAGGGCAGCGGCCATCCCGGGGCGATCCTCCGCTACGTGACCGCCGAGGGCTCGCCCTCCCTGGCGTCGATGCTGCGCAGCAGCGACGGCGTCGTCGAGCTGGCTCACTTCGACATGAGCACGCCCTCCTTCCTGCCCGAAACGAACAAGACCGTCGACGAGGCCCGCGCGCATCTAAGCTCCTCCGGCGTGCTGCCGTCCGGCCTGACGGCCCAGGTGACGGGTCAGGCCGGGATAGGCCGCGACTACCTCCAGGCCATTCGCGACGGGACCGATCGGACCACTCTGGTGACGATCTTCCTGGTCGTCGTGGTGCTGCTGCTCATCTACCGCGCGCCGCTGGCCGCCCTGGTGCCCCTATTGACGATCGGTGCCGCGTTCCTCGTCGCGCGCGGCATTCTGGGCTTCATAGCCCAGGCGGGAGTGCAGCTCTCATCGGTCCTCGACTCGTTCATCGTGGTCCTCGTCTTCGGCGTCGGCACCGACTACACGATCTTCATGATCTCCCGATTCCGTGAGGAGCTCGGGCGGCATGAGCCCGCGGATGCCGTGCGAGTGACCATCGGTCGCATCGGCGCCGTCATCGCGGCCTCCGCCGCGACGGTGATAGTGGGCCTGACCTCCATGATCGCGGCGCGTTTCGGGATGATCCAGACCACCGGACCCGCCCTTGCGATCACGATCTTCGTCACGCTGCTGGCCGGCCTGACGCTGACCCCTTCTCTGCTGGCGATCTCGGGACGGCGTCTCTTCTGGCCGACCCACGAACAGACGCGCACGTCGGACGACGAGACCAGGGGGTTCTGGGCCGCCCTCGCCCGCAGGATAACGAGCAGGCCCGGCTTGCTGGCGGGCGCGGTGCTGGTCATCCTCTTCATCCCCACGTTGGGACTCCCCCAGCTCAAGCAGAACTTCGACGTCCTGAATGAGCTGCCGACCGGGGCAGAGTCCCGCCAGGGCTTCGAGACCCTCAGCCGGCACCTTGCGCCGGGCCAGCTCATGCCTCTGACCGTGTTGATCAAGGTGCCGAGCGCCTCCACGGCCGACCTTACGAGTCAGGATGGGCTCGCCAGGATCGCGGCCCTCGAGGCCTCGGTCGCGGACCTGCCCAACATCCGGACCGTCCGCAGCATCGTCGACCCGCTGGGCGAGGGAAAGGTCTCGGATGTGCTTCGCCCCTCGGTTCAGCTGCCTCAGACGGCAGAAGCGTTCCGCAAGCCACCCAACCCGGACATCAACGTTCAGCTGAGCGACGCGAGCCTCGCCGGCATCGCGTCGGCCGATTCGTACGTCAGCGGCCTGGCGGACACCTTCCCGAACGAGCGCCACGACAGCCTGTGGATCGCCCTGACCGCCGACATGGCCACGCTCCACCAGGGGCTCATCGACAGCCGCACGCAGGCTCTGGTCGCGAATCAGCTGGACGCGATCGCCGCGCAGCTCAAGGCCGCGGCGGCGGCGCCGACCTCCGCGGACTCGACGACGCAGCTGGCCGAGCTCACGGCCTATCTCGACGAGCTCGGAACGGCCCAGCCCACGGTCAAGTCCCAGGCTTTCTATCAGGCCGCACTGAGCGCGGTGGCCACGCTGGCGACGAGCCGCGACGCCGTCGCCGCGCTGCAGCTGCTCGGTTCGCTCCAGGAGATGTCGAGCTGGTTCGCCGCGCAGCCGACACCGATCTACTTCGCCCCGACCAGCATCGAGCTCAGCCCCGCCCAGGCCGCGGAGCAACAGGCCATGGCGGCGGCGCGCGTTCGCGTGCCCGATGAGCTCGACCGGCTGGCTACGGAGTTGGGATCCTCCGTCCTCTATGCGCCGCCCTCACTGCGGACCGCGTACGTGTCCGCCGCCGGCGACGTGACGCGTCTATACGTGACTACGTCCACCGACCCCTACGACACCAGGTCGTTCGACGCCGTGAGGAGCCTGCGGACCCTCCTGGCGACCGATCCGGACATCAGGTCGTTCTCGACCGGAGCGACCGGAGCGGCAGGAGCGACCGGCGCGGCGCAGACATACCTGGGAGGCGCGACCGCCGAGTTCGCAGACGTCCAGGACACGATATCGGCCGACTTCCTGCGGGTCGCGGTGATCACGATCATCGGGATCCTGATCGTACTGATCCTGCTCCTCAGGGCGATCGTGGCTCCGGTCTACCTGGTCCTCACCGTTCTGCTCTCCTATGCCACGAGCCTGGGGCTCTCCGCCTTGATTCTCCAGGGCCTCTTCGGGCAGCCGGGGATGAACTACTTCATACCCTTGATGGTGTTCGTGCTGCTCGTTGCGCTCGGCTCCGACTACAACATCTTCCTGATGTCGCGCGTTCGTGAGGAGAGTTCGACCCGGCCGCTGCGGCAGGGGATCCGTGTCGCTTCGGCCCGGACCGGAACGGTCATCACGTCCGCGGGCCTGATCCTCGCCGGGACCTTCGGCGCGCTCGTGAGCTCGCCCCTTCAGCTGCTCTTCCAGGTGGGTCTGGCTGTGGCGCTGGGCGTCCTGATCGACACGTTCATCGTTCGAAGCTTGCTGGTCCCGGCCATCACCGCATTCCTTGGGGAGTGGGCATGGTGGCCGTGGCATCGGCGCACGAGCGACCCGGGTGGGCGGGACTCCGCCGCGTAGCCAGACTCCCCATCGCCGTCCACGGCAGGTGTGTTGCGGAGGCTAGCCGTCCAGGCTCCAGAGCCGGACCGTCTTGTCGGCACTCGCGGACGCCAGGGTCCGGCCGTCCGGACTGATCGCGACCGCCCACACACCCAGGCTGTGGCCCTCGAGCGGTCGCTGGCCATGACCGGAGGACGGATCCCAGAGCCGGACACTGTGGTCGCCGCTTCCCGAGACGAGGAGTCTGCGAACGGGGCTGAAGGCGACGGAGGCCACGGGACCGGCGTGCCCCTCGATCTTCCGGGCCGACCAGCGGGCTCCCGGATCCCAGATCCGGATGCTGTGGTCCTGGCTCGCGGAGGCGAGGAACCTGCCGTCCGAGCTGAAGGAGACGTCATTCACCCCGTTCCGGTGCCCTTCGAGGGACCGCACGCAGGTGCCGGAAGACGGATCCCAGATCTTGACCCTTCGGTCGGCACTCGCGGAGGCGAGCGACTTCCCGTCTGGGGTGAAGGCCACGCCGGATACCTCATCGCTGTGCCCTTCGAGCGTCCGGAGACAGCGCCCGGAAAACGGATCCCAGAGCTTGATGCTCTTGTCGGCACTGGCCGAAGCCAGGAGCCTCTCTCCAGGGCTGAACGTGAGGCCGAGCACCCAACCGCTATGCCCCTCGAGCGTTCTCACTAGGCCGCAGGATGCCGGGTCCCACAGCCTGATGGTCTGGTCCCATCCCGTGGAGGCGAGGAGCTTGCCGTCGGGACTGAAAGCGACGGCCAGTACTGTGTCGCCATGCCCCTCGAGAGTGGCCAGGCAGGAACCGGTAGCCGGGTCCCACAGCCGGACGGTGTTGTCGGCACTTGCCGAGGCCAGGAGCTTACCGTCTGGGCTGAAAGCGAGGTCGTGCACCCAATGGGTGTGCCCTGTGAGCGTTCCCAGGGACGCCCCAGCGGACCTCGCCGTCAACTTGCTCCACATGAACGATCTTCCTCTCCGAACCTGGTCCGATTCGGGCCCGAGCGGCCACCAGGCGGATGTTGGCCGGTGTCATTCTGGTCAGCCAGTCAGCGCTCGCCGAGCCAGTCCCCGGTCCGTGTATCCGAGCTCACGGGCTCTTTTGGAGACCTGCTCCGCTGGACTCCTGGGCGACCAAGCTTCTCTGCCTCAAGTTTCCGACCCCCCGCCTGCCAATATCTCCGGTACTATCGTCCTAGGGTCCTGCCCGTCACAGTGCCGGAATGGAACATGGCGCACGGCTTGACCGCGCCTGCTACACTCGCCGAGCATCGCGGGACTATGAACCCGCGTGCGTTAGCTACGGAGAACCAGGTTGGGCCTGTTCACCGGTCTGCATCGCCGCCACGTCGCCATCGCCGTCAGGGCGGATGGTCGTCGTGTCCAGGTGCCGGTCGAGGACCTCGGGCTGGTCGATGTCTCCCTTCTCGGTCTACTTCGCTCTATCGAGCTTGGCATTGAGCGCGTATTCGTACTCATTACCGGCTCCCGGCGGGAGGATGGACGAAGGGACGAGCGCTAGAGACGCAAGCCCGATCGACCAGAACCCTCGCCGGTGCGGCGAGGGTTTTTTGATGGCCAGACATACCGCCGATCGACCGGCCGGACGCAGGCGATCGGAGTGACAGGACAGGAAGGGACGCAGCGATGGGCACGAAAGAGGGCGACGCACGCACCATTGCGCGTGATGGTGGTTCGTCGACCGCGACCACGGCGGAGACGCCCGCGTCTGCCGGTGCCGCCGACGCCGACCGGCGGCGCGAGCGCATCAACCACACCCCGGGCGCCGGCTCCGAGCGGGCGGCGGCCATCGAGGCCGGCCGTCGCGAGATGCTCACGGACAACCTCCGCAACCGGATCAAGTCCCTGGCCGAACGCGGCCTGAAGCGTCCTCGAATCGGAGCGGACGCGGTCTGCGAAGCGCTGCTCCGCGAGGGAGTGGAGGTCTTCTTCGGATATCCGGGCGGCGTCGTCCTGCCCTTCTACGACGTCCTCGGCGATTACCCGGAACTGCGGCACGTCCTGGTCCGCCACGAACAGGGCGGCGCCCACGCGGCCGACGGCTACGCCCGTGCCACCGGCAAGGTGGGGGTGTGCCTTGGCACTTCCGGCCCGGGGGCAACGAATCTCGTCACCGGGATAGGCAACGCCATGCTGGACTCCGTCCCGATCGTCGCCATCACCGGTAACGTCGTCGGGTCTCTACTCGGCAAGGACGCCTTCCAGGAGATC
>PMIP01000070.1 GCA_003158295.1 Chloroflexota bacterium | reverse complement strand
TCATCTCCGGGGCGATCTCGTCGGTGATGGGCCAGACGTTCCAGGCCTCGCGGTTTTCGGACTCGCGGACGAGCTCGTCGTGGCCCTTCGCCCCGGTTGTGCGAGAGCCGCCTTCGGGAGGCGAAATGTGAAGGTCCTGCGTTGGCCACCCGGAGAGTGGTGCCGGAGCTTCAGCGGCAGGCTCGCTCTGGCTTTGGAGAATGTCCGGGAAAAGCGCCCAATCGTTGTCGCCGCGGGCTACCGGAGTGCGCACGATCAGGTGGCCCTCGGGCTCGACCGGCCCGAGCCCCGGCTCCGGAGCGCACGTCAGGCACGCTCCCTGGCGATGGTTCCAGCATTTGTCGCAGGCGTACTGACGGCACGTCATGCAGAAGTTGAACGTCCGGTGGAACGCCTCGGTCATGCGAGTCGTGTTTTCGTGCTGGTCGGCCTCGCGTGCGAGGGCCATGGAGTCGTTCAGCGACTGATTGTCGTTCAGCACGAAGTTCTTGAGGCCCTTGGCCAGGACCCGCGCCCCCTTCAGCGACAGAGTCTTGGTCGCGGTCGCATGGAACTCATAGCGGGTGCCACACCGCTCGCAGTACGAGTCGGTATTGTCGAGCATTGGCGCTCCGTGGTCGTACTGGGCAGGCCGGGGGGTTCTCCGGCGCAACGCTCATCGCCGAGCGTACGCCGACCGGGACATCCGGGGCTCGTGCCCGCTGGTACTCGTCAACGGGGTCCGAAGGTCCCGTCGACTGCAAGGTTAGCCGCAAGGAAGCCATCGTGGTAGTGGGACGCCGAACACCGGAGCAGGGATGGCCAATCTGCTGCCAGGGGTGCGCCTCCGGCCGCATCTGGCCCGCGAGGCGGGTGCTCGGCGCGGTACGAGAGGAAGGCAGGGAGAAGCATCGCGCATCTGGGCGTAGTATTTGGCGGCCTTCGGCCCGTCCTGGCCGCTGGCTTCGAGGACCCCAGAGGCTCTGCGAGTCGCTCGCGGGTCACCATCCGCCTCGAGTCCACAAGAGAGAGTTATGACCAGCATCCAAGAAACCAGCGAGAAGGTAGCCGAGAACGTCGAGCGCGTGATCATCGGCAAGCGCCAGGAGGTCCGCCTCACGCTGGTAGCGCTTCTGTGCCGCGGCCACCTGCTTATCGAGGATGTTCCCGGGACCGGCAAGACCATGCTTGCGAAGGCGGTCGCCCGCAGCCTGGGCTGCAGCTTCCGACGCATCCAGTTCACGCCGGACCTGCTGCCGTCGGACGTGACCGGCCTGTCGATCTACAACCAGAAGACGCAGGAGTTCGAATTCCGGCCGGGCCCGATCATGGCCCAGGTCGTCCTCGCGGACGAGATCAACCGCGCCACGCCCAAGACCCAATCGTCCTTGCTGGAGTGCATGGAAGAGCACCAGGCGACGATCGATGGGACGACCTACCAGATGCCCGAGCCATTCCTGGTGATCGCCACGCAGAACCCGATCGAGTACGAGGGAACCTTCGCTCTTCCGGAGGCGCAGCTCGACCGCTTCATGCTCAGGATCCGCCTGGGTTATCCGAGCCCGGCCGATGAGCAGACCATCCTGGATCAACAGAAGATCACTCACCCGCTCGATGACCTGAAGGAGGTCCTGGGCCTCGAGGATCTTCGCGCTCTGCAGGTGGCCGTCCGGGAGGTCTACGTCGATCCGTCCGTCGCGGACTACATAGTTCGGCTCGTGAACGCCACGAGGACCCACCCCGACGTGTATCTGGGAGCCTCGCCCCGGGGATCGCTGGCCTTGTACCGGGCTGGACAGGCACTGGCGGCGCTCAGCGGCCGCGACTACGTCATTCCGGACGACATCAAGGCCTTGGCAGAAGCGGCGCTGGCCCACCGGCTGATCATCAAGACGAGTGCGTCCATGCACGACATCGACCCCCGCCAGGTTGTGGCGGAGTTGCTGAACACGGTGCCGGTGGACGGGGCCCGAGTCGCCGGCGCCGACCGGCGCGGCGCGCCGGCAGATCTGGCGGCCCGTGCGGCGGCCGCCAAGGACGGCGCCGCCGGAAGCCCGGCGCGCTGATCGGCCCGGGAGTCCTATCTCGTGATCCGGCGTCTCCAGTTCCTGGTCGTGGCGGTCGTGCTCCTGATCGCGGCCTTCTCGACGGGCCTATCTTTCCTGTTCTACGTCGTCTACCTCGGTCTGCTGGCGATCGGAGGTAGCTACGTGCTGACGAGATATGGGCTGGCGGACCTGGAGGCGGGCTATCGGGTGGATCATCGCCAGGCCCACGTGGGCGACGATCTGCGGACGACATACAGCATCTCGAACGCCAGCAACCTGCCGAAGCCCTGGCTCGAGGTCTACAACCCTACGGACCTGCCCGTTGCGCTGCCCGGACGAGCCCTTGGGCTGCGATCGTGGGCACAACGGTCATGGGTCGCCATCGTGCCGCTGACGAGGCGCGGGACATTTCGGGTCGAGCCCATGATCGTTCGCACGGGCGACCCCTTCGGCTTCTTCGAGGCGGCGGCGACGGTCGGCCGGCCGACGATGGTCACGGTCTTTCCCCAGGTCGTCCCACTGCCCCGCTGGCGGCTGCCGAACGCGAATCTGGAGGGGAGTCACTCGGCTCCTGAGCGAACACTCCAGACGACGCCTCTCGCGACCACCGTCCGGCCGTATGCCCCCGGCGACAGCTTCAACCGCATCCACTGGCGAAGCACCGCGCGACTGGGCGAGATCCAGGTCAAGGAGTTCGATCTCGAGCAGACGGCCGACGTCTGGCTCTACGTCGACCTCGAGGGACCGGTCCAGGGCGGCGAAGGCGACGTCTCGACGGTGGAGGAATCGTTGCGCGTCGCAGCCTCGGTTGCCCACGATGCCTTCCTCGAGAATCGTGCTGTGGGTCTGACCACCAGCGGTCATCGTCTTGTCTCTATCCCCGCCGACCGAGGCCCCAGGCAGCGTCAGAAGGTCATGCAGCTTCTCGCCGCGGTCGAAGGCGACGGCGTGACCCCGCTTGCCGAGGTCCTGCTTACGGGCTTGCCCAAGCTACGCCGCGGCATGACGGCCGTCGTAATCACTCCGTCCCGGGACAGGGTCTGGGTTCGCACCCTGACCACGCTACGAGGCCGCGGCGTGACGGCGGCCGTCGTCTTGCTCGATGCCCTGAGCTACGAATCCGCGCGCCGCCGGCATCCCAAGAGCGGAGATGGGGAGGACGATCTCGCGATGCGAGAGCAGCGGGCGCTTCGCTTCGCGCTGGCCGAATACGACCTGAAGTCCTACGAAGTCAGAGCCGGCGACAATCTCGGGGCGGTGCTCGCATGAGCGCTCGTTCGGTCGCCCGACCCTGCCTCGATTGGTGGTGCTGAGATGGCGGTTGGCTCGATCCCTCACGGCAGGCCCGACGTGATGCGGCCCAGGGGCGTGGACCCCGGATTCGACGAGGAAAGCCTTCTGAGCCGGGTCATCGACCGAATGCGCCCCGACGAGGGGATGGTCAGCCTTCCGCTCGTCGCGATCCTGACGATGACGATGGCCTGGTCCATCGCCGACGCCCGCTGGATTCTCGGCCGTGACGAGCTGTCCAGCTACCTCATCTGGATTGCCCTGGTGGCGACGCTGTGGGGTTACCTGAGCTCCCGCCTGGGCATCGCGCCGTGGCTCGCTCATGCCCTCGGTTGCACCATTGGAGCCTTTGTCGTCATCGAAATCGTGGGGTCGGGGCTGCCCGACGCCACGCCGAGTCTGTCTGGTTGGTTCCAGGCGACCGCCAACTCGGTTACCCAGGCCTACCTGGACCTCACGTGGCGCCATCAGCTGACGACGCTGCAGTTTGGTCACTACGGCCTCGTTCTGGGAATCCTGGTCTGGGGCACGGCCCAGGCTGCTTCGTACGACGTGTTCGGCTACCACCGGGCCGTGAACGGCGTCCTGCTCCTGGCCGTGGTGCTGATCGCCAGCATGTCGCTGACCCTGCACGACCAGTACCCTGCCATCGTGCTGTTCAGCGCGGCAGGGCTCGCGCTGCTGCTTCTGTCGCACGCTGCCGACGAGCGCTCCAACTGGCTGCGCCATCGGATTTGGCGGGGCAGGGACTTCCGGACGCCCAATCTCCAGGGCGGTGTGGCTTTTGCCTCCATAGCCGTGTTCGGTTCGCTCGTTCTGACGATGGTCGCGAGCTCGGCTCCGCTCGCGGGACCGCTGCAGGATGTCGGGCAGAACATCGGCGATTCGCTCAGCGGCTTGAGTGGCTATTTCCCCAGTGGCGGCGCCAGCCGGTACCAGCCCAGCTCGGACTTCGGAAACTCGACCGTGATCGCGTCGTCGTTCAGGGCCAGCCCGAACAACGTCTTCACGGTCCGGGTGTCGACCGGCCAGGACGCCTTCCACTGGCGCCTGGCGGCGTACGACACGTTCCAATCCACGGGTTGGTCGATCGGATCGGCGCACCAGGATCGGGTGATTGCGGGCGGCACCCTGGACTCGGGAACGCTCGACCTCGTCGATGCTTCCACACCGGGCCGGAACCATCTGTCTCTCACCGTCCACGTCCAGGACAACTCGCTCAAGCACGTCGTCGTGGCCAACGAACCCGACTCGGTCAACGTCGATACGCAGCGCACGGTCCTCGGGACCGGGTCGAGCGCAGATGTCGCCACTCTCTCAACCGGCGCCACGGACTACGTGGTCGAGGTCCTGGTCCCGAACGTCGATCCGACCGGCGCCGGCCTGACCGAGTCGCGCCTGCGGCAGGCCGGCACGAAATACCCTGCTGGGCTGCTCGATAGGTTCACTCAAGGCACCGATCTTGTCGGTAGCGGCGGGCGGGCTCTGCTGGACGAGATATCGGCCTGGGCGAAGTCTCAGGGCAACGCGTTCGACAACGAGTACGACGTTGCCAAAGCCATTCAGGACTACCTGCAGTCGACCCGGTTCGCCTACACGAACGACATTACTGCCGATGTGCCGAAATGCACCGGACTCTCCACGGTGGACTGCTTTGCGTTGATCAGGAGGGGCTTCTGCGAGCAGTACGCCACGACCATGACGATGCTGATGCGGATGGCCGGCTACCCGGCTCGCTACGTGCTCGGCTACCTGCCGGGTACGATCGCCCAGAACACGCTGCTATGGCAGGTCACCAGCCAGCAGAAGCACGCCTGGGTGGAGGTGTACTTCCCGTCGTACGGATGGATTCCTTTTGATCCCACGGGGGGCTCGATAGGACAGCCGACCGTGTTGCCGCTCGGCAGTCCGGGGCCGACCTCTAGCCCGGGCGCGTCATTCGGCTCCGAGCCGACGGATCCCAGGCCCAGCCGGCGCACCGGCGTTGGCGATCAGGGTGTCGTCCCGTCCAGCGGCGACGGCGGTCTTGCGGGTCTCTTGCTTCCATCCACGCTGGGCGGAGTCGGCGCCGTCGGGCTCCTGCTCTTGTGGATGCGCCGGTCCAGGCCGCTCGAGAGACCGGACGTCGTATATCGGAACGTGGTGAAACTGGCAAGTCGAGTCGGCTACCGGCCGCGGCCGACGCAGACCGTCTACGAGTACACGGGGATGCTTGCGGAAGTCGTGCCCAGGGCGCGCGACCCGCTGGGGGTCGTGGCGACCGCCACGGTCGAGGCGACGTACGGGAGACGCCAGCTCGGCACGGCGCGTCTGGTCTCCCTGTCGGCCGCGCATCGGGTCATTCGGCAAGCCCTTCTTCGCCTCGCCTTCAGATGGCCCAGGCGCCGCGGGCCGAAGCCACCATCCGGGGGACCGGGTGCGACGGTCAGGCGTCGCTGATCCAAACTGGCGGACGCGATCCGCTGCCCGGGGGACAAGGCTTGGGGCGCGGTCCGCCACAGCGGCTCACCTGGCGGTGTCGAGCTCGCTCAGAGGGCTCCGCTGGCGTCGCGCGCTGCCGCCTCGGCGGCGATTCGCTCGGCTTCCGAACCCAGGTGCGCGTCGAGGTTGAGGGCCCGCAGAACGGCCCTACCGGCTCGTATCTCGACGACCGAGATCGCTGCCAGGCCGAAGTCGAAGCTCCAGAAACTCTCCGGCGGCAGCCCGAGCAGGAGGCAGATCACCACCCGGAATACGCCGCCGTGGCCCACGACGAGAGCCCAGCGGCGCCGGTCGGGCGAATCGTCTTCGTACCCGAGGACCTGATGCCGGTCCAGGGTGCCACGCTCGCCCCCGTCCGCGAGTTCGCCCAGCAGCCTGGTCAGGGCTTCTTCGACACGGTTGGCCACCTGGTCCAGACTCTCTCCTCCGGGAGCGTGGAAGCGGGTCGGCCAGCGTCGCCAGCCGGCCAGTGAGTCGCCGAAGCGGGCGCTGATCTCCGCGTCCGTGAGCCCCTCCCAGTCTCCCTGGGCGATCTCCGAGAGGCCTGCGTCGGGGCGGAGTGGGGGAGAGGCACGGCCGGCCGCGGCCAGGGCCTCGGCCACGAACTCCGCGGTGTGACTGGCCCGTCCGAGAGGGGAGTGAACTATCGCGAACGGCGCGGCGTCGGGGATCGGCAGCGGTGGGTGGCTGCGGGGAGAAGCGAGGCGGCGTGCGGCGAGACGGGCCTGCAGCTCCCCGGCTTTGCTCAGGGGCGCCTCCATCTGGCCCTGGAAGCGCTTCTGGACGATGAACTCGGTCTCTCCGTGGCGGAGTAGGACGAGGATCGCGTCAAGGCCGTCGGGAATGAGCGGAGCGGCCCCGGCGGGCCGGGTTTCCCCGGCGCGGAGCCGCTCCACATCCCGCGGAGGGAAAGTCAACGATCCGTGGCGGCGCGAATCACCCACACGTCGAGAACCGCGGGGTGGTTCCGGATCGCCGTAGCGACTGTGTCTGGGATCTCGTCGTCGACGGCCAACAACATCAGGGCGTCTTCACGCGGCGCCGTTCGCGCCAGGTGCATCGCGCTGATGTTCACGTCCGCCTCGCCGAGCATGAGACCGATGCGGCCCATAGTGCCAGGCTTGTCCTGATGGCGCGTGACGAACATCAGAGGGGTCGGCGCCACGTCAAGCCAGTTGTCGTCGATCCGAACCAGGCGCGGCTCGCCGTTGGCGATGGTGCCCGCCACGACGACCTTGCCCGTGTCACCCTCGATGGTGAGGGTGACAAGCGAGGCAAACGCGCCCGTGTCCGAGTTCTTGCTCTCGTTCACGGTTATGCCCCGGTTCTTGGCCAGGAACGCCGCGTTGATCAGGTTGACTCGCTCGGTCGTCGCGTTCTCGAGGATGCCCCGGAGCGCGGCCGCGGTCAGCTGGGAGGCATCGTGGTCGGCCAGGTCGCCCGCGACCTCCACCGTGAGAGTCTTGACGGCGTGGCGGAAGTACTGCGCCGCGATCCGGCCGAGGATCACGGTCAGGGGTATGTACGGGGTGATCGCCCGGGCCGTTTCCGGTGTCAGCAGCGGGGCGTTGACGGCGTATCGGGCGGATCGGCCGGCCAGTACGTCGATCACCTGCTCGCAGGCTTCTTCGGCGACGCGGAGCTGAGCTTCGGCCGTCAGGGCGCCCAGGTGCGGGGTGAGGACCGTATTGGGGGCTTTGAGAATCGGTGAATCGACCGGCGGCTCGGGATCGTAGACGTCGAAGGCGGCGCCGGCCAGCTTGCCGTCGGTAAGGGCCTGAGCCACGGCCGCCTCGTTGTAGACGCCGCCGCGGGCCACGTTCACAAGCATGACGCCGGGCTTCATGCGTGCGATCTGCTCGGCCCCGACGATGTCCCGAGTGGCCTTGTTGAGCGGCACGTGAACGGTTATGACGTCCGACTGCTCGATGATGGCGTCGAGCTCGACCAGGGTCACCCCGTGCAGAGCGGCCTGCTCGGCGGTCACGAACGGGTCGTACCCGATCACATTCATCTCCAGCCCGGCGGCACGGTCGGCCACGGCCTGGCCGATCTTGCCGAGGCCGATGATGCCCAGGGTGCGGCCGCGCAGCTCGACGCCCGTATACGTACTGCGCTTCCACTCACCCCTGCGCATCGAAGCGTCGGCGGCGGCGGTCTTGCGGGCGAGGGCCAGCATCAGGGCGATCGTCTGCTCGGCGGCCGAGACGGTGTTCCCGGTCGGGGCATTCACGACGACGATGCCGGCCTTGGTGGCCGCCTCGAGGTCGACGTTGTCGACGCCGACACCGGCCCGGCCGATGACGACCAGGCGAGTCGCGTGGGCCAGGATGTCGGCCGTGACTTTGACCTGGCTCCGGACCAGTAGAGCGTCGTACTCACCGATGATCGCGGCGAGCTCTTCTGGCGAGAGGCCGATCTTCTCGTCGACCTCATGGTGGGCGCGGAGGATTTCGAGGCCCGACTTGGCAAGTGGCTCGGCAACGAGGATCTTCACGTCAGGCTCCTTACTTGGCCAGGCCGAGGGCTCGCAAGGCGGCTACCTGGGCGGCCTCGACGGCAGCGCCCGGCTTCACCGGCCGATCGAGCTCGATGAGGGTCTGCTCCATGACGGCCATCGCGTTGAGAATGGCCGGGACCGTGACATGACCGAGGTGCCCAATCCGGAAGATCTTGCCCTTGAGCGCGCCCTGGCCGCCTGCGACCACGAGTCCGAGCTTGCGGAGCTTGCCGTTGAAGGCCTTCCAGTCGAGATCCTCGGGCAGCCACGCCCCGGTGACCGTGTTGGACGCGAAGGCGGGATCCGCCAGGAGCTTGAAGCCGAGTGTCTGCAGACCCGCGCGGACGGCCGCGCCGACGGCGGCGTGGCGCTTCCAGATCTCCGGCAGGGTCTCCTGCTCCATCATCTCGAGGGCGACGTCGAGCTGGAACATCACCGCCACGGCCGGCGTCCAGGGCGTCTGGCCCGATTCGGCGCTGGTTTTGTGAGCGGCCAGGTCGAAGTAGAACTTCGGCATCTTGGCCACGGCGGCCGCCTCCCACGCCCGCGGCGAAACCGCCACGAATGAGAGCCCGGGCGCCACCATCCACGCCTTCTGAGAGCCACTGACGACGACGTCGAGGCCCCAGGCGTCGGTCTCGAACGGGACGGCGCCGAGGCCGCTGATGGCGTCCACCAGGATCAGGGCATCCGGGGCGGCGGCCTTCACAGCGGCGGCCAGCTCGGCGATCGGGTTGGTGACGGCGGTTGAAGTCTCGTTCTGGGTGAGCAGCACGGCCTTCCAGGGCCCGTCGGCGGCGAGCGCCTCTGTGACCTTGGCCGCCTCAGCGGCCTTGCCCCACTCGTAGGACTGCTTCGTGACATCCGCGCCGTAGACCGTGGCGATCTTCGCGAACCGATCTCCGAAGGCGCCGATGGTGACGGCCAGGACCTTGTCGCCTGGGGAAAGGAAACTAACGATGGCCGACTCGAGCCCGCCTGTGCCCGCCGCGGTCACGATGAGGACGTCGTTCTGGGTCTTGTAGAAGGTCTTCAGCCGGTCGATGACGCGGTTCTGCAGGACGGCGAACTCGGGTCCTCGATGGTTGACCATCTGCCGGGCGCCGGCCTCGCGAACCGCGTCCGGAAGTGACGTTGGTCCGGGGATGCGAAGGTTGGGCTCGAAGCGGTTCACGGGTGCCACCTCTAGTGCGTTTGCGGGATGTTAGGGATGGTAGCGGCGCCTGGAGCTTCGACAAGTGTGGTATATATGTCAGCATATGCAGAAGCGGACCACACTCCTGGTCGACTCGGATCTGCTGGAACGGCTCGACCGCTTTGCCGCCAGGAGTGGCACCACCAAGACCTCCGTCATCACCGCGGCTCTGGAGTCGTACCTGGAATCGCACGACACGGCGCCGGATCTGCCGTTCCTGGCCGTGGGTCGGAGCGACCACGGGCGGCTGTCACTGGATGGACGGTCGATCGCGCGGCGCGAAGCGGGCCTCCGCCCCGGGCCGGACGAGGCCTAGGCCGTGGCGGTCCTGCTCGACTCGAGCGCGGTCCTCGCCGCGGCTGATCAGTCCGACCTGAACCACCGGGCCGCGCTGGCATGGTTCGGCCGGGTGAATGAGCCGCTGATGATCGGGGCCCTGACGTTGGCCGAGCTCGATCTGCTGCTCCAGCGCGAGCTCGGCGTGCGGGCGACTTTCGCGCTCCTCCAATCGATCGGCAGCGGCGCAGTCAAGGTAGTCGCGCCCACGACGGCCGATCTCGTCCGAGCCGCGGAGCTGATGCACGAAACGAGCGAGTACAAGCCCCGCCTGACCGATGCCGTTCTGGTTGCCACCGCCGAGCGCCTGGGGGTGACCCGAGTGGCCGCGTTCGATCGGCGCCCGATCGCCATCTTCAGACCGCGTCACGTGCGCGCCCTGGACCTGGAGCCCTGATTCAACGGCATCTGGCGGCGAAGTCTGACGGCCGGATCCAGTAGCCGGGTTCGTGGGGCCTGGAGCGCCCGCGTCAGGCGTCGGCCGGAGGGTCCTTCGGGGAGTTGTCGGCCGCGTCGCCGCGCTGCTTCCCGGCCATCTCCCGCATGCTCTGCCGGCGGCGCCGCATCCCTTCGGACCCGGCGGACATCGGGTCCACGTCCGCCTGGCCCTGGGCCGGAGGCTTGCGGCGCCGTGGCCGGCTCCGCCCGTCCGCGAGCCGCTCGAGCCGCTCGGCGATCCTCGCCTCCATCCCCTGGCTGCCGGGGAAGTAGTAGCGGCGGCCGACCAGCTTGTCCGGGAGGTACTGCTGCTCGACGTCGTCGCCTTCGAAGTCGTGCGGGTAGCGGTACGTGCTCCTGCCTGCCCCGCTCGAGCGCAGGTGGGCCGGGACCGGTAGAGAGCCGTGGCGGAGGACGTCGTCCATGGCGGCGAAGTAGCCGCGACCCGCGGCGTTGCTCTTGGTCGTGACCGCGAGCATGACGGTGGCCTCGGCCAGGTTGTACTGAGCTTCGGGCAGGCCGACCCAGTCGAGGGCTCGGGCGGCTGCCACGGCCACCTCCAGCGCCCGCGGATCGGCCAGGCCGATGTCCTCGGAGGCGGAGATGATGAGGCGCCGGGCGATGAATCGGGGATCCTCGCCGGCCGCGATCATCGCCGCCAGCCAGTACAGCGCCGCGTCTGGGTCGTTGCCCCGAATGCTCTTGATGAAGGCGCTGACGGTGTCGTAGTGGCCGTCTCCGGCCCGGTCGTAGGCAAGGGCACGCTGCTGCGCGGCGGCCTCGACGTCGATCAGGCGCGGCGCCACACGGCCGGCCGCGTCGCGGATACCGTCCGAATCGGCGATGGAGACTGCGCCTTCGAGGACGTTGAGGGCCTGCCGGGCGTCGCCTGCCGAAAGGCCGACGAGGTGTTCGAACGCGTCGTCTTCGAGGGCCACTCCACCTGTCGGGCCGAGATCTCCCGCAAGCCCGCGCTCCGCGTCGTCCAGGGCCCGCCGGACCACGATGGCGACCTGCTCGTCGGTGAGCGGCTCGAGGCGATAAACCCTCAGGCGCGACAGGAGTGCCGAGTTGACCTCGAAGTAGGGGTTCTCGGTCGTCGCACCGACAAGGGTCACCGTTCCATCCTCGACGTGCGGCAGCAGGGCGTCCTGCTGGGCCTTGNNGCCTTGTTGAAGCGATGGATCTCGTCGATGAATAGCACCGTCTGCCGGCCGTGGAGGCTCAGGCGATCGCGTGCCTCGGCCACGATGGCCCGTACCTCCGCGACGCCGCTCATGACCGCCGATATCGTCACGAGCTGGGCTCCGACGGCTTCGGCAAGCACCCGTGCCAGGCTCGTCTTGCCGCTTCCCGGAGGTCCCCAGAAGAGCAGGGAGCCGAGGTGGCCTCGTTCGAGCGCTCGGCGTAGCGTGCCGCGCTCGCCGATGAGTTGCTCGTGGCCGACGACCTCGTCGAGGGTGCGCGGTCGCATCCGGGCGGCCAGCGGCTTGCGACCAGCCGGCGGAACGAAAACCGGCTGTTGCTCGCCTTTGTCGGCGGACGGTCCGTGGCCGGTGCGGCGTGTTGCCATGGTGCGATGCTACAGGCTGGCTCGGCCGGAGGAGTGGGTGTGAGTGCTCCGGACCGCGGATTGCCGGCCGCCCCTCGTCGGCCCCGGCGCTGACCCTCGACGCGGCGCCCTATCCGACCGTAATCACGTGGAGTACGTCGACCAGGACGTAGATGACGGCCAGCGCCGCTGCCAGCGATCCGCCGACCCGGAGGATCCGCCGAACGTCCCGCACGACGTAGGCATATTCCTCGGCGGCCCGAGCTGCCAGCAGTCCCTGACCGCGGGCCCGGCCCGGCCGCTCGACCTCCGCTGTTCGAGCCCGTTCGCGAGACCGTGCCCGGCCGGCCTCCGCCACCCGCTCCTGGGCGACTATCTGGGACTCGATCTCAGCGGCTCGGGCCTCTTCCTCGGCCGATAGTCCTCCGCTCGGGCTGCCCATCGGGCGTGACTGCGGCCTGCCTGGAGCGCGTTTGTCGGCATGACGCTGGCCGGGACGGTGCGAGCCACGAGTGCGCTTGGCCATCTTTGTCGAGGGGCCTCCGCTGAGTGTTGCTTGGCAGTCGCGGGGCCTGCGCTGCCTGTCGTTCTGAAGCTTTCGCCGTGTCGGAGGATATCATCCCGCCTGGTCGGG
Source organism: Chloroflexota bacterium (assembly GCA_003158295.1). Lineage (GTDB taxonomy): Bacteria > Chloroflexota > Limnocylindria > Limnocylindrales > CSP1-4 > Fen-1039. The sequence goes on along the minus strand of PMIP01000070.1, from coordinate 19,725 downwards.
CCGGGGTCGCCCTCGACGCAGCCTCGTGGCCCATCCGAGCCGGGGAGCAACTCACCGGTGTCGGCTGGTAGACTCCGAACCACCGAGCGGAGGAAGTCGTGAATTCCATTACGGACAATATCGGCGCCATCGTGCTGGTCGTCGCTGGCCTGTGCCTGGTGGTGATGCTGGTTCTTCAGGCGGTGCAGATCAACCGGCTCAGAGAGCGATTGGACAGTCTGACGCGGGGCTCAGATGGCCAGAGCCTCGAGGAGGTCTTCGACGCTCACCTGGAGACGGTCCATCAGGTCGGTCGCGATCTCGACGAATTGACCGCCAGGACCGCGGTGCTGGAGAGCTCCGCACGACACCATTTCGCGCGCATGGGTCTGGTCCGCTTCAATCCGTTCCCCGACACGGGTGGCAACCAGAGCTTCGCACTGGCCCTGCTGGACGAGTCCGAGGAGGGCTTCGTGGTCAGCAGCCTGCACTCCCGGACCGGAACTCGCATCTACGCCAAGGCGATCGTGGGTGGAAAGGCCGATACGTCGTTGTCCACCGAAGAGACCGAGGCAATGGGATTGGCCCGAACCCGCAAAACTGTCCGGCCCGCGCAAGCGGCTTCTCGGCCAGCAAGCGGAAGAACCGCGAGCCCGGCGGCCGAGGCGACCACCGCCGGTGCGTCGACCGGCGCGAGCGTGGCAAAGGCTCCTGCCGCGGCGAGCCCGAAGGCAACCCCCGGCCCGACTTCGGCTCCGGCGAAGGCCCCTGTCGCGGCCAGGCTCGTGGCTCCGGCCAAAGTTGCTGCTCCGGCCGGTGGCACGGCTCCGGTTCCAGGCAAGGTAACGGCTCCGGCCGGCGCCTCCGCTCCGGCGGCGACCGTAGTCGCGGCCCCGGCCAGGGTTCCGGCCCCGGCCAGGGCGGCGTCCGCCGGCGGGGCGTCCGATCGGAAGGTCGCCGGGGGAAGCGAGACGACCGACCGGACTCCGGCCGCCAAGGGTCAGAGCAAGGGCGAGGAGGACGAAGTCGCGGACTCGGACGACGCTGCGGAATCCGAACGCATCGGTCGCAAGCCCGGGAGGCCGGCCCCTGCCGAGCCGATCCCGGGCCAGAGGACGGACACGCCGGGCTCGTGACACGTGAGATGTCACTGCCGCCGGCGAGTCTCACCAGATGACGCGCCAGAGCCGCAGGGCATCGACACACGAACCGCCTCCCCTCGAGCAGATTCCGGTCTGGTGGCCTCCGCGTGAGGATGACGCGGCAGACTCGGCAGCGGCAGACGCGGCAGGCAAGGACGGATCGGAGGCTCTGCTCAGCGGACTGAACGCCGAGCAGCGTCGGGCCGTCTGCCACGGCGAAGGTCCGCTCCTGGTGATCGCGGGGGCGGGCACTGGAAAGACGCAGGTGATTACCCGACGCATCGCCTGGTTGATCGCCACGCGCCGGGCTCGACCGTCGGAGATCCTGGCCCTCACGTTCACGGACAAGGCCGCCGACGAGATGCAGACGCGGGTCGACCAGCTCGTCCCCTACGGATACACGGACTCGGCGATATCCACCTTCCACTCGTTCGGCGATCGGATGGTCCGAGAGTTCGCGCTCGAGCTCGGACTGCCGACGGATCTGCGCGTACTCTCCCGTCCCGAGGTCGTCATCTTCCTGCGCGAGCGGCTGTTCGCCTTCGAACTCGACGAATACCGGCCTCTGGGCGATCCGACCCGGTTCCTCGGTGCCATGGCTACTCTCTTCAGCCGCTGCAAGGACGAGGACGTAGGGCCCCAGGCCTACGTTGACTTCGCGGCGGGGCTGGCGGCCCGAGCCGCAGAGGCCCGGAGCACGGATCGGGACGAGCGCGAGTCGACGGAGAGCGACGCCCTCGCCGCGATGGACGAGGATGCCCGACGGCACGGGGAGCTGGCTCGAGCGTACGCGCGCTACCAGGCGCTCCTGCGGGAGTCCGGTCTCATCGACTTCGGCGACCAGGTGAGCCTGGCCCTGCGCCTGCTCCGCGAATCGGCGGCGGCTCGGCTGGAGTTGCAGCGCCGGTACCGCTACGTGCTGGTGGATGAGTTCCAGGACACAAATCGGGCCCAATCCGAACTGGTCGAATTGCTGGCCGCTCAACACGGGAACGTCATGGTGGTCGGCGACGACGACCAGTCCATCTACAAGTTCCGAGGCGCCGCCATCAGCAACATCCTGGAGTTCAACCGGCGGCATCCACGGGCGCGCCAGATCGTGCTTCTGCGCAACTACCGCTCCCACGCCCCGATCCTGGACGCAGCCTACCGGCTGATCCGCTTCAACGACCCGGATCGCCTGGAGGTCCGCAACGGCATCGACAAACGCCTCGTCGCGGAGCGAGGAGTCGCGGAATCAGGCGGGGTGGAGCGGCCGGTCCGGCACCTGGCCTTTGCTACGGGCTCTGAGGAAGCAGATTGGGTCGCCCGCGAGATAGCCGTCCGCGTCGCCGCCGGAGCCAGGCCGCGCGACTTCGCGATCCTCGTGCGGGCCAACGCCGACGCGGATTCCGTGCTGCGAAGCTTGAACCTGGCGGGCGTCCCCTGGCGGTTCTCCGGGACCTCCGGCCTCTATGCTCGTCCCGAGATCAGGCTGCTTCTGGCCTTCCTGCGAGCCATCGCGGACCTCTCGTCCAGCGTGGACGTGTATGCGCTGGCAGCGTCGGAGGTCTACGGCCTCGGGGGGCCTGATCTGACGGCGATCGTCAACAGCGCGCGCCGCCGCAACCGCTCGCTCTGGGACGTGGCCGAGGAGCTGACTCGTCAGCCCGGGCTGCTGCGCCTTGCCCCCGAATCGAGAGCGGCGCTCGAGCGGATGGTGGCGGACCTCCGCCGCTTCACGGAGCTGGCGCATGAGCGGCCGGCGGGCGAGGTCCTCTATCAGTTCCTGCGAGACAGCGGAATCCTTTCGCAGCTCGCGTCGACGGACTCTGTCGCGGCCGAGGAGGCTCTTCAGAACACCGCTCGCTTCTTCGAGATCATCAGGGCCCAGTCCGACTTGGTGGCCGACGATCGGGTGATCTTCGTGGCGCGGCACCTGCAGACGCTCATCGACGCCGGTGACGACCCTGCAACCGCCGAGATCGACGCAGACGCGGACGCCGTCGCGGTCTTGACGGTGCACAAGGCAAAGGGCCTGGAATTCCCGGTCGTCTTCATGACGGGGCTGGTGGACGGCCGCTTCCCGGCTCGAACTCGCCGCGAGCCGCTGGCCATGCCGTCTGAGCTGGTCCGCGAGACGCTGCCCGAGGGTGATGCCCACGTGCAGGAAGAAAGGCGCCTCTTCTACGTCGGAATGACTCGTGCCCGCGACGAGTTGGTACTGACCCATGCCGCGGATTACGGCGGGCGACGCACTCGGCGCGTGTCGCAGTTCGTCCTGGAGGCTCTCGATCTGCCGGCGGTGGCTGCGGCCGGCGGAGTGGTCGAGGGTGCGGCGCACGCGCCATTGGAGCGGCTGGCCGCGTTCGAGCCGAAGGCGGAGCCGCCTGGAGCGGCCCGAGACGGGGCTGTCGAGGGACCGCTTTCGCTGAGCTTCTACCAGGTGGACGACTACCTGACCTGCCCCCTCAAGTACAAATACGTGCATGTCCTGCGCGTGCCGATCGCCCCCCACCACTCGATCGTGTACGGGGCCGCCTTGCATCAAGCCGTGCAGGAGTTCCATCGCCGCCAGGCGCGCGGCTACCTGATGCCCGAGGACGAGCTGCTGGCGGCCTTCGATCGGGCCTGGTCGAACGAGGGTTTCCTGACTCGTGAACACGAGGAGGCACGACTGGAGGCCGGCCGGACCGCCCTGCGCCGTTTCCGGGAAGGGCAGCTGCAGCCTGGGACGGTCGCACCGGCGTACGTGGAGCGCGAGTTCAGCTTCACCCTGGACGGCGACCGGATCCGCGGCCGGATGGACCGCGTAGACGTGGAGCGCGTCGCTCCCGAGTCGGCCCGCGACGCGACAGGGGAGGAGCAGCTCGCCGATGCCGTCAGTCCCGCCCTGCCGGGGCTCTATCCGGAGCGCGTGACCATCACCGACTACAAGTCCAGTGACGTCCGCGACCCTGCAAGGGCCCGCGAGAGAGCCCGGGAGTCGCTGCAGCTCCAGATCTACGCCATGGCCTACCAGGCGGAGACGGGGCGGCTTCCGGACGCCCTGCAGCTCTGGTTCCTCGAGTCGGGCCTGATCGGTCGAACGGACGTGGACGAGAAGCGCCTGGACAAAGCCCGGGACTCGATACGCCGCGCCGCATCCGGGATCAGAGCCCGCAGATTCGATGCCAGTCCCGACTACCTGGCCTGCAGCTACTGCGCCTTTCGCGACATCTGCCCGGCGAGTGCGGTCAAGTGACCGGTCTGGAGGCGATCACCTTCGACTTCGGGAACACGCTGGTCCCGTTCCCCGCCGCGCCCATGGCGGACGTCCTGCGCCTGACCGCGGAGCGAGCGGGCTCTCGGGCAGGGTTCCGGGCGGACGACTTCGCTCGAATCTGGAACGAGGAGCGGCTCCGGCAGTTCGACCAGGAGGTACCCGCCGGCCACGAGGCCGACATGGACGTCCGCCTTGTCCGGGTCCTGGCCAGGCTGCGCGGCTGCGCGGCACCCGGCACCGGCGAGCGATGGGACGACGCGGTCGCCGTGGGTTTCTCGGAGCCGTCTGAAGTCGCAGCGATTCTCGAGCTGTATGCCGCGGCCTTTGTGGCGACGACGCCTGTTCCGCCCGAGATCGGGCCGATGCTCGAGCGTTTGGCCCGAAGCTACAAGGTCGGCATCCTGTCGAACTGGCCTCTGGCTCTCGCCATCGATCGCTACCTCGAGGCGGCGGGCTGGTCGCGTCACCTGCGCGCCGTCGTCGTGTCGCACCGGGTTGGTTTCATCAAGCCCCGGTTGGAGATCTTCGAAGCGGCGGCGTGCGAGCTCGGCCTGGCGTCGAGCCCCGCAATCCTTCACGTGGGCGACGATCTGGGCGCCGACGTGATGGGCGCCCAGCGGGCGGGCTGGCGGGCGGCCTGGGTTCGAATCAAGCCCGAGGATTCGCCGCTGCCCACCGCCCCGCCGGCCCCGGACGCGCTCCCGGACCTCGTCGTCGACTCGGTCCTCGACCTCGAGGCCGCCATCGGCCAGCGAGGCGGCGCCCCCACTCCGTAGACTGGCCGCGATGGAATCGAGAGACCGCATCGGCAACACCCTCTTCATCGGAGCCGCGATCGTCGTCTGGTTGATCGTGGCGCAGATCGTGACGTCGACCTACCCGCGCGAGAATCCGACGACGGGTCTGGTCGGCGCGGGCGCCATCGGCCTGGCCTGCGGGCTGACGACCGTGCCGCTCTTCTGGCTGGTCTCGTTCGCCCGACACCGCCGCATCGCCCTGAACGGCGACTGGTCTCGGGCGATCCGCCGCGGGTCGTGGGTCGCCATGGTCGTGGCGCTTTTCGTGGCGCTCCGGATCCAGGAGGCCTTGAGCCTCCCGATCGCGGTCTTCGTCGTCGTTCTGGCCCTTCTGGCCGAGATCACACTCTCGATCGAGCGTTGAGCGAGGTCGCCACGTGAAGAGCAGGCACGGGAAGCCGTATCCGGCGAACGGGCCGGGCTTCCCGGTCGCGGTGACGCCGGACGCGCTAGGCTTGACCCGATGACCCAACCGCATCGCGACTCGAGGACCGCCGCGGCGCTGGCCCGCCTGTACGACGTGGATCTTCTGGAGGATCCGGGAGACCTCGACCTTTATCTGGCCCTCGCCGCGCGCACCGGCGGGCCGATACTGGAGATCGCCGCCGGCTCGGGCCGCGTGGCGGTTCCGCTGGCCAGAGCCGGCTACGAGGTGACCGCGGTCGACATCGATCCGGCGATGCTGGCGCTGGCCGAGAAGGCAATCGCGGATGCCGACTCCAGCGTTCGAGGCAGGCTGGAGCTGGTCGAAGCCGACCTCATCCACCTCGATTTGCCCGGAGGGCCACGTTTTCGGCTCGCCATCCTGGCGCTGAACTCGATCCTGCTGCTGGAGACGAGGGACCGCCAGCGCGACGCCCTCGAGACGATGGCCCGCCACCTGGCGCCCGACGGTATCGCCGTCGTGGACACGTGGATCCCGAGCGCCGACGAACTCGCCCGGTACGACGGCCGGATGAGCCTGGAGTACGTGCGCACCGACCCGGAGACCGGCCGGAAGGTCACGAAGGTGGCGGCGGTCCAGTACGAGCCGGTGTACGGGCAGATCGACCTTACGACCATCTACGACGAAGGCGAGCAGGGTGAGCCGCCCAGCCGATGGATACGCGAGGACCGGCTGAGGCTGCTGAATGCCGAGGACCTGCGCTTGCTGGCGGAGTCAGCGGACCTGGAGGTGGAGGTCCTGGCGGGCGACTACGACCTCAATCCTGTCTGCGCCCACGACGAACGAGCCATCCTGGTAGCGCGGAGGCGGAACAGGTCCGCCTCCCGACCTTGATATAGTCGGCCCGTGCCGAGCCCCAGCTCTATCCGTCTTCTGATCGCGGAGGATGTTCCGCAGGTCAGTCAGCACGTCCGAAACCTCCTCAGCGCCCAGTCGCAGGTCAAACTGCTCGAGGTCCTGAGCGACGGCGCAAAGGTCCTCGAGGCGGCGAGGCAGCTCCGACCGGACGTCGTGATGGTCGATCTGCTGCTGCAGGGCAAGATCAAGGGGCCGCAGCTGATCGAGAAGATCCGCGACTCGGGCCAGGACATCCCGGTTGTTGTCCTGACGGTGCCGCAGCATCCGCTGGCCCGGGATCCGGAGCGCGGCATCGATGCGGTGCTGACCCTGCCGTTCAGCGGCTTCGAACTGGTCAACACCTTCAACCACGTCCTCGCAGACCGGCAGGCCCGCGCCTCCGGCTCATGCCGTGTGGTCGCCGTCTTCTCGCCCAAGGGCGGGGTCGGCAAGACGACGATCGCCTTCAACCTGGCCGTCGCGCTCGCGCAATTCGGACTGACGACGGCCTTGATCGACGGCAGCCTGCAATACGGCGATCTGCGGGCTCTACTGAAGGTGCCGAGCGACGTACCGTCGATCCTGGACCTGCCCACGGACAGGGTTCAGGAGTCGGACATGCGAGACGTGATGTGGCGCGACCCCGCGGGTGTCGACATCCTCCTGGCACCACCTCGCGTGGAAATGGCCGAAATGATCTCGGCCCGCGACGTCGAGAAGACGATGTCGCTCCTTCGGCGGCTGTACCAGGCTATCGTGATCGACACGCCGGCATCGCTGTCCGAGGTGACGCTGGCCTTTCTCGACGCCAGCGACGTGGTGCTCTCGATCGTGACGTACGACTCGACCACGATCCACAACACGATCGCCGTGTCGGAGGTGTTCGCCTCGATCGGCTACGGGCCCGACAAGGTCCACTACCTGGTGAACCGGGCCGACTCAAGTGGCGGTCTCGGTCGAGACGAGTTGGCCAGGGCTCTGGGCCGAAAGCCCGACTTTGAGGTGGTCTCCGATGGGCGCCTCGTGGTTCAGGCCAACAACGAGGGGATGCCTTTCGTCGTCGCGAGTCCCGATGCCGCCGTGAGCCTGGACGTCAAGCGAGTCGCCGCGGTGATCTCCGGTCGCACTGCCGGGGCCGCGGTGAGACACTGAGGCCGTGTCCGACCCGCGTCCTATCGGAGTGTTCGATTCCGGAGTTGGCGGCCTGACCGTCCTGCGCGAGATCCTGCGGCGGCTGCCCTTCGAGTCGACCGTCTACCTGGGCGACAACGCCCGAGCGCCCTACGGAATCCGTTCGGACGACGAGGTGCGCCGGTTCAGCATGCAATCGCTCGACGCGCTGGTGCGGCGCGACGTCAAGGCTCTCGTCGTGGCCTGCAACACCTCCACGTCTGTGGCCCTGGCCGATTTCAGGCGCCGGTACGACCTGCCGGTCCTGGGCGTCGTGCGTCCGGGCGCCGCGGCCGCCGCGCTGGCCACCCGCGCCCGCCGAGTCGGCGTCATCGCGACGCCGGCGACGGTGCGGTCTCGGGCGTACTTCAACGCGATAAAGGACGAGAACCCGGCGATCGAGGTCTACGAGCATGCGACGCCGACCCTGGTGCCGCTGGTGGAGGCCGGGCGGTTGACCGGCCCGGAGGTGACGGAGGCCGTCCGCCGGGCGGTGGCCCCGCTCCTGGGGGAGCGGAATGAGGATGGCGAGTTCATTTTCCCGCTGCCTCCGTCGGCGCGGATAGACACGCTGCTGCTCGGCTGCACCCACTACCCGCTGCTGGCGGGAGCCCTGAGGGAGTGCGTTGGGGACGGCGTGGCGATCGTGGATTCGGCAACGGCCACGGGATCGTCATTGGCCGAGCTCCTCTCCGTCAACGCGCTCGAGGCGCCGGGCACCACCCGAGGTACGGCCGCGGACGCCGGAATGCTCGGTCACGAACCGCCGGACGAGATTGCTACGCCGCCGACCCACCATCAGCTCACGACCGGAGACGTAACGGCCTTCCGGACCGTCGCCGAGCGCATGTTCGGCCGGGAGTTCCCGGAGATCGAACCGGTCGATGTGGAAGCCGGCCCGGCGTGAGCGGCTCGAGCGGTCGAGACTCGAGACGCGGGGCCGGTTCCAGTTCCGATACGGGATCGTCGGGGCCGGGCTCCGGGTCGCGATCGTCGAGACCCGGCTGGAAGCGCGATGCGTTCCTGCAGGCCGGCCTCCTCGTGGGGGCGGTGATCGGGGCCGGGGCGACCGTCCTTGGGCGTCGTATCGAGCGATCCGCGAGACAGGGTCTGGTGGATTGGCGAGTGGCGGAGCGGGTGGCAGTCGAACGAGTCCGGCGCGCTCCCGGCAGATTGGAATCGGTCGATCTGAAGAGAGCGGCCCCGATCTACGCCTCGGCCATGGCGGAGATAGTTCCGGCGCTCGCTGCAGCCCTGGAGACCGAGCTGCCCGGCGTCGTGGAGCGGAGCGGCGTCATAGGTCGGGAGGCGTGGATTCACGACAACCTCGCGACCTTCGCTCGGCTGATCGCCACGATCGAGGGGAACGTAGTCGAAGAGGTGATGCCGCAGGGGATGGGCATCGCGAAGGCGACGATGGCGATCGTCAACCGCCAGGTGACGAGCCGCCAGGTTGGATACCTGCTGGGCTTCCTCGGGCAGCGCGTTCTGGGTCAGTACGACCTGGCGCTGCTGTCGGCGGAGTCCGAGCCCGGCCGGCTGGTCTTCCTCGACGAGAACATCCGGGCCACCGCGGCCGCGCTGGCGGTGCCGCTGAACCCATTCCGGACATGGATCGCCCTGCACGAGACGACGCACGCCTTCGAGTTCGAGGCTCACCCGTGGCTACGGCCGTACCTTGCCTCGCGTCTGGAGCACCAGCTGGCTTCCCTCTCCGGGGGCGTCTTCGTCATGAGTCGAGACGCGCTGGCAGGCCTTCGTCGGGCGCTTCGTGGAGCGGCGTCCGGCGAACACTGGATGGAAGGGTTCATGAGTCCCGAGCAGAAGCGTGAGTTCCGTGAGATCCAGGCCATCATGAGCCTGCTCGAAGGCTACGGGGACTACGTCATGGACGAGGTCGGCCGTGATCTGGTCCCGGACGTGGAGACGATAAGTCAGCGGTTCCATGCGCGCCGAACGCAACGCACCGGATTCGAGCGGGCGATGATGCGGCTCACCGGCATGGACCTCAAGATGGAGCAGTACAAGAAGGGCGAGGAGTTCGTCTCTGCAATCGCCGGGGCACGTGGAGCGGAAGCTCTGCGAGCCCTCTGGCTGAGCCCCGAGACCCTGCCCTTGCCGGAGGAGATCGATACACCGTCACGTTGGGTCGCCCGGGTGATGCCGGCGCCCGGATCCGGAGCCGTCTGAAGAGAGGGGACGCCCATGAACGTCGACAGACTGGAATTGGTGGGGCCGGGCCACGGCCCCGGTGGCTCGCCGCTGGCGATCGCCATCAGTCCGGTCTTGACGGGCCGCGACGCGTTCGGGTCGATGCGCGACAGGATCCTCGAAGCCGCACCCGGCACACGACTCATCCCAGTATCGGCCGAAGGCGTCGCGGACGAGCCGGTCGACGAGGTCGAGGTGCTGCTCCGCGGCTGGTCCCTCGGCAGCGACGCGCTGGATCGGCTCGTCGGCCGAGCCCCCAAGCTGCGCTGGATTCACTCGGTGTCGGTCGGAGTGGAGTCGATGCTGACGCCGTGCGTCCGGTTGCGCGGCCTGACCGTGACCAATGGTCGAGGAGTCTTCGGCGTGCCGATCGCCGAGTACGTCATGACGATGATCCTGGCGATCTGCCGGAGGCTGCCGCAGCTGATGGAGCTGCAGCGTGAGCGGACGTGGCAGCCGATCGAGGCGGTCGAAATGGCGGATACGACGATCGGGCTACTCGGCGTGGGGGACATCGGTTGCGAAGTGGCCAGGCTTGCGAGTCCGTTCGGGCCAAGGATCGTGGCCGTTCGACGCCGCCCCGAGGCGGCTCCTGTGCCGGGGGTCGAGGTGCTGGGAGATCTCGAGGCCCTGCAGGAGCTCTTGGCCGTCTCCGATTTCGTCGTGGTCGCGTTGCCGCTGACCGTTGAAACCGAGGCGCTCATCGACGACGAGAGACTGGCATGCTTCAAGCCCGGAGCCTGGCTCATCAACGTCGCCCGTGGGGCGCTGGTGGACGAAGTGGCGCTGCTTCGGGCGCTCCGTGGCGGGCAGCTCGGCGGCGCGGTCCTGGATACGTTCCGCGACGAGCCCCTGCCCGAGACTTCGCCGTTCTATCGGCTCTCCAACTGTATCGTCACGCCGCATACCTCCTGGTCCAGCGACGCGGTCCTGGGCCGCACTTTCGATGTTTTCTGCGACAACCTGCACCGTTACCGCGCCGGCCAGCCGCTGGAATACCTCGTCGATCTGGCCGCGGGCTACTGAGGCCGTCCGCTAGCATGTGCCGGCGCAGGAGCACGAGCCCTATGGAGGTCTTGAGCACATGCAGATCGCCATCGTCGGGCTGGCCGGCTCGGGGAAGACGACCGTCTTCAACACCCTGACGAGGGGTCACGCCCAGACCGGCGGGTACGGCGGCATGGAGCTGCACGTCGGAACAGTCAAGGTGCCGGACGAGCGGCTCGATCGGCTGGCCGAGATCTTCAAGCCCCGCAAGATCATCCACGCCGACGTCACCTACTTCGACCTCCCTGCGCCTCCGGCGTCGAGCGAAGGACGAGTTGGCACGGAGGAGCTCCCGGCCGACCAGCTGGCTCGACTGCGCGAGGCCGACGCCTTGCTGCACGTTGTGCGGGCCTTCGAAGACCCGGCCGTACCGCACCCAGAGGGTTCGGTCGACGCCTGGCGCGACCTGGAGCGACTCGACCTGGAGTTCATCCTGGCCGACCTTTCGGTCATGGAGAAGCGCATCGAACGCCTGCACGGGAGCGGCCATCACGGAACGCCGGCGGAACGGGACGCCAACGATCGTGAATTGGCGCTGCTGAAGAGACTGCACGAGCCGTTGCTGGAGGGGCGGCCGCTGCGCGACCAGGCCATCGATCCGGAGGAGGAGAAGTCGATCCGCGGGTTCCGGTTCCTGACCCAGAAACCCGTCCTGGTCCTGTTGAACGTCGGAGAGGCCGATCTGCCGCGCGAGGCCGAGATAGTGGCCGGGATGAGCGCGCGATACGGGCATCAACACACACTGGTGGACGCACTGTCGGCCAAGATCGAGATGGAGCTCGGGGAGCTCGAGCCGGACGAGGCCGCCGTCTTCATGGACGAGCTCGGCCTGCACGAGTCGAGTCTCGACCGGGTCATCCGCCTCAGCTATCGGCTGCTCGGCCTCATCTCGTTCCTGACAGCGGGTCCGGACGAGGTTCGAGCCTGGCCCGTACCGGACGGCTCGTCATCGGTGGACGCTGCCGGGGTCATCCACACCGACCTGGCCAAGGGGTTTATTCGAGCCGAGGTCGTTCCCTACGAGGATCTGCTGGCCCTCAGGTCCACCGCCGAGGCCCGTAAGCACGGCAAGCTTCGATCGGAGGGGAAGACCTACACGGTCCGCGACGGCGACGTGATCGAGGTCCTCTTCAGCAAGTAGCCGGCGGTCAGTTGGGGCGGTTGTCGTCGCGGAGCAGGTCCACGAAGATGCCCTTGTAGTCAGGCATTTCGTCGTCCTCGTCGTCCGGATCCAGCTCGGCCAGGTAGTTGTTGTCGTCGATCTTGGAGACGTTGACCGACGCGGAGAGGCGCTCGTCGGAGATGGCGACGAACTGGTGGTCGCGCTCGAGCTCTTCCGCGATGGCCTCGATCAGCGTGTCCCGCACGAACGTGTTCTGGATCCGAAGGCGGATCGACTGCACGAGCTCGAAGAAGGAGTCAGGGTCCATCTCCTCCTCGCGGAGAAGCAGCACGTCGGCGAAGATGTCGTTGTCGCCCTCACGAAGTTCGTAGAAGAACACGGTTCGACTCCAAAGGAGATGGATGCCCGAAGCGCGCCGAGTATACGCTGGCCCGCCGATCGGACCCGCTCGGTCGGAAGCTTCCCCGACGGTCGGGACCCCGCCCGCGGAGCAGCTCGATCTGGTGGTGGTCGGCGCGGCTTCCCGCGATCTGACGGAGGGCGACCCGAGAGGCTGGCGGCTCGGTGGCTCGGCGGCCTACTGCTCTCTTGCGGCGGCCCGACTGGGACTGCGCGTCGGCTGCCTGCTGGGCGTCGACGATCTGGCGGCGGATGCCGCCGAACTGGACTGGCTGTCGCTTGCGGGAGTCCAATTACGTCGGGTGGCGCTGGAGCGAGGCCCGGTCTTCGAGAACATCGAGACGGATGGCCACCGGCGCCAGCGCTGGCGTTCCATCAGCGACGCCATGCCGCTCGCGGCGCTGCCCGATGGGTGGCGCGGCGCGGGCGGGTGGCTCCTGGTCCCGATCGCCGGAGAACTACCCGACGAGTGGGCCGGAGTGCCCCCGCCGGATACGCGCGTAGGCCTGGGCTGGCAGGGGTTGTTGCGCGACTTCGGTGCGGATGGCTGGATGACGCGCAGGAGGCCGGCGGCCTCGCCCCTTGCTCGCCGTTCCGGGCTGGTGTGCGCGAGCGTGGACGATCTGCCGCCGGACTTCGAGCTGGCCGCCCTCCGGCGGCTGGCCGCTGCGGCCACGATCGTGATGACGGCCGGAGCCCATGGCGGGCTGGCGATCGACGGGCCGCGCCTCATCCGGTACACGGCCCTGGGCTCGGATGTGGTCGAGGATCCTACGGGCGCCGGCGACGTCTTCCTGGCCGCCCTGATGGTCGCGTGGATGACCACAGGGGAGCTGGCCACGCCGCGGAATCTGCGGTTCGCCGCGGCCGGCGGCTCTCTCGCGGTCGAGGGAGTGGGATTGGGTGGGGTCCCGTCGAAGGCAGCGGTGGCCTCCCGCCTCGTGCGAAGTGGCGCCGGAGATCGAAGTCCGAGCTAGAGGCCCTGGCGCTCGAGGCGTCGGGCGAGGCGAGCGCGGCGTTTGGATATGTCCGCCTCCAGGCCGCGCCTGAGCATCGCCGAGCCATGCCCGCGACTGCGGTACAGGGCCAGCAGGGCCTCATCCGTGGCGGCCCACGCCTCCGCGAGGTTGCGCTCGCGATGCTCGCGCTCCTTGGCCAGCTCGATCCAGCCGAGCGCGGCCAGGGGACCGCTCGCGGCAACAAGGCGGCTCCATGCCACGCCCGCTTCGGCCAGGCGGCCCATGCGGCGGAGCAGCCGTGCCAGCTCGACGGTCGCGACGGCAACGTCCGGATCCTCGGCCGTCTCCGCTCCGCCGGCCGTCTCTAGGCAGGCCACGGCCTCGTCGAAGCGAGCCTCGTGGCGGAAGAGGCGGGCCAGGCGCACAAGATCTCCCGGCGGCGCCCAGCGCCGCGCCTCCCCCTCGCCGTATCCCCGCTCGAGGTGAGCCAGGATCCGACCCAGGGTGATCACGTCCTCGGCGTTGTGGCGGGCCACTACGCGGATGGGACCGGCGGGTCCGCCGCGCAGGAACGAGTGGTAGACGGCCGGAATCTCCCAGGATGGGATGTCCGGGGCGCGGTGGCGCCGGAGGAGGTGTCGTTCCACCGTCTGGAGGCGGGCGTCGGGGAGGCGGTAGCGGAAGAGGCGCCGCACGAGCAGGAGCAGGTCGAGATGCCCGGAGACGGGGGGCGGCACCCTGCGACTCATGCGATAGCGCGTTTCCAGGAGCGGCCAGTCGAAGGTCCGGCCGTTGTAAGTCACGAGACAGGCCTCAGGCGGCACCGAGTCAGTCAGGGCGTCGAGGAGCGCTCCTTCTTCCGAATGGTCCGGCAGGAGGAGTTGCAGGAGCCGGAGCCGGTCGTTCTGCCACCAGCCGATGCCGACGAGGAAGGCGACCGTTCCGGCGGCGCTGCCGAGGCCGGTCGTCTCGGTGTCCAGGCAGAGCAGGGGAGTGCCGGCAGTAGGCATGCCCGGCAGGCCCGCCAGACGGCCCCGATCCAGCGGCAGGTAGACGGGCCGGAGCTCCCGTCGGACGTACCAGCCGTGAGGCGTCTGGATCGCGTCGCCATCCAGGCCCTGGGCCATCCGCCTGGCCAGCGACTCGCGATCCACCGCCGGGACCTCCCGCCAGACCGGCTGCGGCGGACCGGCGGGCTCGCCGGCGGCCACGATCGCCGCGATCGCCCGCCGGATCTCCTGATCCATTCCGTCTCCGCGATCCGAAGGGCCAACGGTGGGTCGGTCGCGGCGCAGGTCGTCCAGGCGGCGCCGAAGGCGCGTCCCATCGACGGTCATGCCGCCGCCACCGGTGTCGTCCCGGCTGCCTCGACATCGATCGCCAGAGTCCTGAGCAGGCGCAGGGCGAGTGCCCTGGCGTCGACGCCCGCCTCCAGGCGAGGGCCGGTGCAGGCCGGGCAGCCGCTCTCACAGGCGCATCCGGCAATGAGGTCCGCGGCACCCGCGACCAGCTCCGCGTGGCGTTCGAAGAGGCGCTCCGAGAGCCCGACGCCGCCCGGAACCGCTTCATAGAGGTAGACCGTCGGCGACTGGTTGTGCGGCGAGCGCACCTGGCTGACCAGCCCGAGGTCGCGTGGATCGACCATCAGCAGCACCGCCGCCACGGCCTGCATCGCCCGGCCGACGCCGAGCAGGGCCACGTCCAGATCCGCTCTCCGCCAGCCCTCCGCGGCCGCGCCGAGCATGAGCCAGTAGGCCGTGGTCTGGAGCTCTATCTCCGGCAGGTGGACGGGCCCCCAGCCCAGGTTCTCGTCGGTCCCGAACTTGAGCTTCTTGAACATGCTCACCAGGCTCGAAACCATCACCTCGCCGTGGGCCCGCTCCCCGCCGGTGGCCGGCGCCGAGGCGAATGTCTCGAGCGGCTTCAACGTCACGGCCCGGTCCGCATAGGTGTAGTGGTCGACGTCGACGCGCCGGACGTAGGCCTTGCGCTCGTCCCAGTCGAGCTTGTCCACGTGGAACTGGACCGACTCGTGCAGGTAGATCGCGTCTTCGTGGACGAGCGTCTGAGCGGCGAAGATGTCGATCTCGCCGATGACGCGCGGCCGGTCCGGAGTCGTGTCGATGATCACGACGTTCTCCTCGGCCGCGGCCCGCAGCGATACGGACGAGGCCGGGAAGTTGTCACTGGACCAGTACCAGCGGTCGTCGCCGGCCAGGCGGACGTGGCCCTCTTCGGCGAGGAACGCCAGCAGGGGCTCCGCCTCCGATGGGCCGAAACGCTCGCCCGGCTCGAACGGGAGCTCGAAGCAGGCGGCCTTGAGGTGGCCGAGCAGGACGTGGAGGTTGTCCGGATCCAGCCGAGCTTCCTCAGGCGTGGAGGCGAGCAGGAACGCCGGGTGCTCGACGACATAGCGATCGACCGGCCCGCCTCCCGCGATGAGGACCGAGACGCTCGTCCCGGCTCGCCTGCCGGCGCGGCCCATCTGCTGCCACGTGGCGGCGATCGAGCCCGGATACCCGGCCAGGATCGAGACATCCAGCTGACCGACGTCCACGCCCAGCTCCAGGGCGTTGGTGCTGACCACGCCGAGCAGCTCACCATTGCGCAGGCCGCGTTCAACGGCCCGCCTTTCCGTGGGTAGATATCCGCCGCGATAGCCGCGGATCCGGCTGCGGGGACCTTCGCCGAGGCGCAGGGCCTCCCGCAGGTTGGAGAGCATCAGCTCCACTCCGACTCGAGAGCGGCCGAAGACGAGGGTCTGACGGGCGGCCCGAAGGAACGGAAGGGCCCACCGAGTGGCGAGCGTTGTGGCCGATCCGCGAGCTCCGGTGGCGGGATCGAGAAGGGGCGGTTGGACCAGAAGGACGTGGCGCTGGCCGGATGGGGCGCCGTTCCGATCCACCAGAAGCGGCACGCGGCCCGTCAGGGTGGCCGCCAGCTCCGCCGGATTGCCGATCGTGGCCGAGCAGCACACGATCACCGGATGCGAACCGTAGTGGGCGCAGATGCGCAGCAGGCGCCGCAGGACGTTGGCCACGTGGCTGCCGAAAAGGCCCCGGTACGTGTGCAGCTCGTCGACGACGATGATCTGAAGCTGCTCGAAGAGCTGGAACCACTTGGTGTGGTGCGGCAGGATCGCGGCGTGGAGCATGTCCGGGTTGGTGACCACGACTTGCCCGGCCGACCGTATGGCCGAGCGGATCGGGTTCGGCGTGTCGCCGTCGTAGGTCGAGGCGTTGATTTGGAGGCCGGCGGCGCGGCTCAGCTCACCGAGCTCGGCGACCTGGTCCTGGCCGAGCGCCTTGGTGGGGAATAGGTACAGCGCTCGCGCTGTCGGATCGTCGGCCAGGGCCTGGAGCGTGGGCACGAGGTAGCACAGGGACTTGCCCGACGCGGTAGGCGTGACCACGACGACGTCCTCGCCCTTGCGGACCGCGTCGATCGCCTCGGCTTGATGCCGGTACAACCGCTCCACTCCACGCGCCGCCAGACCGGCGCGGAGGCGCGGGTCCAGCCAATCCGGCATCGGCACGAAATCGGCCGGTCTGGCCGGGATGAGGGCGTGGTGGACCACGCCACCGGAGAGGGAAGGCTCGTCCAGGATTCGGTCCAGGACGGCCTCGGTGCCGGCCGGTTCGTAGTAGCGCATAGCGCACCTCAAACAGAACGCCCGTGCGAAAGTGGTGACAGTGTAGCAGCGTAATCAAGCGTCAACTCGTGTTGACACGTCAGCTGCGCACAGCTACGATTCAGAAATGCACGGACGCGCTCTCGAGCCACCGCCGGAGGACCTCGGAGCTCGACCGCCGTCGGACGGGGGAACGCCCCTTCCCTTCACCAGGCGCCGCCTCGCGCTTCTGGTAGCCGGCCTCGTCGCCCTGTGGCTCGTCGGCGTCTTTGCCCGGCAGGTCGGCGATGCCACCGCAGCCTCAAACCAGGCCGATCAGATGCGGGCCCGAAACGCGGCCATGCAGCGCGACATCGTTTCGCTGGATGCGGAGCTGAAGCTGATAAAGCAGCCGGCATTCATCGCGCAGATGGCTCGCGGGTACCTCCTCGGCGCGCCGCGGGAGATCCCATTCACCATCGATACGAGCGCCGCGCCGCTGCCGTCCGATGCACCCGGCACGGTCGGCATACGACCCGACACGCAGCCGCAGGCGGATGGGCCGTTGGACACGTGGTTGCAGGTGTTGTTCGGATCGCAGCCTTAGCCGTCCGCGCTACGATTCGGCCGTGACAACGACCCAGACCGGGGGCAACCGTCCCATCAAGGTCGGAATCCAGCTACCCGAGATCGAGCGACCGGTTCGATGGCCCGAACTCGCGGCGATGATCCGGAGGATCGAGGAGCTGGGGTTCGATTCGATCTGGACCGGCGACCACTTCCTGTACCACACACCCGACGGAGAGGCGAACGCACCCTGGGACGCCTGGTCGGTGCTGGCGGCCGCCGCGGCCATGACGTCGCGTGTGGAGCTCGGGCCGCTGGTGACGCCGGTCGGCTTCTACAATCCGGCGGTCCTGGCCAAGAAGGCGGCCACGGTGGACGAGATCTCCGGCGGGCGGCTGGTCCTGGGCCTGGGCGCCGGCTGGAACGAGGTCGAGTTCCGTGGCTACGGCGTTCCGTTCGACCATCGAATCTCGCGCTTCCGTGAGGCCTTCACGATCATTCGCACGCTCTTGCAGGAAGGGGAGATCGACTTCGAGGGCGAGTACTTCAGCGCTCGCGACTGCCAGCTCGCGCCCAAGCCGAGGCCCGGCGGCCCTCCGCTGATGATCGGGTCGGTGGGGGAGCGCATGCTCGAAATCACGTTGCCATACGTCACCGCGTGGAACGTCTGGCACACCGACACGCACAACAGCCCCGAAGGAGTGGCGCCGCCCCGGGCCCTTGTGGCCGCCGCATGCGAGAAAGTGGGCCGGGACCCTTCTACCGTCGACGCCACGGTCGTAGTGCTGGTGCGGATGCCCGGAGGCAAGGGACGCTGGCAGGGTGAAGGCCTGGACAGGACCCCCAATCCTTTGAAGGGCCCACCCGAGATCATCGCCGAGGAACTGCGTCGTTACGCCCGTGCCGGGGTGAAGCACGTCCAGCTCGTCGTTGACCCCATCACGATCGAGTCGCTGGAGGGCCTGGCCCCCGCCCTCGAGCTGCTCGGCCGCGGCTGAACCGGACCGGGCGAGCCCTCGGTCGTCGTGCTCGGCGGGCCGGCAAACGGGCCGCTCGCCGTGGCCTCGCCCGAGTGCATCCGGTACACTACGCCGCGCCACGGCGGAGTAGCTCAGTGGTAGAGCAGGGGACTCATAAGCCCTTGGTCACTGGTTCAAATCCAGTCTCCGCTACCAATGTCCTCTCCGACGGCCCGGGTGACCTCCCGGGCCGTCCGTCGTCCGGTGCTGCGGGGGCTCCGCGTCCCGAGACAACCCGGTAGGCGCCCGGCTCGCGGGTTGGGACATGTCGCCCTATCGGTGCGGCGGCCGAACATTCGGCATCCATGAGGGGTCTTGACATGTGAGGCGTCGCGCGGTTCGCGACCCCTCGGTTCGGGCTCGCGTCTCGAGAGTGGCTCCGGGGGGCCATAAATCCCTCGGGCGTATACTGCGGCGGCGGATCGGGCCCTGACCGACCGCCCAGATCCGGAGGCTCCGTTACACCTTGAACACGCGTTTCATGCGCAACGGGATCGTTATGCTCGTTCTCGTTGCCGCCACCGCCGCCCTTCTCTACGCGCTCATCCAGCCGAGCCAGCCCGCCCCCAAGTCGTATTCGGACTTCGAGTCGGACGTCAAGGCCGGCCTGGTGACCACAGTCGTCCGCCAGGACACCACTCTGACGGTGACGAGGAACGACGCCAACAAGACCACCTACACCGTCCAGTCGGATTCGCCCGCGTCCGGCGAGTCGGCCGTGATCGAATCCTGGAATCCGTCCGGTCCCAAGATCGACTACACGGTCCAGAAACCGGCCGACACCGGCTGGATCGTGCTGATCGCCACCACCCTTGTGCCGGTGGTCATCGTCGTCCTGTTCATCGCCTTCTTCATGCGCCAGGCACAGGGCACCAACAACCAGGCGTTGAGCTTCGGCAAGAGCCGAGCGCGCATGTTCCTGGGCAACAAGACCGTCGTGACATTCGCTGACGTGGCAGGCGTCGATGAGGCCAAAACGGACCTCCAAGAGGTCGTCGAATTCCTGAAGTACCCGGAGAAGTTCAACTCCCTGGGTGCTCGAATCCCACGTGGCGTGCTGCTCGTGGGTCCTCCGGGAACGGGCAAGACCCTCCTGGCGAGAGCCGTGGCCGGCGAGGCGGGTGTTCCCTTCTTCTCCATTTCGGGATCCGAGTTCGTCGAGATGTTCGTCGGCGT
>PMIP01000052.1:1266-21755 GCA_003158295.1 Chloroflexota bacterium | reverse complement strand
CTACTTCGAATGGGTCCAGGATCTGGAACGAGATTTCTGGAACATCGAACATGTCAACGAGAAGCTACGGGCCGTCATGACCAAGGCCTTCGCCGGTACGCTCGATATGAGCCTCGGGCAGAAGGTGAACATGCGAACGGCGGCCTACTTGCTGGCCGTCCAGCGAGTCGCGGACGCCACGTCCGTGCGAGGTCTCTATCCGTAGACTAGGACTCGGCTATCTCCTTGCGGCCCCGACGTACCCCCTCGCGTTGGGGCCGCTCTTCGTCTTCGCAAGCGGCCGATGCCCGCTCGCGACCCTGGCTTACTGCGGCGGAGTCATACGAGTGGCGTATGCTCGTCAAATGGTCCACGATTTACGGACCGACGTTGGGAGGCTCGAGATGACGGAGAACGAACCCTGCGCGGCATGCGGCGAGGACACCTCCGTCGGCAGCGCCCTCTTTGGGGAGCGGCACGAGGCCGCCCGGCCGGAGGGCGGCAAGGTCTTCCTCTGCGACGAGTGCTACGCGCGGCTGCGGGCCGTGCAGGGCGGGCGGGTGAAGCCGACGGAGGAAGACCTGCGTGTCATCGCCGCAAACGGCGGCATGATAGGCATCGGTTTCCTGGGCGGAGGGGGCGGCTTCTAGGTCGGTCGCTCCGCTCCTGGAACCCGTGGTGCTACCATCCGGGGCCGAACGCGGGCCCCGGTTCGAGCGCACCGCGGACGCGGAGCCGCTCGGGATAGGAGCATTCATGCTCGACCACGAAGAGAAGTTCCTGTTCAAGGAGGAGACCCTCCACCTGGCCAACGCCCTGGCCGAACCGGGCGTGCTCGACAACGTCGAGGACCTCCTCACCGACGTCATAACCAGTCCGCGCTTCGACTCCGAGGTCTTCACCCTCGAAAGGTCGCTCCAGGTGATGCTCGGGGCGCGGGCTGGCGCAACGCTGGTTGGGCTCCTGACGGTAACGCCCGAGGTCTTCGACGAAACCGCCGAAGTGCGAATCCCGCCCGAGGTCCAGGAGCGAATGGTTGCCTGGCGAGCGCGCTTCGGACTGGCGATCGACAACGCACTCAACTACCTGAACAACCCCGACGGCATCCAGGGCCACAACTTCTCGACTCAGATCGCCCACGCCGACGAGCGGCAGGTGCTCCAGGGCCGGCTGACCCTGGTCCGTTACAACAACGAGCCGCAGTTCTTCCTCGCGGACGCCAGCGTCTTCTTTGGGCTCGTCGTCGACATACTCGAGCGGCTTGGGCCCTACCTCGGGCCGGACACGGTAGATACCGAGACCGTGGGCCGGCTGCGGGACGCGATCCAGCTCGTGGAGCGAAAGACGATCAGCCGGAGCTAGGTTCCGCTTCCGAGTGCCCACGTAGTAAGGGGACGGCCGCCCGTAGGCGGCCGTCCTGCTGTTGAGGGCGTGGCGTCAGGTCTGTGGCTTCTCTGGATCGATACCGGGCGCTGCGGATCCGGGCGGTTCGGCAGGCGGCGCTGTCGGCGCCGGCCCCGGAGTCGGCCACGTTGCCGGTGACGGTGGCAGGGGTGCCTGTGCCGGATAAGGGGATCCCCAGCCGAACTGGCGGTGCTGGACCGGCTGAGCGACCGTGAACGGCAGCCAGCGGCGCCGGAGCGGGTCGAGGACCCTGGCGATGAGGATCAGCACGACAAGGAGCAGCAGGAGAGCCAGGGCCACGGGCAGGACCAGGACGATGACCCAGATCGCGGCCGTGGCCGCGTTCTGGCCCACGCCGCCGAGCTCGGCCGCCGCCTGATTGAATTGCTCGCCCGCGCTCCACGGCCCCGGCGTAGCGGAAGGCTGTGGAGTCGGGGTTGGGCTCGCGCCGGGTGCCGGCACTTCGAAGATGACCGTCAGGGTGCTGTAGGCCGACTGGTCGGTCAGGCCTGCCAGCTGCGCCGTCAGCTCCTCGATCTGGCCCTGGACGTCGGAGAGGCGCTGCTGAACGCTGAGGACATCCGCAATGGTCGTGGCCTTGTCCATGATCGCCTGGATTGCCTTCTCCGAGGCCTTCAAGTTGTCGATGCGGGCCTGAAGGTCGACGATCTGGCCGCCGACCGACTGGGAGTCGCTGTGCTCGGCGAGGACCTTCTTGCCGAGCTGGCGCATCACGCCTACGGCAGTTTCGAAGCTAGCCACCGGCACGCGGTATGTGACCGAGGCCAGGCTGCCGCTGCCGGAGGAGGTAGTGCGGTCCGAACCGGCCATCCAGCCGCCCAAGCCGTGCATCTTGTCGGTGGCCTCGGCGACGGAGAGGTCGATGTCGGCCACTTCGATCGTTATGGAGCCCGTCTTGATGATGCGGTCCTCGGGGGCGGCGGCGCCCGGAGCGCCGGTCTGCAGGGTGATGCCGCCGGTCGTGTCGGCCCCGCTGGCCGGGCTTGCCGCCGGCGCCGGTGTGGCCGCGGCGAAGCCCTGGTCGGGCAGGCCGGCCGGGGTAGCCGCCGGCTCGGGGACGGGATAGCCGTAACCCGGAGTTGCGGAGCTGCTGCTGCAGCCGATCGCCGCGAGCGTCACGAGGATGAGCGCCGCGGCAAGGAATCCTTTGCTTCGCATCGTGTCCCTCTCGATGGTCCCCTGGACCCGCCGGCACGTCCGCGCGGGATCCTATCCATGATTGCGTTTCGTAGGCGTTCCCGGTTCACCGAATGCCACCGCCGCTGCCGCTAGCAGGGCCCACGGGCTTCTGTAGCTGCCGCGCAGATCCACCACGATGGCTGCGCTGCCCGCTGGTGCGGCGCGACCGGACCCTGGCCGGCCTGGAAGCGGTGAGAGTGGGAGCCCCCACCGAACGAGCCGACCAGAACGGCCGCCGCCAGCAGGGCAGCGGCCGCCAGGACCGCGGGCAGGCGTCTCATGCCGGCGTTGCCGCGCTCCGGTTCCGTCCCCGGCCCAGGATGCGGCGAGCGAGAGTGAAGAGAGCCAGCAGGATGAGGAGGCAGAATCCGATCGGCAGGACCACGACCAGGGCCCAAACGCCCATCGTCGCCAGACCCTGTCCGATGCGGACCAGGGCTGCCGCGGCCTCATCGACCTGGCTGCCCAGAGTCCAGTCCTGCGTTGCCTGCGACGTCACTGTCTTGGCCGGGAGCTGGAACGTGACCGTGAGCGTGCTCATCTGCGCCTGGTCCTTGAGATGGTCGCGCTGGGCTGTGAGCTGTTCGATCTGGCCCTGGGTCTGGCTGAGCTGGCTCTCGACGGCGATCACGTCCGCAATGGCGACTGCCTTGGCCATGATTGCCTGGAGCGCGCTCTCGGTCGACTTCAGGTTGTCGAGCCGGGCCTGGAGGTCCACCACCTGCGATGTGACGTCGCTCGTGTCTGTCTGCTCCGAAAGGGTCTTCGAGCCGACTTTTCGCAGCGCATCAAAGGCGTCATCCCAGCGGCCGGCCGGCACGCGGTATGTGACGGATGCGGCGGCGTAGTCACCGGTTCCCGAACGGTTGGACGAGCTGACGGAACCTCCCAGGGCGGTGACCGCCGACCGGGCCTGTGTCACGGCCTTGTCCAGGTCGGTGACCTCGAGGGAGAGCTGGCCCGTCTTGACGATGAGTGACGCGTCGAGCGGGGCGAGCAACTGGTCCTGCGGGCTGAGCTCAACGGCCGTGTTCTGGTCCGTGGTCTTGCCGGCGTCTCCGGCCGCCGGGGCCGGTACGGCAGCGGCGGCGGTCGCGGCCGCGAATGGGACGGCGCCGTTGCCGGAGTAAGACTGGCTTTCGGCCATGGACAGGCGTTGTGCGCTGAGAGTCGCTGCGGATCCGGCCGGACTGCCCAGGATGTAGGCCCCGGCGATCACGGCCGCCACGGCTGCCAGGGCGAGCGTCCTGATGATGGCGCGCCGACCCAGCATGCGGGACACGATGCCGCTTCTCGGGGAGTGGGAGCCCTGGGATGACGTCTCTGCGCCCGGGCTGGACTTGGGCTCAGGACCGCCTTCGAGGGGTCTGAATTCGTTCATCGTCACGGGTCCGCCCTCCGGTATCGTCGAGGCCGAGAGATCGGCCGTTCGAGGGGCAGACGTCCGGGAGGGTTTGGCGGTTCCCTGGGAGTGGCGCGGCGGCGGAGTGGCGCGGCTGGGGAATGCCAGCCGGGAGGTGGCAGTTACGGCAGAGGATCGTTGTCGATCAGGCGGACGCTGCCGAAGCGCACGGCCAGCGACAGCAGGGCCGGGCCCTCGACTCGCGCCAGCTCCCGGAGGGTAACCGGATCCGCGCAGCTCACGTACTCGGGCACCGCGAGCGGCTCCGCCGCGAGGACTTCGCGGATCGCCGCACGCAGCGCCTCGCCGTCCTTCTCGCCGGCCTCGTACGCTGCGCGGGCGGCCAGCAATGAGGCTCGCAGAACCGGGGCGGCCGCCCGCTGCTCGGGCGTGAGTCGCATGTTTCGCGAGCTCATCGCGAGGCCGTCGGGCTCGCGCACTATCGGGCAGGCCAAGATCTCGGTGGCGATGCCCAGGTCCAGGGCCATGCGCCGGACTACGAGGAGCTGCTGGGCGTCCTTCTGGCCGAAGTAGGCGCGCTCCGCTCCGACCAGGCAAAGCAGGATCGCCACGACAGTCGTGACGCCCTCGAGATGGCCCGGACGAGCGGCGCCCTCCAGCGGCTCGGTCAGGGCCCCGACTCTGACCGTCGTCTGGAATCCGGCCGGATAGACCTCTTCCACGGTGGGGATGAATACGATGTCGACCCCGGCCTCACCCGCGATCGCCAGGTCCGAGGCCTCGTCGCGCGGGTACCTCTCGAAGTCGGCTGTTTCGTTGAACTGGCGCGGGTTGACGAAGATCGTCGCCACGACGGTGGCGCTCTCGGCGCGGGCGCGGCGGATCAGCGAGGCGTGGCCCTCGTGCAGCGCGCCCATCGTAGGCACGAGGCCGATCGGTCGTGGGGCGGTCGCCAGGGCGGCGCGCAGGTCCGTCCGCGTTCGAATGACACGCGGCCGGAGCATCGCCCCCGGACCCGGGGTGGCTTCCGCCATGACGCTAGAGGTCTCGGTCGAGCGGGATCCCGGAACCGGTCTCGACCCCTTCGGGGCGGTCCAGCGCGGTCCGTCCGAGTACCTCGTCCAGGGTCGCATCGTCCATTCGGCTGCTCTCATCCGGCCCTGGGAAGGCGCCACTGGCGACGTCGCTCCGGTAGGCCTCGGCGGCCGCCTTGATGATGGCATGGAGCTCGGTGTAGTGGCGAGCGTGCTTGGGCGTGAATTCCGCGCTCATGCCGAGTAGGTCGGTGATCACCTGGACCTGGCCGGAGCAGCCGGCTCCCGCCCCGATGCCGATCGTGGGGACGTGGAGTCGGTCGGTGATTGCCGCGGCCAGCTGCTCTGGGACCAGCTCCAGGACCATGCCGAAGGCGCCGGCCTGCTGAACGGCCAGCGCGTCGGCCAGGAGCTGGCGGCCGGCGGCGCGCGTCTTGCCCTGGACGCGATGCCCGCCCAGCTGGTGGATCGATTGGGGCGTGAGGCCGATGTGGCCCATGACGGGGATGCCGGCTCGCACGATCGTCTCGATGGTCTTGGCGCTGCGCTCGCCGCCCTCCAGCTTCACGGCGCCGGCACCGCCCTCCCGCATCAGAATGCCCGCGTTCTCCAGGCTTGCCTCCGGGGTGACGCCGTAGGAGAGGAACGGCATGTCGGCCACGACCAGGGCCCGGCTGGTGCCTCGAACCACGGCCTTGGTGTGGTGGAGCATCTCCGTCATCGTCACGCGGACGGTGCTGTCGTAGCCGAGGATGACCTGGCCCAGCGAGTCGCCCACGAGCAGCATGGGGATGCCGGCCTCGTCCAGGATCCGGGCGGTGAGGTAGTCATATGCGGTCAGCATGGCGATTCGCTCGCCGTCGGCGTACAGCCGGGCGATCGAAGCGATCGTCAGTCGCGAGGCCTTCTGCGGCGAGGGCACGTGGCTCATCCGTTCGTCTCCGCGAGCGCAGCGCTATCGCTTGCCCAAGCAGCCAGGCGGACCACGACGCGATCCAGGAGGAGCTCGGCCACCTCGCGCTTGGACATCAGCGGCAGCTCCTCGGACGACCCGTCCGACGCATAGATCGTCACCTTGTTCGTGTCGGTGCCGAAGCCGGAGCCCGGCTCGGTCACGTCGTTGGCGACGAGCAGATCCACTCCCTTGGCGCGGAGTTTCTCCTCGGCACGCTCCAACGAGCCGGTCTCGGCCGCGAAGCCGACGAGAACCGGACGGCGGATGCCCGGGGCGCGGATGCTGGTGCGAACCCGCTCTGCCGTTGCCGCCAGGAGATCGGGCGTGGCATCCAGCTCGAGGGTCATCCCGGACGAGCGACTGACCTTCTTGCCGGATGGGCTGTGCGGCCGGAAGTCGGCCACGGCGGCGGCCATGACCAGGACGTCGAAGCGCGGGCCGCTTGGTGGGGTCAGGGCGCGCAGCTCGGCCTCCATCTCGGCGGCAGTCTCGGCGTGCGCGACGTGGGCTCCGGCGGGCGGCTCGGCGGTGTGATTGCCGAGAACGAGCGTCACGGCCGCACCCCGATCGAGCGCCTCCTCGGCGATGGCGATGCCCATCTTGCCGCTCGACCGATTGCCGACGAATCGGACGGGGTCGATCGGCTCGGCGGTACCGCCGGCGGTGACGACAACGTGGCGGCCGGCGAGATCGGTGCGCGACGGCGCGGCTGAAGCCGGCTTGCCCGGGCCGTCACCATGGGAGGCTGCCCCGTCCGGCGCGCCCCCAACGGGCGCCGAAGCCTCAGCCAGCGCTCGGACCGTCGCGTCGACGATGCGGTCCAGTGACGCGAGCCGTCCCTGGCCCACCATGCCCGAAGCGAGCAGCCCAAGCTCCGGCTCCACCAGGTGGTAGCCGAACTCGCGCAGCCGGGCAACGTTGGCCTGCGTCGCCGGATGGGCGTACATACTGCCATCCATTGCCGGAGCCACGATCACCGGAACCGAGGTCGCCAGGCAGGCGGCGGTGATCGAATCGCCGGCCGCGCCGTTAGCCATGGCCCCGAGCCAATGGGCCGTGGCGGGAGCCACCACGATCGCCTCCACGTCATGAGCGGTACTGATGTGACCAATCCGACCGTCCGCCTGCAGGGCCAGGACGTCGGAGTCGACCGGGTGCCGGCTCAGGGTCTCGAGCGTCAGCGTGCCGACGAACTCGGTCGCCGAGGCGGTCATCAGGACGCGGACATCCGCTCCTTCGGCCTGGAGCAGGCGGAGCAGGTCGACCGCCTTGTAAGCGGCAATTGAGCCGGTGATCCCGAGGGCGATGCGGCGGTCCTGAAGGCGGCCCGTGTGTTCGGTCATGCTTCTGGCTCCGAGATGACGTGGATCGACCCGGCCGCGCTGCCGGTCCAGCCGATCGTGTCGTCGCTCGCTGCCGACGGCTCGCCGTTGGCAACCGCCCACAGGATGGCCAGGCCCTTCAGCGTGAGCTCGGGGTCGATGGCGTCGATGCCGGGCAGCTGGCGGGCCCAAGGTCCGGCCGACAGGCCGCCGGTCAGGACCACCTGGATCTTCGAGTCGTCGACCTTCTCGGTTCGAGCGAGTTCGGTCTTGATCCGCTCGATCAGACCCAGGGTGAGGGCCCTGTAGCCCAGGACGATGCCCGACTGCATGGCCGAGACTGTGTCGGTGCCGATCGCCTTCTGCGGCTCCACGAGCTCGATCCGGGGCAGGCGGGCGGTTCGAGACGCCAGCGCTTCGAGGCCCAGCTCGAGACCGGGCGTGATGGCTCCCCCGACGTACGCCCCGTCGCGGGCGATGCAGTCGAAGGTCGTCGCCGTGCCGAAGTCGACCACGACGGCCGGCGTGCCGTACAGCCGAGCCACCGCCAGGCCGTTCACGAGGCGGTCCGCACCGACTTCGGTCGGGCGCTGCACTCGGATCGGCATGGGCATGTTTCCGGCCGTGGCGATCATCAGGGGCAGCCCGCGCTTTTCGGCCATCGAAGAGGCCACGCCCGTCAGTGCGGGCACCACGCAGGCCAGCGAGATGCCGGTTACGTCGGCCAGCGACGCGCCGTCGAGGTGGAGCAATCCGTCGAGGAGAAGCTCGAGCTCGTCGGCCGTGCTTGCCGCCCGCGTCGCCGCCCGGCGGCTGGCCATGATGGTCTCTCCGCTGACGAGGCCAAGCGTGACGTTGGTGTTGCCGATATCGAGGGCCAGAAGCATGGACCGATGATAGCGCGCCCTCGCGCACCGGCTCCGGTTGAGCACCGACCCGGGCGCAGAATCTCGACTTCCGGTGGCCACCAGCCTCTTGTCGCGTCTCGTACCGCTGAGTTACGATCCGCGGGTCCGTCACCGGCATCCCAATCGTCACCCCCGCTGCCCTCAGGAGGAGTGGTGTCGTCCGTGCCGCCCGCGAAGTTCTTCGTCAATCGCGGCATCGTCTCAAGCCGGACCGACCAACTCAATGTCCTGCGCCCACTCGAGAAGCAGACCGTGGCCTACCGCTACTACCGCGGCCACGAACTGGTTCAACACGGGTTGGGTTGGGTGGAGCGGATCGTGGCGAACGATCCGGAGACTTCGACGTTCTTCACCCCGCTCTCGATCTGCTTGAACGTGGATTCGTTCGAGCATCTCGAGTTCGAGACCCGTCCCGACCAGTTGCTCTCGTATCGCCTGGTTCAGGGTGACGAAGCCGTGGTGATCGATTTCGCGCCCGCCGGAGTGCCTGCCGGCGACGCACTCGAGTCCAAACAGCTCGGGTTCGATACGTCCGGCTACGTCCAGATGGAGTTGCTCGGCCCCGATCCCAACGAGGACGAGTAGGGGAGCCTGAACCGCGCGAGCGTGATCGAAGGAGATGACGGAGACCGACCCGAGCGAGGGCTTGGTGAGGCTGCCGCGCCGCGCGCGGCAAGGAGGCAGCGCCGCCCGGCAAGGTGGAGCTCCGGGTGGTTAGCCGATCGGTGGGACAGGATCAGGCAGCTACCAGGAGGAGAGACCGTTGGAAGCCGTAGCGCGCTACTTTAAGTTTGCCGAGCGCGGCACGAACATCCTGACCGAGACTCGGGCGGGCCTGACCACTTTCATGGTCATGGCCTACATCATCTTCCTGAACGGGAACATCATCGCCAAGCCGCTCGGACTCGACCCCGTTGCGGTCGCTGCGGGCACGTGCCTGGTTGCCGGCATCATGACCATCGGCATGGGCGTGGTCGCCAACTACCCGTTCGCCCTGGCGGCCGGCCTCGGCATCAACGCCATCGTCGCCTTCACTCTCCCGGCCAAGGGCTACACGGCCCACGCCGCCATGGGCGTGATCGTGATCGAGGGCGTCGTCATCACGATCCTGGTCGTCGTCGGCCTCCGAGAGGCGATCATGAACGCCGTCCCGCTTGCGCTCAAGCGGTCCATCGGCGTCGGCATCGGCCTCTTCATTCTGTTCATCGGACTGGCCAACGGCGGCATGATTGCCGGCTCCGCTTCCACCTACGGGTCGGTTCCGCCTCTTTCCCTGCGTCCGATCACCGAAGTCAGCCAATGGGTATTCCTCGTCGGGGTGCTCATCACCTTCGTCCTGTTCGCCATGCGGATAAAGGCCGCGCTGATCATCAGCATCCTCGTGACGTCGGTTCTGGCCTATGTCACGGGGATCACCACCGCGCCGGCCAACTGGACCGTGACGCCGCAGTGGGACACGCTCTTCCAGCCTGACCTGGTGGGCGCCCTCAACCAGGTGGCTTTGATCACAGCCATTCTCACGATCTTCGCGATCATGCTGAGTGACTTCTTCGACACGATGGGCACCGTCACCGGCATCGCCGCCGAGGCAGGTCTCGCCGAAGAAGACGGCTCCGTCCCGGGGATCGGCAGGATCCTGATCGTCGACTCGCTGGCGGCCGTCGCCGGTGGCGCCGTCGGCGTCAGCTCCAACACCACCTACATCGAATCCGCGGCCGGTGTGGCTGAGGGTGGCCGAACAGGCTTCGCTTCGGTAGTGACCGGGGCCCTCTTCCTGGTTGCGATCCTTCTCTCGCCTCTTGCCGGCCTCGTGCCGGGAGTGGCCACCGCCCCGGCCCTGGTCCTTGTCGGGTACCTGATGTTCACCCTCGTCAAGGACATCAACGTCGCCGACATCGAGGACGGGCTGCCGGCTCTCCTCACGATCATCCTCATGCCTCTGACCTACGACATCACCGTGGGCATCGGCGCCGGGTTCATCACCTGGACGCTGCTCAAGGTCGTCAAGCGCAAGTGGAGCGAGATCCACTGGCTCATGTGGGTCGTCACCATCGCTTTCGTCGTCTACTTCGCCCGCGATTGGATCCAGGTCGTCTGGCACTGATCTCGGCGCTCTCGAAGCGGCCGGCGTCCGGAAGGGCGCCGGCCGCTTCGTGTCTGCGGGCAACCCGGCTGCGCCGCCTCTCGGCTGTCATCGGCTAGCATTCGCTGGATGTACGAACGCACAGCCCTGCCGAGCGGGCCGCGGGTCATCACGGCGCGCCTCGCCGGGGCTCGCTCCGTCTCCATTGCCGCCTACGTTCTGGCCGGTTCGCGGCTGGAATCGGCCGAGGAGGCGGGCGCGGCCCATTTCATGGAGCACATAACGTTCAAGGGGACGGCCGCATACCCGACCACTCGGGCCGTCTCGCAGGCCATCGAGGGAGTAGGCGGCAGCTTCAATGCCGCAACCGATCGCGAGTCGACCGTCTACTGGGTTCGGGTTCCGCTCCGCGAGGCTGCCCGGGGCATGGACGTCCTTGGGGAGCTGATCGTTCGACCGCGTCTGCGCAGCGAGGAGATCGAGTCCGAGCGGGCCGTCATCGTGGAGGAGATCCGTTCCTACCTGGACGACCCCGGCGAGCATGTCCACACGCTCTTCGACCTCGCGATGTTCGGCGACACGCCCCTCGGCCGGGAGATCGCCGGGAGTGAGGAGAGCGTTCGAGGCCTGCCGGAGGCCAACCTTCGGGCCTTCTGGGCCTCCGCCTACCGGCCCGGCAACGTGGTAGTCGCGGCCGCGGGGGATATCGCCCACGCCGAGATCGTAGCCCTCGCCGAGCGTGCCTTCGGGACCGGCGAGGCCGGTCGCTCGTCGTTCAGCGCGGCGCCGGCGCTTCCGGCCGGAGAACGCGTCCTGTCCGTTCGTCGCGACACGACGCAGGCGCAGTTCTGTCTGGGACTTCCGGGTCTCCGCAGGGATGACCCTGAGGCCTGGACACTTGAGGTACTTAACGCCATCCTCGGGGATGGTATGAGCAGCCGGTTGTTTCAGTCCGTCCGCGAGGAGAAGGGCCTCGCCTACGACGTCAGCTCGTACATCGTCGACTATGCCGATGCGGGAGCTTTCGTCGTCTCGGCAGGGGTCGATCCCGGGAAGATCGGGCCCGCGGTGGGCGCGATCCTGGAGGAGCTGGCGCGAGTCCGCGACGTCGCGGTACCGGAAGGCGAGCTGGCTTTGTCGAAGGCCTACCTGGCCGGCAGGCTCGAGTTACGGATGGAGGAGACCCGCCATGTCGCCTCGTGGTTGGGCGGTCAGGAGGCGCTCCACGATCGAGTCCTGACGCTCGAAGAGGCCCTGGCGGAGCTCAATGCGGTGACCAGCGAAGGCGTCCAGCTCCTGGCCGGCCGGCTGGTGCGCGAGGATGCCCTCCGTCTTGCGGTCGTTGCGCCGCCCCGGCGCGGCCGCAATTACGAATCGCTGCTCAGGCTCCCGGGCGGCCCGGCATGAGAAGCGGCGGCAAGCCGCGCCGCAGACCCGCGGGCGAGACGGTCCAGACTCCGCCGAGCCTCGAGCCGGTTGCGGCCGACGATCAGCCCGGGACGCAGCTGCCGCTCGGGCCGATGGAGGAACCCGCCGAGATCCTGGTCCGATTCTCCACCGACGAGCCGGATGCCGCCGCCGAACAGGTCGCCGGGTCACCGGCCCCAGACGAAGCCGTTGCCGACCGCCCATCCACTGGCGAAACCGCCGCCGAGCCGCCGGTCCCGGAAGAAGCCGCCGCCCAGCAGGTCGCCAAGTCACCGGCCGAGTCCCTTGCCGAGCCGGTCGCCGCCCAGCATTTTGAAGGGACCGTAGCCTCTTCCTCCGAAGAGCCGTCGGCGTATGGGCTCGAGGAGCCGGGCCCGGTCGAGGACGCCTCGCTACTGCTGCGACTTGCTCGGATCCACCTGCGGACTGGTTCGCTCACAACCGCTCGCGCACAGCTGGAGTCTCTGGCCGGACGCAACCAGCTCGACACCGCCGGCACGCTGGACCTGGCCGAGGCGCGCTGGCGAACCGGCGACCTCCAGGGAGCCGGCGATGCCGCGGGCGCGTACCTGGCCGCCAACGGCGGAGAGGCGCTCGGCCTCGTCATCGCCGCCGAGGCCGCCTCTCTCGGCATACACGAGGCCGAGGCGCGAGGCTACATGGAACAGGCCAGGCTGAGGACACTGACCAGCTTCGATGCCATCTTCGCGGGTATGCCGCGCAGGTCGAAGCTCACGGAGAGCGAGCGGGAAAGGATCGCCGGGCTCGAGCAGATTCCCGTGACGGAGTCTCCGAAGGCAGTTGCGCCGGCCGCCCAGCCGGTGGCGACGGCGACCGTCGTGGCCGACCCGGAGCCGAAGGTCGCGGCCGAGACGGCCCAGCCCCAGCCGGTGGCGACGGTGGCCGAGCCCCAGCCGGTGGCGACGGTGGCCGAGCCCCAGCCGGAGCCGGTGGCGACGGTGGCCGAACCTCAGCCGGAGCCGGTGGCGACGGTCGTGACGTTCGCGGCCGAACCCGAGCCCCAGCCGGTGGCGACGGTGGCCGAGCCCCAGCCGGTGGCGACGGCCGTGGCCCAACCTCAGCCGGAGCCGGTGGCGACGGTGGCCGAGCCGGCGGCCCAGCCGGTCGTGACGTTCGCGGCCGAACCCGAGCCGGCCGCCGAGGCCGGACTCATCGTGGCGGCTTTGGAAGCCGAGCCTGAGCCCACACCAACGGTACCCGTGGCGGGGATCGCCGGCACTCCCGGCACCGGACCATCGATGGCAGATCAAGCCGCGCAACCGGTGGTCGACCCGAGCCGAGCTCAGGCGGACACGGAGATCGCGGCCGGGATCGCCCTTCTCGAGACGGGAGACGCGCTGCTGGCTGCCCTGCACTTCGGGATCGCCCTGCGGATGACTCCCGAGTCGGCGCAGACAGTCCTCGGTGCGATCGGCGATCGGCACGATCTGGCGCTGGAGCTGGTTCGAGGCGACGCTCTGAGGATGCAGGGTCATGAGCACGATGCCGGCCAGGCCTATCAGTCGGTGGCCAGCGCCTTAAGCGGAGCACGGGCCGCTGCCGAGCCGCCGGCCAAGACTCCGACGGGACCGGCCGAAGCCGTTGCCGAGGTGCCCGCGGAGCCGCCAGGACCGCTGCCCGTGGATGCCGCGGCCGACGTGCCCGCGGAGCGAGGTGCCGGCAGCTTGACCGAGACCCCGCCGGAAGCGGAGAGTCCCGAGTCTCGGCCGCCCGAACCCGCTCCTCCGATCAGCTGGTTGGACTAGCGCATCCCGGCGCCTCGACTACCCGAAGGCGCGAGGGCGCTGGCTTGTGGAGGACACATCCTCGCGGCGCAGGGCGCCTTCGCGACTGCCGGCCTGGGCCCTGAGCCGCGACCCGCTACACTCCCCGTCGTATCCACCAGACCGCAGGGGTATTCGAACCGTGATCGAACGCACTCTCGTCCTCGTCAAGCCCGACGCCGTCCAGCGCCAGCTTGCCGGCCGGATCATCGCCCGCTTCGAGGAGCGTGGCCTCAAGATCGTCGGCCTCAAGCTCGTCAAGGTCGATCGCGATCTGGCAGAGCGCCACTACGCGGTCCACAAGAGCAAGCCATTCTTCGAGGGACTGGTCGCGTTCATCACGTCGAGCCCGCTGGTGGCGGTGGCTCTCGAAGGGCCCAACGTGATCGGCATGGTCCGGGCGATGGTCGGCGGAACAAAGCCCGCCGAGGCGGCTCCCGGCACGATTCGCGGCGACCTGGCGATGGAGATGATTCCGAACCTTATCCACGCCTCGGACGGGCCTGAGACGGCGGCGACCGAGCTTGCGATCTGGTTCCAACCGGACGAGCTGGTCAACTACACACGCGAGATCGACCGCTGGGTATTGGGGCCTGAGGCCCGCTGAGATGTGGTCCACCCGAGAGCTGATCGGGCGCCGCTGGCAGGCAGCCGGTGCACGAAGGTCACATCGGGCGCGGCGGTAACCGGCAGTCGGGGAACGAAGGCGACATCGGAAGCGGCAGGTTTCGCCACCGGTCGGGTCCGGCCGCTACTGGATGGGCAGGGGAGCAGGTACCGACGACCGCGTCGGGCTCGCGCTGCTGTTCGGCGAGCCCGATGGGCCCGGGCTGCCGGATGCCCGGGGGTTGTGTGACGCGATCGGAGCGAGCGTGGGCTCGGGCGACGGCGTCGGGGGAGGGGTCGGGCTGGGCGTAGGCAGTGGCGTAGCGTGGGCGGCGACGTCCAGCGGTATGCCGCCTCGTGAAGCGTCCGAGGCGCCCAGGCCGCCTAAGCTGAGGGCCAGCGAAAGAGCCGCGGCGGCGATGACCGCGCCGCTGACTCTCAGGGTCCCGTTCATGCTCCAGACCGAGACCAGCCTGCCGCGCCATCCGGGGCCGGCCGGCGTTGGCGAGGTGAACGGCGATGCGGCGCCGTCCGGGGGGCTCGTCGCAGGCAAGGCTGTCTTGGCCGCCAAGGGCTCGGCGGCAGCAGCGTGCGAGGTCTTCCGCTTCGGCTTGGAAGCTGACGCGTCCGGTGTGGCGGTCGCGGCGGCCGCATCTGGCGTGGCAGCGGCGGCCGCATCCGGCGTGGCAGCGGCGGCCGAATCCGGCGTGGCAGCGGGCCGGGCCGGCGACCAGCGAGGCCGCTCGCCGCCGGCCGCGGTCACCACGCTGGTGGGAGCGAGCAGGCCCACGAGCAGCAGGCGGCCGTAACACGCGAGGGCCAGGGCGATCACGACCGCCCCGACGAACCCGAGCCAACCGGGCAGGGCGAGGCCGATCAATGTGGAGCGAGCCTCGTACACGGGGTTGCCGGGCCAGCCGATAGTGGCCAGGGCTATCGCGACGAGGGCCAGGCCCAGGATCGGGGTCCGCCTCAGCCAGCCGCGAAGCTCTCCGAGGTTCGACGATCCGAACGCGTGCGAAACGGCGGCGGCCCAGGCGACGAACCCGGTCTTGGCCGCCAGGAAAGCCAGGAGCCACAGCCGGGCGGGCTCGGCCGCGCCGTCGTTGCGTGACGCCAGGGCGAGCAGTATGAAGCCCGAGTCTCCGATGATCGAGTAGACGGCGATCTCGGTGAGCTCGTCATGAAGCAGCGCCCCTGTCGCTCCCAGGACGAGCGTGGCAACAGCGACGAGCTGGACGGCCGTCGCGGCGGCGTCCAGCCAGTCGCTCCGGAGGTCGAAGGTCGTCGCGCTCCAACTCACGGCCAGCAGACCGATGGCCGCAGGAACCCAGACGAGCGGCAACGCCGGCCCGATAGACGGGCCGCGCTTGGCCAGGTTGGCGGCCGGCACATGGAAGGGAATCGCCCCGCTTCGGACCGCGAGAGCCGCTCCCAGGCCGAGAAAGCCAAGGGCGAACACGGTGCTGTCCTGGTCGGCCCAGCGTGGCCGAGAGACGGCTATCGCGGCGAACGACAGGCTGCCGACCAGCAGGGCCAGCGTGCGCGCCTCCGACAGGCGAACGTCCGGCTTCTCGCCGCCGGTCCCGCTCCGGGCTGAGACGAGCGCACCGGTCACGGCCGCGGCCGCCGCCGCCGTCAGTGCCACTCCCGCGTCCGTGGCCGTGAGTGCGACGCCGAGACCCCCGAAGGCCGCCAGGGCAGCCGGGACGAGTCGATCGAACCCGCCCGATCCCAGCCCCACCAGGCAAAGGAGCATGCACGCAGCTGTTGCGCTGGCAAGGAAGGTACTCGCATAAGTGCTGCCCGAGAGACGCACCTCGCCGATGGTCACTCCATCCCCGGGGCCGATGAGCAGGGCGGTCGCGCAGACGGCCGCGAGACCGGCCAGCGCGACGACCGGGCCGAGCCTGCGGAAGGAGTGGGTCAGCTGGCCCAGGGCCGCACCACCTCCGCAAACCGCTAGGAAGGCGACGATGGTCAATGTCGTGGCTCGCTGCCGCGAGGGTGCCGTATCCGTCTGACCGTCGATCCGGACCGAAGGGACGGGCGCGGACCCGGTACCTCGATCTCCGCATCGGCCGCGCCCGATCCGTGGTCGAGGTAGTCGAGGTACGCCGGTGCCGCTGTTGAGGCTGCTGGAGCCGCCGCGGCGGAGGCCACGGCGACCATCCCTTCGGACGCCCCACCCGCGCCGGTGCCGGTGACCGCCGTGCCTTCGCCGGCGTGACCGGATTCGGTGTCGTGGTTCCACTCGGGCACCGGTGCGACCAGCAGGCTCGTCGCGCCGAGTATCGCAACCAGAAGAGCGGCCACGGCGAAGTGCTCAATGGACGGTGCCGGGCCCAGCCACGCCTCGCGCAGCAGCGACAGGCCCACGGCGAGCAGGGCAGCGCCGACGCCCAGTCGCAGCACGTCTCTCCCGACGAGGGGAATCACAGCCAGGGTCACCAGAGCAAGGCCGGCTGCCTGCTGGGTCATGGGGCCCGGCAGGGGCTTCACAGGAGCAATCCAGAGTCCGATCAAGAAGGCCGCGGCTGCAATGGCGGCCTCCGCGGCAGGGCCGACCGCCGAACCTTCACTCCGGACCGCGCTGACGCGAGTGCCTACCCACAGCAGCTCGGCGGCCAGCGCTGCCCCGGCGATTCGAGCGAAGAGACTCAGTTGACCCGGTAGTGGAGAGGCGGCCAGCGGTGCCGCGACGAAGGCCACGGCCAGACCCAGGGCGATGGTGCGCCCGCTGCGGGCGGTGACCGCGACGACGCCGCCGACGACGGCCGCCGAGGCCGCGACCGCGGCCAGTTCGATCATGCGGCGTTGGCGGCGGCGACCCTCCGGCCGCGCGGACCGGTCATGGAGTCGCGGACGACGCCGGTGATGCGCTCGGGGCGGCCGTTGACTTGGGCTGCGGCAGCAACCCGAACTGGTTGATAGGCCAGTAGCGGAGCCACGCCCGCCCGATTACCGTCGACTTGTCGATTGGGCCGAATTCGCGGGAATCCTGGGACGCCTGCCGATGGTCGCCCATCACGAAGAGCTGGGTCGGTCCGAGCGTCCATTTCCCGCTGCCGCCACCGGAGACCTGCGTCGGCTGACCCTCGAAGACGTACGGCTCGCTGATCTGGACGTTGTTGACGAAGACGTGGCCGCCGTGAATGTCGACGGTATCGCCTCCTACCCCGACGATCCGCTTGATGTAGGGGGTGCCGTGCGGATCTGCGGTCCATCCGGTCGGCGGGTTGAAGACGATGACGTCGCCTCGGTGGTAGGCATCGAAGCGCGGGGTCAGCTTGTCCACGAGAACGTACTGATTCGGCATCAGCGTGTTCTCCATGGATTCCTGCTGGACCTGGTACGGCTGAGCAGCGAAGAGCTGGACTACCAGGAAGATGACGACGGTGAGAAGCAGCGTCTCCAGAAGCTCGAGAAGGCAACCGAGCGTTCGACGGTTCACAAGTTCGCGAGTATAGGGGCTGTGCTATCGTCCTGCCCTGTGGAACTCCCAAAACGCCTGGGCTGGCTCAAGAGCGGCCGGTTCTTGAGGTTCCTGTCTGCCTTCACCGGGCTGGTCATCCTGGCAGCGATCATCTACAACGCCGCCGTGGTTGACAGGCTGCCGCCGACCTATGTAATCCGGGTCAGCAGCACTGCGCCCGGAGGCCGTGCCCTCACGCTGACGGCGATCGACATCGACTTCAGCAAGGACGTAAACCGCGACACAGCCGAGCAGGCGTTCTCGTTGTCACCCAACGTTCCCCACGCGTTCCACTGGCAAGGCCTCAACAAGCTGATCGTCACGCCCTCGGCCAAGCTGCCGCTCTCGACCGTCTTTCACGTTCACATGGCGGCCGGGGTCGAAGACAAGGCCGGGAACACCCAGGGCGGGACCGGCGACATGACGTTCACGACCGTGGACGCGCCCTCGGTGACGGCCGTGTCGCCGCTACCGGGTGCCCAGTCGGTCCCGGTAGAGTCGCCCATCCAGATCACCTTCGACCGACTGATGGACCCGCAGAAGGTCATCGCGGGACTGAGGGTCGAGCCGAGCTTCAGCTATCAGGTTTCGTGGAAAGAGGCGGTCCTGACCCTCACGCCGTCGCTCCCGCTGGCGTCGGGGACCGAGTACAAGGTCACAATCGGCGACCCGGCGGTGGATACGGACGGCAGTCGGCTGCCCGACTACACGACGAGCTTCCGGACCCTCGACATCGGCCTGCGAGTAACGACTCGGGTTCCCGCGGCGGACGTGGCCGGGGTGAGCATCCACAGCCAGATCGCGGTTGTCTTCGACGGTCCGATCGATCCCGCGTCCGTCGACGGGGCGATCAGGCTGACGCCGCCCGTTTCGGGGTCGACGAAA
This sequence comes from Chloroflexota bacterium, assembly GCA_003158295.1. GTDB lineage: Bacteria > Chloroflexota > Limnocylindria > Limnocylindrales > CSP1-4 > Fen-1039. The sequence continues at coordinate 3,329 of PMIP01000052.1, read as the reverse complement.
GTGGTCTCCTTGCCGGACGACCGCAACCCGCCCGCGGGCCCGACCGCGACGCCGGGGGCGACGCCGACCGGCCCCGGCGCCAACGTACTCGTCTTCACGCCCGACAACCCGCTGGCTGCCCACACGACGTACTCGGTGACGATGAGTTCGGCGGTACGAGGAACTAACGGTCAGGCTGCCCCCCAGCAGGCCTGGACTTTCATCACCGGCGAACCGACGCTGAACGCACTCAACCAGATCGCGTTCCTCACCGACCGGGGTGGCGTGACCAACGTCTGGCTGATGAACCCGGACGGCACGAACCCGCGCCAGGTCACCTGGGAGCTCGCACGGGTGAGTGGCTTCGACGTCAGTGGCGACGGCTCCACGATCGCCTACGGATCCGGCGGAGTCGTCAAGAAGATGTCGATCGGTGGCGACGGCCTGCAGACGCTGACGGCCGGCACCAACCTGGAGTACGCGCCGACGTTCACGCCCGACGGGACCGGTCTGGTCGTCGGCCGGCGCGACGGAACGGGCGCCGACCTCGGCTACTGGCGCATCCCGATGATCACCGGCACGGACCCCAAGCAGGTGACGACGGACGGGGCTCCCAACCTCGGAAGCACCAGCGTCACCGGTGACGGTCTGACCGGTAAGCCCGGACTGTCGGCCTGGGAGTCGCGAGCGGCCTTCAGCCAGGATGGGTCGACGATGCTGGTCGTGCGCGGCTCCGACAGCGCGGCCATGCTCGTCGACATGACGGGCGCCGCGCCGCCACGGACGTTGAGCATCGTTGGGGACTCGCAGCCGGTGTGGGTTCAGAGCGATGCCGCGTTCTATGTGGTCGGAACCGCCGATGGAGGCGCGACCTGGCTCTACTGGCGGGTCACCGCGGACGGCGTCACGACCAGCATCGGGCCGGCTGTCAGCGATATCGACACCGCCGGCCAGACCGCCGGCCAGACCGCCGGCCAGGCCATTGCCCTCATCGTGCGTGCCGGCGACGGGTCCATCCACCTGGCCTATTCGGCCCGGGCGGGCGGAACGCTCACGCCCCTCACGAACGATCCCGCGTTTAGCGAAATGTCGCCGTCGTTCCGGCCGGACGGGGAGATGATCGTCTTCGGCCGGGTCCGCTCCCAGGATCCGACGCTCTCGGCGGGCATTTGGATCGTCAAGCCGGACGGCACGGGCCTGACCAATCTCACCCTGGACGGCACCTTCCCTCGCTGGCTGCCCTAGTCGCCGAGGGGCCGCTCCCCGGCGCCGGTGCCAAAGGTCCCGGGAAGTCGGGACCTATCGCCTCGCTTCGGGACGCTTCGATGCATACTCGATAGGCTTTCCGCAGTTTGACCGGCGCTTTCGGCCGTTGATACACTCCGCCCGGCCCGAGAATGCATCCCGATATCGAATCCGGGCCAGGCCCCAGGCTGCGCGCTCGTCCCCGCCGCGCCCATTCCGTGTCCAGAGAGAAGGAGTGCCTCGCCCCCCATGGACCCGAACTTCCTACAGGTGTTCATCCCGATCGCGGGATTGCTCGCGGTAGGTTTCGCGATCTACCTTGCCCGCGATGTCCTGTCCCGTGACACCGGGACCCAGGCGATGATGGACGTCTCCGCGACGATCAACGAGGGCGCGGTCGCGTTCATCAAGCGCCAGTACACGACGATCGGACTGCTCGCGCTGGCCGGCTCAGTCGTGATCTTCGTAATCATCTCTGTGCTCGAGACGGCGAGTGTCGCGGACACGTCGCACGTCGGAGTCGACATCGGCATTCGCACCGGTGGAGCGTTCCTGCTGGGCGCTGCCTGCTCGATGGCCTGCGGGATCATCGGCATGCTGGTCAGCGTCAAGGCGAACGTGCGCGTCGCGGCCGCCGCCCGGCGCAGCCTCGTCGAGGCAGTCCAGGTGGCCATGCGCGGTGGCGCGGTCTCCGGCTTCCTCGTCGTCGCCCTGTCGCTGCTCGGCGTCTGGTCGATCTTCGCCATCAACGGCGGTCTCTCCGGCGGCGACAGCACCAAGGACGCCCCGTTCCTGATCGTCGGCTACGGCTTCGGCGCCAGCTTCGTGGCCCTCTTCGC
>PMIP01000052.1:0-1239 GCA_003158295.1 Chloroflexota bacterium | reverse complement strand
GCCGCCGAGAACATCGGCGCCATGATCCTGGGCGTCGGCGTATACGCTCTGGCTCTCAAGGCCGGCTGGCCGAACCCGACTGCCTGGATCTTCTTCCCGCTCGTCGTCCGAGCTTTCGGTCTCGTCTCCACNNGAGACCGAGAACCCGATGAACATCCTCAACCGCGGCTACTGGGTCACGACGATCCTCAGCGCGCTCTCGCTGGTTCTCATCACCTACTCGATGATGAACACCAACGGCGCGACCGGGGACAACGGCATCCCCACCTGGATCTACTTCCTGGGCGCCGGCTGCGTCGGCCTGGCCACCAGCGTTGCCTTCGTCTACATCACCCAGTACTACACCGCCGGAACGTTCCGTCCTGTCAAGGAGATCGCCGAGGCTTCCAAGACCGGCCCGGCCACCAACATCATCGCCGGCGTATCGGTCGGCTTCGAGACGACAGCCGTCACCGCCATCACGATCGGTATCGCCCTCCTGGCCAGCAACTGGCTCGGCGCGCACTCCGGTCTGGGCTCGGTGGGTGGCGTCTTCGGCACCGCCGTTGCAACGATGGGCATGCTGATGACCACCGCCTACGTGCTGGCGATGGACACCTTCGGCCCGATCACGGACAACGCCGGCGGCATCGCCGAGTTCAGCCGTGCGGAGGCCGGAGCCCGCGACATCACGGATCGCCTCGACGCCGTCGGCAATACGACCAAGGCGCTCACCAAGGGCTACGCGATTGCGTCGGCCTCCCTGGCCGCCTTCCTTCTCTTCTCGGCATACATCGATAAGGTCAACCTGATTCTCGGTCGCCAGATCGCGGCCGGGACTCGAACCGCCGCCGATGGCCTCATGACCTCGGTCAACCTGGCCAATGTCAATGTATTCGTGGCCGCCCTGATCGCCGCCATGCTCGTCTACTTCTTCAGCTCCCTGGCGATCCGGGCAGTCGGCACGACCGCTCAGGCGATCATCGTCGAGGTCCGCCGCCAGTTCCGTGAGATCCCCGGGATCATGGACTACACCGGCCGGCCGGACTACGCACGTGTCGTCGACATCACGACCCGTGCTGCCCTCCGCGAGATGATGCTGCCCGGCGTCGTCGCCGTCGCCACTCCGATCATCGTCGGCCTGCTTCTCGGCTATGAGGCTGTGGCGGGTCTGCTGATGGTCGGCACGATCGCCGGCGTCTTGCTTGCCACCGTCCTGAACAACAGCGGCGGCGCGTGGGACAACGCCAAGAAGTACAT
>PMIP01000021.1:11097-13422 GCA_003158295.1 Chloroflexota bacterium | reverse complement strand
AGCGTGTCATCGATGGCCTACGCCGGCGGCCTCCTGTACGCCGCCGGGGGCAACACCACGATCAACGCCAGCGGCTACCCCGGCGCGCTGCGGGCCATCAACCCGACCACCGGGGCGGTCGTCTGGGAGCACGGCCTGGCGGATCCTGTGATCCCGGCCCTGGCCGCCGACAACGGCATGGTCTTCGCCGGCTCAGGACCGCGCCTGGAAGTCTTCGACGCCGCGAGCGGGGCTCGCCTGGCCAGCTACTCCACCGCTGTCGTCACCTACGCCCCGCCCTCGATCTCGGGCGGCATCGTGTATATGGGCTCGGGCAACGGCACCCTATACGCCTTCGCGCCGGTCACGCCGGCTGCGCCCCCGACCGACCCGAACTGCCCAAGCGGCTTCGTCTGCCAGGACATCGGGACCGCTGCGCCCGCCGGCTCCGAGACGGTGTCGGGTGGCTCGTGGGCCATCAGCTCCGGAGGCGCCGGCATCGGCGGCACCGCCGACCAGTTCCGCTTCATGAGCCAGATCGCGGCCGGCAACCTGGGCTTGAGCGCCCGCGTCAGCGCCGAGAGCGTGGCCGGCACCGGCACGCAGGCAGGCCTGATGGTCCGTCAGGCGTCGGATCCGGGCTCGCCCTTCTACTCGCTGACATACGCCGGGGGCAACTCACTTGCGGTCGCCTGGCGGACGGCATTCGGGGGCGCGACCACCACGCTCAAGGTGACGGCCGGCGCGCTGCCGCAGTACCTGCAGATCCAAAGGATCGGCGACCGCTTTGGCGCGTCGAGCTCGACCGACGGGCTCACCTACACAGCTGTCCCGGGCAGCTCTCTCACCCTGACCATGCCCGCATCGGTCATGGCCGGACTGGCCGCATCATCGGGCGTGGCCGGCACCGCCGCCGCCTCGAGCATCGACTCGGTCGTGGTGGGCGCACCCGGCGCGCCTGCGTCGCCGCCGGCTCCGCCCTCGCCCTGCCCGGCCGGCTGGTCGTGCGGCGACGTGGGCAGCCCCGCGGCAATCGGCGACCAGTCGCTCAGCGGCGGGACGTGGACCATCAAGGGCGCCGGCTCCGCCGGGGCCAACAACATCTACACCGACGGGTTCCACTTCGTCTGGGGGGCCATCGCGGGCGATGGAACATTGGCGGCTCGTGTGGCGAGCCAGCCCAACACATCGGCCGGGGCCCAGGCCGGTCTGGAGTTCCGCGCCAACGCGACCGATCCGGGAGCCCCCTTCTACGGGGCTTTCGTGACTCCGACCAAGGGCATCGAGGTCGTCTATCGGAGCGCCGCCGGGCTCCGAACCACTCTGGCCGCCAGCGCGGGCGGGGCCGCGCCTGCCTATCTGCAGATCAGCCGCTACGGCAACACCTACACCACCTTCGGCTCGACCGACGGCATCAACTGGACCGCCCTGGTTGGCTCGAGCGTGACCTTCGGAGCCGGCGGGGCGATGGTGGCCGGACTTGCGGTCAACTCGGGCTCGAGCGGCACTCTCGCGGTCGACACCTTCGACTCGGTCTCTCTGGCCGGGTCGGCCGCTCCCCCGCCGAGCCTGTGCCCGACCGGCTGGACCTGCGCCGACATCGGCTTCCCGACACCGGGTGCCGGGTCCCAGTACATCATCGGGCCCAATACGAGCGTGACCGCGGGCGGCTCCGACATCTGGGGCACCTATGACGCCTTCCGCCTATTGAGCCAGCCCCTGGCCGGCGACGGAACCTTCAGCGCAAGGGTCGATGCCCAGACCAACACATCGGCCTGGGCCAAGGCCGGGGTGATGATCCGGGCGTCATCGGACCCGGGCTCGCCCTACTTCGCCGAGCTCATCACCCCGGGCAACGGCCTCGCGGTCCAGTGGCGGACCGCACAGGGCGGTGCCTCCTCCCAGGTCTCTGCGGCGGGAACCGTCCCGGCCTGGTTGCAGATCTCGCGGGCCGGTTCCACCTACACCGCCTACACCTCGGCCGACGGCGTGACCTGGACTCCTGTTCCGGGGGCCAGCGTGAGCCTGACCATGCCCGGGACGCTTCTCGCCGGACTGGCCGTCACCTCCCACAACGGCGGCGCCATGGGTTCGGCCACCTTCGACACGGCCACCCTGACCAATACCGTCGGCGTCGTTACCAGCGGTGCTACCTACATACCGCTCACCCCGACTCGTCTTCTCGATACCCGCAACGGCACGGGTCTGGCCGGTGCCTTCAGCTCGCACCTGGCTCGGACGTTCCAGGTCAGCGGTGGCGCCATACCGGCCAATGCGACGGCCGTGACCGGCAACCTGACCGTGACCGGCCAGACCAGCGCCGGCTTCCTCTACGTCGGCCCTGTG
>PMIP01000021.1:0-11049 GCA_003158295.1 Chloroflexota bacterium | reverse complement strand
GATCTTCGATGTCACCGGCTACTTTGTGCCGTAGGGAACGAAAGCCAACGCCAGCCTGCCGCGGCCCTCGCAGCGCGCTCACCGCTCGGAGCGTTATCCCTTCGCGTTGGCAGCTGCATCGAGCAGGGCGGCAGGTTCCGCCGCTACTGGCCGGTGAACCTTCTTCCGCTGCGTAGGCGACAGGCTACTCGCCGCTAGCCGTCCCGCAACTCAGAACACGCCCGTTGCGCCCATACGTGCTGCCCAGACCTCCAGGGCGGTGGGGGTTTCCTGGCGGACCTGACCCCAGCCGTGCGTCACCGCTGCGGGGATCGCCATATATGGATAGCCGTTGGCGGCAAGGAGTCGGTCGAAGCTGGCCGCCATCGGGCCGAAAGGAGGCTGGCCCGTCTGGGCAATGACGATGAAGTACAGACTGGCGCGTACGGCGGGTGCCAGCCGCCCTACCACCACGTCCGGCGAGGCCGCATCGAGGAGCGCCGGATCACCACCGAAGGGCTGAGAGGTGTTGGCGCCAATGGGGATTCCAGCATGAAAGTAGCCGGAGAAGATGATCGACGTGCCGAATACGTCCGGGTGATGCAATGCCAGGATGGCGGCGCAGTACCCACCCTGCGACATACCCATGATCGCCCGGGCGGCAGGCTGGGCGATGGTCCGGTAGTGCGCGTCGACCCAGGAGACGACGGTCTGGCCCACATGCCGATCGAACCACTCGCGTCCGTCGAACGAGTCAGCACACTCCGAGTCGTCATAGGGACCGCCACCCGAACTGATGAAGACTACGATCGCGGCCGGGATCGCCCCGGTGTCGATCAGCGTGTCAAGGGCGACCTTCACGTTGGTCGCTGCGTCCCAGAACCCGAACGGGGTCGGCGCCTCGTAGAGGGTCGGGTATCGCCGGCTCTTCGTAGGGTCGTAGCCGGGCGGGGTGTAGATCGACAGCTCGGCCGTCGTCGGCGTACCGATCCACGGGGCCGGAACATTGGTTGTGTCGACGTTCCCGTTGCCGGACGGAAGCCAGGCCAACCAGGGTCCCCACCCCACGTCCACAGTGGAGGCGAAACCTCCGAGGCCCACGTGCGGTGGACCACCATGGAGCATCAGCGCGTCGGGCGAGTAGTTCACCATGTTGCCGAACGCCGGCACCGTGGCAACGAGCAGCGTCGCCACTACGGCCACGACACCCGCCCGGCGCATAGCCCGTCCCTCGATGCGGGGCCGGTTCAACTTCGAGCCGGCCTGCCGTAGGGTGTCGGCGATGGCCCCGCGAGTGCCCGCCGCGCGGGTCGCTGCGCCCCGTCCCGACATCAGACCACTGAGGGCCAGCAGGGGCAGAGCCAGCACTCGGGCAGCGGTCCAGCTGGCCGTACTGAAGGTGTCCAGGATGGCGGGACGCGCGCTGCTCCCGAGGGTCGCCCCGGCCCATCCCGATATCACCCCACTGACCGCCAGGGTGAGCAGGGTGACCACCCATCCGACTAGATCGAACGCGCCTGTCGCGCCCATCGAGCCGGCTGCCGACCGAGTTTCGGCCGCGAACGTCGGGCCGAACAGCGCGGCGAAACTCAGAAGTCCAAGTAGTGTCGCCACCCCGACTCTGCCGTTCACCAACGCCGATGCCGCTGCCGCGCCCGCGCCGACCAGTAGTGCTCTGATCAGCAGGGCCCGGTCCGGGTCGAAGCCCATGATGACCAAGGCGGAGTAGATCTGGTGGTCCATGCCCGAGACCCCGCCCGCGACAACTGTCGCCGCCGCCAACAACACACCGATCGCGATGCGTCGGGCCTCGGGTCCACGAAGCGAGACTGCCATGCGTTCCATCAGAGGGAGGAAAGGGTCAGCTGGTGGCTCAGAAGGTCGGCACGTCCTGATCCGGCGTCTATGGACTCGCGCAGCCGCCGCAGCCGACAACTCCGCCGTGAGAGAGTCACGTCAATCTCCACCCCTGCAAGTGGCCCGAGCAGACCCCTCGTTGCACCGGCCCTACCTACCCCTCAAACCACGTGGAGACTAACACTGCTCCGCCTCGCGCACTTCTCAGCCGGGGCTCCCGATGGCACAGAGTGCCCCGGGCAGTAACACTCTTGTGAGTGTGGTCCTGACGTCGGTCTGAGCTACTCGAACTCGGAGCGAGCGCGTTTCCTGGCTCGGCCAGGGTCGGTTCCGCTCGGTTTCATCCTGGAACTCGTCCCGACCGCGGCTCCGGTGCTCTAGATGTAGTAGCCGGTGATATCGAGGATGACGTCGGTGCTCGCACTCCCGCCGCCACCCACGACGAGGGTGACCTGGCGCTCCGCCGTTCCGGTCCCGAGACTGACTGTGCCGCCGGCCGCGATCGTCGCCCCAGAAGCCGTCCAGTTGATCGTCGAGGCAGTCACGGTCGTTGTCGTACCGGGCAGGACGGCGACGAAGCCGGGGATCCCGGTGTTGGTGGCTGTGACCGTATACGAGACGGCCTTGGCCCCCACGGGGATGGCGTTGGGGGTGGTCACCGCGCCGGTATTGACGTTGATCGCGTCCTTCACGTTGATCGTCCGCGGCGCCCCCTGGACCAGCCGGCTGCTGAACCGGGAGTCGAAGACCCGGACCGGGGTTATGGGCACGAACGAGAGCGTCGGCAGGGTGTACTGGACGTAGGCGCCGACGAAGCCGCTGGAGGAGGAGGTAACGAAGAGGTCAACGAACCACTCGCGGCCCGTCGCCAGAGTGACGCCGCTCGGGAAGGTCAGCAACGCGTGGACGAGCCCGGGCCCGGTCGAGGTGTCCATGGTCATGGTGGTAAGCAACGAGAAAGAACCGGAGCCGGTCTGGTCGTACACCCCCCAGTGTTGGGTCGTCGCGCTCGTGGTGTAGCCGTACACGTCGATCTGCCAGAGCGTGGCCCCGGACGGCAGCCCGAGGGGGGCGAGGATGGAGTAGTTTCCCTGCGAGTTGTACTCGTAGTCGAGCTCGCTCGCGGGCACATAGGTGGTCACGACTGTAGCGCCCGCGTTTGGCGAATACGCGACTGCGTCGGCCAACCCCAGGGTTCGGACCGACGCCCCCGGCACCAGCGAAAGGAAGTTGGGACCGACCTCGATGCTGCCGTGCAAACCGCTGACCGCCTGTCGAGACGGATCCCTGGGATCCGCGGCCAGTCCGCTGGACGGCAGGGCGAGAAGCAAGAGCGTGAGTGCGACGACCGAGAGCAACCGGAACCTGGATCTCATCGAATCCTCCTCTGGGGCGCGTTCGTGCCTCATCTGAACGGGCCTGTTCCGCCAGTAGCTCGGCGCGGTCCGCGGCGGCCGGTGCATGGCCCACGTGTCGAGGCCCCCGTGCCCAGCAGCTTCCCACCCGTGTGAATAGGCCCCCAGCGGCGGGTCTAGCCGTCACCACGTAGCCGACCCGCGGAGCGGAGGCCAACGGGCAGCACTAACCGTGGCGGCTCACTCACCGTCGAGCACTCGATTGCGTATGAAAGCAATGCGCTTCTTGCAAAACCCGGCACCCGATCGCGACCGAACGACGTCGCTCGGTGAACTGCGCTCAGCGCGCCCGCCTATGGCACGAAGTAGCCGGTGACGTCGCTGTGGGACGTTCGCATCGATACTACGCGCGTCCTTTCCAGGGTCAAGGACGCCCGTGACGCACACGGAGTCGGTGCTCGGCCGACCCTGCCCTAAAGCATGGCGCGCCCGACAGGATTCGACTTCCCGGACCCCATACCGACGGAGAAGCGCATTCCGGTCAAGGTTGCGGATGCTGGGCGGGCATCCGGTTGAGCGGTCTACGGCACATACAGCTCGGCGGAGGAACGGTCCGCCTCTATCTCGGCGGCTAACGAACTGGAGGCAGTGGGAGGGGCGAAGTCCATCGGATATACCGGCTTCTGGTTGCCCGTGAAGAGAACCCTGCCATCAGCAAGCAGGGTCTCCGTGAACCCAGATCGGTATCTGCTCATCGTCGGGCCTTTGGTGAACGTCCCGGTCACGGGGTCGTACAACTCGGCAGATCCGATTCCGCCTCCAGAAGACCCATCGTAGATGACGTCGGGAACCAGGACGCGGCCGTCCGCCAGCAGCGGCGCGGAGGCGAGTTGGCCGCCAATGGGCCCGATGAAGTTGCAGTTGTTGATCATCGAACCGGTCGGGCTGAATTTGCCGGTCCCGGGGTCGTAGATTTCGGCCAACGAAATCGAGCCTCCCGGATCACCCCCTCCGGCAATGAGGACGCGGCCGTCTCGCAGCAGTGTTGCCATGTGGATGTTGGGTGTGTTCTTCATCGATTCAGTCCGACTGAAACTCCCTTTCACCGGGTCGTAGAGTTCCGCGGAGGAATCGCTCCAGGAACCTGCCATCAGCACACGACCATCTTTGAGCAAGGTGGCCGAGTGGGACCAGCGTGGTGTCGTCATCGAACCGGCGGGGGCGAACTTGCCGGTCCCGGGATCGTAGGTCTCAGCCGTGGCGGTAGCCGTGGCGTCCGGATTGTCGTTAGCGCCGAGCGCCCCGCCGGCAATGAGCACCCGACCGTCGAGAAGCCGCGTGGCCGTGTGGTAGTACCGGGCCTGCGCCGGGGATCCAGTCAGGGCAAACGTCCCCGTCTTCGGGTCGTACAACTCCGCGGACGCGGAGACGATTCGGTTGCTCCCGTTCCACGGGTTCCAGTCGCTCCCGTTGTCGAGATCCCAACCCCCCACGAAGAGAACCCGGCCGTCGAGGAGCAGCGTGGCCGTGCCAAGAACGTGGCCCGTGACCATCGATCCCGTGGGCGCGAAGGTGCCCGTCTTGGGGTCATACAGCTCGGCCGACCGCGCCTCATGGAAGGTCTCACCTCCGGCGATCAGAACCTTGCCGTCCGCGAGGAGTGTCGCGGTGTGGCTGTCTCGGCCCATCGTCATCGAGCCTGTCGCCACGAACTGGTTATGGGTCGGGGACGTTGCTGGCGATGGAGTCGCGGAAGGCGCCGGAGAAGCCGACGCAGACGGCGCCGAGGACGGATTGACCCGCGTCGGAGTCTCCGTCCCGGCGTCGCATGCGGCAACCAGCGACGCGATGAATGCCCCAATAACGACTACCAGTCCCAAGCGGTGATCGATTCGTCTCATCTGACTCCCCTCCAGCACCCGCTCTGGAAAAGCTCGCGGTTGGACGCGCCTGATTTGGAAGCGATCTTACGAGGCGGATGACCTCCCCACCAGGGCTCTTTGCGTTCGGCATCTAGGGTACGTACAACTCGGCAGAGGCCCGGACCGCGGCGATTACGGCTGACGCTAGCGCCTGCGGCATGGCTCTGGCCCTGCCGGAAGAGCATATGGTGTTGGCGCGCCCGACAGGAGTCGGACACGCGTTGACAACCTATCGCATTCCGATCGAGGGCCGCGATGAGTGGGTGGCCGCGTCACGAGTCAGATCAGCATGAACAGCAGGTGCGTCTTCACCCCCTCATCGTCAAGCGATCGCCTGCGCCGGGGGGTCGGATAGATGACTTCGCAGGCCCCCGCCACCCCCTGGCGCAACCGCATCGTGGGCAGCGGTGAGGAAGCCCCCGACCAGCTCGTGGCCAACCCCGCCAACTGGCGCACGCACCCGCCCGAGCAGCAGCGCGCGCTGGCGGGCGCTCTGGGCGAGGTCGGCTGGGTGGCCCAGGTGATGGTCAACGCCACCTCCGGGCACATCATCGATGGCCACCTGCGGGTAGAGCTGGCCCTGGCCCGCCACGAGGCCACTGTTCCGGTGACATATGTCGAGCTGTCCGAGCAGGAAGAGCGGCTCGTACTGGCGACGTTCGATCCACTCGCCGCCATGGCGTTCGCCGAGAACGATGCTCTGGCTGCCCTGCTCACCGATCTCTCAGTCGAGGACTCAGGCCTCGCCGCCCTTCTGGCCGACCTAGAGGGCCAGCTTCCCAAGGCCGGTCTGACCGATCCCGACGAGGCACCGGCGGTTCCCGACGCGGCCGATGTCTGGGTCAAGCCCGGGCAGCTGTACCGCCTGGGTGATCATCGCCTCCTCTGCGGGGATGCCACCAGGATCGAGAACGTAGAGAGGCTGACGGATGGCGCCGAGGCGCAAGCCATGTGGACCGATCCGCCATACGGGGTCGGCTACGTCGGCAAGACCGCCGCTGCGCTGACCATCGAGAACGACACCGGCGACCAAGGTCCGGCGGTCTTCGCCGCAGCGTGCCGGATCGCCCCGCTGGCGCAATCGGCCCCCTTCTATGTCACGGTCCCGGCCGGACCGCGGCAGCTCGACTTCCTCCTGGCGGTTCGCGATGTCGGCTGGCGCCTCCACCAGGAGTTGGTCTGGGTCAAGAACAGCATCGTGCTGGGCCACTCCGACTACCACTACCGCCACGAGCCGATCTTCTATGGCTATACGCCCGGTCCGGGACGACCAGGGCGGGGCGCGCATCCCGGCAGCCGCTGGTATGGCGACAACTCCGCCAGCAGCGTCCTGGAGTACGACAAGCCCCTGCGCAACAGCGAGCATCCGACCATGAAGCCAGTCGGCCTTGTCGCCGAGTGCCTCTCCAACAGCACCAAGCCAGGTGACCTGGTCTACGAGCCGTTCGCGGGCTCGGGCTCCACCCTGATCGCTGCCGAGCAGCTACATCGTCGTTGCTACGCCATGGAGATCGATCGACGTTATGCCCAGGTAACCATTGAGCGTTGGCAGGGCTTCAGCGGCCATGCGGCGGAGCGGATCGATGGCTAGGCCGAGGCGGTGAGAGCCGATGGCCGGACGCGACTCGCTCCACGGCAACGAGCCAACGACGGACGCGCCGGGGGCGCGTGTCCGAGCGCAGCGGCAAGGGTCGGCCAATGAGCCCACTCCCGCCGGACTGGCGGACGTGGGGCCTGTGTCGGGCCCGATTGCGCCGCTGAACCAGGGTCGCCCCCTACCAACCTCGCTCGCCCTGCAGAGCAGGGCATTGCTAGGCAGGACCTGCGCGTTCGAGATGGCCGACGGTCAGTGCTGTCGAGCGACTCCGCTGCGCGACGAGGAGTACTGCTTCTGGCGCTCTCCCGAGCATGCCCAGGAGGCGGAGAATGCTCGACGCCTCGGCGGTCTGCGCCGGCGCCGCGAGAAGACGATCACATCGGCCTACGACCTCGAAGGCCTGAGCTCGGTCGATGGCATCCGGCGGGTGCTCGACATCGCGATCGCCAACACCCTCGGCCTGGAGAACTCCGTTGCCCGCTCACGAGTCCTGATCGCCGCCGCAATGGCCGCCACCAGGCTCCTGGAGGTAGAAGGACTCGATGGCAGGCCGGCTCTGCTCGCCACTGGGGTCGCCCCCTGTTCGGGGCAGGATGATGAGACCTGCCCGGGATGAGCGGGCCGTTCTTAAGGGCTCCGACACCATGGAACGATCGTGGCGCTTTCCCTGAACGGCTCCCCAACCACGCCCCCGAGGAGTTATTCACTCGAACGCACTTCAGCCACGCCGTCGTCGTATTCGTTCCACGGGCGATAGTTTCCAAGCGACGGCCTGGGACATCCGCGCCGCTAGTTCGACGAGGGCAGCCCGAGCCAGAGCTGGTCGGCGTCAGTAACCACCACGCCGGTCGGACCAACGGCCCAATCCGTATGGAAGTCGTACGGCGGTTGATTCCCGCCCTGGGCGAGGGTCACCAGACCGCCGTCGGTCCAGGTCGACAGCAACATCCCGTCGCCATATGGGTTGTCAAGCGTCCCGTTCAGCCCCTCGAGCTGAATTCCATGCCGACCGTCGGTCTTGAAACAACCTTGGTACGGGCAGTCGGAGTCGCTGATGAATTGGTCAAGGGTGGCGGGCTGTGCCAGCGGCTTCCAGGTCAGGCCGTCGTTGGATACCCAGACATCATGGCTGCCGTCGTCGTCGAACGCTGCCAGCGTGTGGTCGTCCAGACGCTGCACCGACATCTGGATCGTTTCGGCAGCCTTGGCGTCCGGCAGTTGGGTCTTGACCCAATCGGCTCCATCTGACGACCACCAGACTGCCGGCACTCGGAGAGGGGGCGTTGGACTGGGCTTCGCGGATGGGTCAGCGATCGTAACGCCGCAGCTCCGTGCGCCGGTCAGCTCCGTCGACCCGACGATCACGTAGCCTGCCGAGAACGCGGTGCCGTCATCAATCCGCGAGAGCGCGAAGGCCGGCGTATCGAGCTTAACGGGAGCCCAGCTCTGGCCGTCGCGCGAAGTCCAGACCGCCTGTCCGATCGTGTCGACCGCGACGAACCCTGCCGAGCCGCCCGATACATTCCAGATCACGGCCTTCCCGAATGCCTTCTTCATGTCGACCGCCTGCCAGGTGACGCCGTCACTAGAGGTCAGGAGCCCCTCCACCCATGCGTCCCCGCAGGCACCGGACTCTTCGACAGCAAGCAACCCGGCCGGCCCTTCGAAGACCGCGCGGACGTCCGTGTCGTCAACGCTTGGATGTTGCTGAAGGACGACCCCGGAATGCCAGTGCACCCCGTCGCTCGAGTAGCTCGTCGTTGTCGTCGTGTTGCTCCCCGTGGCGCCCCAATCAGTCGCCGTGGTGTGCAATGCGAAGCCAACGAAACCCCGACTCCAGCCGGCAACCATGAAACTCGTCACGTCGGTGATAAGTGGTGATGCGTCAAGCTCAGGAGTCTGCGTCGCGGACGGGGCCGCCTCGATGAAGGGCGTAGTCGCCGGTACGGACACCCAGCGGATGCTCTTCCACGCTCCCGACGGAGCGAGTGGCACGGTCGCCAGGTCGGTCGCGGCAGGGGTGGACGTGGGCTCGGCGGCAGGTGAGGCGGTGGCCGTGGCCGATGGCGATGCCGACACCAACGCCGACGCATTTCCGGTCGGGCTGGCTTCCGGCGAGATTGAGAGTGAGCCGCTCGCAGTCGCCCCAACGCAACCAGCCGCCGCCACCGCCGCGATCGCCAGGAGTGCACTGAACCTGCGCCAACCACGACCGCTGACGAATCTCGACCCCACGGCTTGCCCCTTCTCAAGATTCTCGATGCCGGAACGCGTTTGTGACGGATTGACGCGGGCCGTGTGATGGGGCCTGCTACCGCCCGTGGTCTCACAGCCTGATTGGGTCGCGCATCGCGCCGCCTGCGAGCAGCCGCGCGCCGACACCATGAAACCGTAGTCACGCTTCAGCGACCGCGACGCCGATCCGCACTACTGAACGCCCGAAGTGGGCTTACCTGAGTACGACAAGTAAGACGACCAGGAGCACCACCACGGCCAATACGAAGCCGACGTTGCTGACAAAGAGCCAATAGGCGACCCGGCCGCCGATCGATCTGAGCTGCTTCATCATGCTGCCTTGCCTCTTTGACCGAGGGCCAGCTTCGAGGGCGCGAATTGAATCCCGCCAATCTTGAGGGTTCAGCTAAGGCATGACATAGGGCGCGAGGCCGCCCTCGCAGGCGGTAGTCCCAAAGCCGGCCCCGCCAATGACGTCGATTACCTCCACGCTCCAGGTTGGCGCGTAGGTCGAGCACTCGACGGCCATTTCGGAGTTGGCTGGCGGCTCCGTAGACGAGACCGCCGGGAGCGCCGTGAAGGACGGCGGCAGGAATTCACTCACTTGGGAGCAGGTCTCGCCACCCCTCACCCACCCGAGGATGAAGGCGTCATGGCCCGCCACGCGCCACTCACAATCGAGCCCCACGATCCTCGCTCCTCCTGGCTGCGAAACCAGCGGTACCGGCTGAATCGTGGGCCACGGGCTGGGCATCGCATGGGAGGCCAGAACAGCGCAGGCTTCGGCATCGCCGCGATCACATTTGCCCGAGGCCGTGTCGTAGACGGCGACGTACCAATAACCCGCCGCCACGACCAGAATGATCGTGACCATGAAGGCAACCGGGCCCCACATGCTGGACCGCATGTCTGAAATCCTCCCGACCCGCTAAGGCTACCCTGTGCTATTCGTGGCCCACCGTGGCGACGAGCACCCGCTGGGCCCTGCGGTTGCCCCGTCAACCGCTGCGCCGGATCGTGACCCTCATGGGCTCTTGAGTAAAGAGGGAAGGGCCGTCCATGCTGCCAGCGATACGATTCCGGGACGGTCGCTCAGTCGGCAGCGTATGCCCCCGACGGAGCCGCTCAGAGGTAGCCGACCAACGCTCAGCACCCACTGAGTCCGGTGTGGTAGCGGCTCCACACCATGGCTGAATAGCGAAGGTCGGAGCCAGTACCGAAGGAGCTTGCTGGTTGCGGACCGAGAGCGTCGCTTGCATCCCAGGTCGAGCGACAGCGCCCAGCTTCAGCTACAGGTCCAAGTCTCGCTGCCGCTGACGGCCTTCTCATCTGAATCCTGGAGATTCTTGAACGTGGCGGAACCCGAGCCGTCGGCGTTGACCGTGACAGACAGAACGCTCGAGTCGACTTGGTCGTATTGGGTTCCCTTCGGGCCGGTCAGTTCAACCGAGTTCCCGAAAGTTGCGACGTCTGAGTAGGTCCCGGGTCCGGTGTACGGCTGGACGTTCCAGTTGAGCTTGGAGTCCTGAGTGTTGGGTTGCGGGATGCTCCAAGTCTTGTCGGTGAAACCGGTCTGGGCCAGGGCGGAGCAGGCCGGAAGCACGGACAGGGAAAGGGTGAACGGGAGCGTGAACTTGACGGCGCCGGTGACCGTTAGCGTCGCGGTGAATTGGTGGCTTCCCCCCGACACCGGGGCAGTCGTCGAGTTTGCGGCCTGACTGGTCGAGCCGGGCGCACTCAAGGAACCGGCCGGCGCCGACCCATTCGCGGCAGGTGCGGAGGCCGCTGATGAACTGCATGCCGCAATCACAAGCGCGGCTCCCGCAAGGACCAACCCGAATCGTCGCACGTGCAGTCTCCCCAAGCTGTCGGTGTCCCTCCGCCGCACATGCTACAGCCCGGGCACTTCTCCGCGCGAACAGTTCGGGCGCGCCCTGAACCCCACACCATGGCTGCGTAGTGAGCGATGTCAGCCCTAGGATGTGAAGTAGCCGGTCACGTCGAAGATCACCTGGGCCGTGGGACCAAGAGTCGGAGCGGCGTATGTGACCGAGAGTATGCCTCCGATGCCTCCGGTACCGAGAGCCACCGTTACCGCGTTGGC
>PMIP01000028.1 GCA_003158295.1 Chloroflexota bacterium | reverse complement strand
ATCGTCGGCTTCGTCGTCCTGAACGTCGTGGGCAACGTCATCGCCGCCGCCACCAACCCCAAAGAGGCCGACAAGCATGACCAGCGCGACAAGGAGGTCGACGCTTTCGGCGAAAGGGTGGGGAATTACCTGATCATCGCCGGCGCCATCGGGGTCCTCGTGCTGACCATGGCCGCGGCGGACCGGTTCTGGATAGGCCACGCGATCTACTTCGCCGGCATCCTCGGCTCGTTGGGCGCGTCGGTCACGAAGATCGCCGCCTATCACGGACCGTTCCAGAAGTGGTAAAGCCGACGCACGTCACCAACTCGATCCGGACGCTGCGGTTCGCCAACGGCGAGATGACGCAGGCGGACCTGGCCGATCGAGTCGGTGTCACCCGCCAGACGATCATCGCCATCGAACAGGGCAAGTACTCGCCGTCGCTCGAGATGGCCTTCCAGATCGCCCGGGTCTTCAACGTTCGCCTCGACGAGGTCTTCCAGTACCCGGACGAACAGGGCTGATCTGCCGACCGCCGGCCCCGGCCTCCGCCGGCCGAGTACCGACCCACCGACCACCGGTCCAGGCCTCGGCCGGACACCACAACCTCGCACCGGAAGGAGCTCACTATGCCCACGGAAGCATCAGCCAAAGCACCGTCTCTCCCGCCGCGCTGGTTCATACGCTTGTTCTGGACGTTGCAGCGTGGTCTCTCTTCGGTCACCCGGGGCCGGCTCGGCCTCCGCACCGCGACCGCCAACCGCTGGGGCATGATGCGGCTGCACACGGTCGGGCGCCGCAGCGGTGAGGAGCGAGTGGCCATCCTCGGCTACTTCGAGGACGGTCCCGACCTGGTCACCATGGCCATGAACGGTTGGGCCGACCCCGAGCCCGCCTGGTGGCTCAACCTGCAGGCTCAGCCCGACGTCACCGTCGATCTGCCCGGTGGGTCGCGCGCGGTCCACGCACGTGCAGCGGAAAAGGACGAGCGGCCGCGCCTCTGGGCGATGCAGGCCACCTACGACAAGGATCTCGATGCCTACGCCGCAATGCGGTCCCGAGAGACCGCGGTCGTCATCCTGTCGCCCCGACCCGAATAGGAGACCAGAGAAATGAATTCGAACCGAAGTATCGCCGTCACTACGGAGAAACCCGGCATGAGCGCGGATCGGAAGGCCCCAGCTTTTGGCGAGCTGCCCGCGGGGCGCCCGGACGATGGGACCGCCACTCCATCAGGTGGGACTGAACCTACCGGAGCTTCCGTTCCGGGTCGGAGCCGCGCACAGTGGCGGTGATCCACTCGGCGACGCGCCGGAGCATCTCGGGGAACTCCCGGTGCAAGGGGCGGCTTCAATCCCGCGCCATCCTTCACGCGGTCGACCGTCAGAGCGAGGGTCTGACCCGATAAGAGCCGGCTCAGCGCCGGAACACGGTGCGTAAGCATCTCGTGAAGGAGTCGAACATGAAGAGACTCATGACCGGCGCGGTCCTGCTTGTCCTTGCGACCGCGATCGCGGGATGCGGCGCAAGCGGCAGCACTTCGAGCCCCGGTGCCGCGGCGTCAGTTGGGGCGGGCGCCAATGCAGATGTGACGCCGGCGTCCGGCGTGACGACGGCTGCCGGTACCCCGGTTGCGACTCCCGCATCCGCGACTGCGACACCCGCATCCGCGCCCGTCGCCGGCGGCGACACCTGCAAGTTCCTGAGCGCATCCGATGCCGCGGCGTTGGTCGCGAACCCCGGCCCCGTGAACGTCGTCGTGGCGGACGCGCCGTCGTCGACAATGACGACCTGTACGTGGGGAAATATCACGACCGATGGCGTCTTACTCATTGCGCAGGAGTTGAAAGCTGCTGCCCCCGCGAGCGAGATCAAGGCCTCAATGTTGCAGTCGGTCATCGAGACGATCCCCGGCCTCGGCGATGGCGGAGGCTTCGAGACGAAGACTGCCAACGCGGTGACCGTCGTCTTCATCAAAGGCAGCACCCTGATCTCACTGACGGTTTCGGGGACCAGCGTGAACGCAGATGCCGTCGCGGCAGCCGCGAAGAAGATCGCCGGCGGAATCTAGGTTGGTCAGCCGCCCGTCTGAACGCCGATGATCGTGCCGACGGCGAACGTGACGGCTGCGGCGGCGGCACCGAGGAGGACCTGGCGCGCGCTCGCGTAGAGCGGCGGGCGGTGCGTCAGGCGGCTGATGCCGTAGCCGAGCAGTGCGAGCGCCGCAAGGCTCAAGCCCAGACTCGTCCCAAACGCGGTTCCGCCGGCGAGCAGTACGTACGGAACGAGCGGCACGAGCGCGCCGATCGTGAAGGCGACGAACGAGCTTCCCGCCGCTGCGACCGGTGATCCGATGGAGCGGGCGTCAAGCCCGACCTCCTCGAATATGAGCAGCGTGGCTGCATGCTCCGGGTCGGCGAATACCCGGTCCACGAAATGGGATGCCTCCTCTTTCGTGAACCCGCGCCCCTAGTACACGCGGGCGAGGATCTCACGCTCCTGATCGGGCGTGTCACGAATCTGCGTGCGTTCGAACGCGAGCTGGTGGTCGAGAAGTTCGCGTTGCGATCGGACGGAGATGTACTCGCCGACCGCCATCGAGAAGGCGCCGGCGAGCAGCCCGGCCACGCCCGCGAGAACGATCACCCCGGGGGCCGGGTTTGCGCCGGCGACGCCCATCACCAGGGCCAGGTTGCTGACCAGCCCGTCATTCGCTCCGAAGACAACCGGACGAAGGACGGCGTTTGCCTGCGTCTCGTGCGGCGACGCCCCCTTGTCGGGGAGTGGCTTCAGAAACGGGATCCGATTCCAGAACCGAGGGGTTCCCAAGTGTGGCTCCGGCGGTGCGAGTCCGACGAGTGTATCGGAGGCATCGGTGGCTCGGTTGACCGGCCGGCCCGGCGAGCCGGTGACACGTTGTTGTTTCTCACGCGCCCAAATCCCTCCTGGCGCAACAGCTCGCGGGGGCCGGGGGTGGTCCCCTTCGGCCTATGGAAACACGTGTCGGACACGTCTAGCATTGATGCGCTTGGTCCCTGATGGAGACCGGAGGGCACGGGTGTGCGGCAACATCGCCTGAGAGCAAGATGGGACGAGAGCTGGCCGCCGGCCGCGTCGCGGGAGGGGGAGCGCGACGCCTCGTCGGGCCAGATCCTCGAATTGCCGGATCAGCGAAACTTGCCCTCACGTGATCGGCTCGTCCTGCTGGACCGTGACTGGCGGGATTCTGGGCCACCACCCCTGGGGCTCATAGTCGACGACCGGCTGGACGGCTGCCCCGTGTACCCGGAACCGCCACGCTACGCTCGAAGCGTTCCCCGCCTGCGTCGGCTGCTGGACCGGGCCACGCCGCCGATGCTGTTCTTCGTGCTGCTCGCCCTGGTCCAGGCGGGCATGGCGCTCGTGGACGCAGTATCAGCCGGGGCCTGGTCCCTGTCGGTCTTGTTCGATCTGGCTCTTCGACTCGCGTCAACGTCCGCTCTCACGCTCCTTCCTGCGGGCGTCCTGATCTGGGGCTCGACCACCCAGCGATCCTTCAGGCTCGTTCTGGCGGGGGTGATCGTCTGGTCGACGCTACCGGCGATAGCAGGGCTCGGTTGGTGGATCGTGCGGCTGTCTCCGGGGCTCATGGACCAGTTCGGGTATGCATCGGCGGTGGCCGTCGCCGCCGTGACAGTGATCTCATGTGTCGGTCCGGCGATCGTGGCGTACGGCTTCGAGCGGGCACGCAAGAGCTCGCTGACCCTGGCCGACATGGCAAAGCTCGTTGCCGCCCTCACACTCCTGGCCTGGATGGCCGACATCAGTCGCTCGGTTCCCACGCGCGTTCCGGCAATTCAGCCGGCGGCCGCCGGCCCGGACGCGCTCTCCTTGGTCGCGAGTGTCGGCGGCGCGGCGCTGCCGCTCGAGTTCGCATGCCTGCTGCTGCTGGCCTACTCATGCGTTGCGACAATGGTGGTCGGGGAGGCGCGCAGTCGGTTCTGGCAATGTGCCGCGGCCGGGGCCGCGCTGCTCTCCTTCGCCACCTTCGATCAGATAATGGCCGGCGACCTTCCAGGGAGGGCGACGTCGAGCCTCCCGACGGGCAGCGGCCTGGCGATTGGGCCGAACTCTCTCTACGGGCTGGCAGGCGGCGCGTTGCTCTTGCTGGCTTTCGCCGTGCCGGTATGGTCGGCCGCTCGGGGTGCCGTGAGCTACGAGCGCGGAGCCCCTGACGAGATCTTTGCCTGGGGGGACGAAGCGGAGCAGGCGGGTGGCGAGCCGATCGTGATGAGCACCATCGTGGCGGTCGCGGCCGGCGCCGACCACGCCCTTGCGCTCGACGAGAACGGCCTGGTGGGCGCCTGGGGTGACAATTCTGTCGGCCAGGTGGAGGTTCCCGATGGGTTGTCCGGGGTGATGGCCGTGGCGGCCGGCGATGGCTTCAGCCTTGCCCTGCGCCCCGACGGCACAGTCGCGGCGTGGGGCACGAACAATCTCGGCCAGACCGAGGTTCCGCCCGACCTGGCGGGAGTCACGGCGATAGCGGCCGGCCGAGGATTCGCCCTTGCTCTGATGGCCGACGGAACGGTCGTCGGGTGGGGCGACAGCACCTACGGTGCGACACCCGTCCCATCCGGGCTTGCCGACGCGACATCCATTTCCGCCGGCGACTACCACGGTCTCGCGTTGCTGCGAAACGGGACCATCGTGGCGTGGGGTGACAACACATACGGTCAGCTGGATGTTCCGTCGAGACTCGGGCCGGCGACCGCGATCTCCGCGGGGGGCGATTTCTGTGTCGCCCTGCTCGCCGACGGCACGGTCGCCGCCTGGGGCGACAACACCTACGGCCAGCTCGACGTGCCCGCGGGCCTTGCGAATGTGACCGCGATCTCGGCAGGGGCCTTCCATGCCGTGGCCCTGCGGGCCGCCGGGGATGTGATCTCGTGGGGCGGCGGGGGCCAGCGGCAGGGCGAGGCCGCCCATCCATGGCGCCTCGTCGACTTCAAGGCGGTCGCCGCCGGCGACGGGTTCAGTCTGGCGGTTCGAGCGGCGTAAGAGATCAAAGCTCGTCGCGGACTATCGTCCCGCCGTGGACGACCAACCGTATGCCGGCAGGGATGGAGGTGGCGGCGGCGGGTCCGGCTGCCGCGATCTTGTCGCCGGCGATCAGGACGGTGGCATCCGCGACAGGCGCGGCCCCCGTGCCGTCGATGAGCATCCCGTGCGTGAGAGCGAGAGTGACACCCGAGGAGGGAGTCGCGGCCGGGGAGCAGCCGGCGGAGCCGGCGGCAACCGCCGCGGCGCAGCCCAGCGCCGCCAGAGTGCGCCAACCACGGCTCTTTCGAATCGATCGGATCCTGCTCACCGGTCCGCTCCCGCGAGGTCTGCGGATACCAGGGCCCGTCAACGGCCGAAAGCGGCCCGCGCGTTCGCCAGACCGGCTTCGTAGGCGGCGATCAGGCGGTCCATCCATTCGTCCATCTCGGTATCCACTTCCTGGCGAGCGGGGTCGGCGTCGTACCAGGCGATCGTCTGCTTGATGCCCTGGGCGTAGGGCACGGTCTGGCGGAAGTCGGGCACGAACCGCTTGATCTTGCTGTTGTCGAACACGGTGCAGACAGAGGCGTCGCCGATGAGCCGGCCGCTCATCTCCGGACGGCAGGCGGCAATGAAGTCGGTGGGGATGTGGACGATCCGGCATTCCACACCGGCCGCAGCCGCCGTCTGCCGGTGGATCTCGTCCCAGGTCAGGGCCTCGTCGGACACGATGTGGAACGCGTGGCCGACGGCCTGCCGGCGACCGAGCAGGCCCACGAGCCCGACCGCGAAGTCGCTGTTGTGCGTGAGAGTCCAGAGCGTCTGCCCGTCGCCGGGGACGATGAGGGCCTTGCCGGCCCGCCACCGCGCGATCGGGCTGAACGGCTTCTGCCAGCTGCTCACCGCTAGCGGCATCGACCAGTTGCCGTAAGTGTGCGCCGGCCGCACGATCGTGATCGGGAAGCCTTCCTCACGCAAGGCCCGCATGCAGCGTTCCTCGCCCGCGATCTTGCCGCGCGCGTAGTCCCAGTAGGGATTGGCGAGGGGCGTGTCCTCGCGGATGAGCCACTGGCCGAGCGGCTTCATGTATGCGCTCGTCGAGCTGACGAAGATGAACTGGTCGGTCCGATCGCGGAAGAGACGGATGTCGCGTTCGATGTCCTCGACGCCGTAGGCGATCCAATCCACGACGGCATCGAATCTCCGACCGGCCAGTGCCCGCTCGGCCGCGGCTTCGTCGTGCACGTCGGCGACGAGCGTGGTCACGCCTTCGATCGGGTGGTCGCCGCTGGAGCGGTTGAGGTGGACGACTTCGATCCCGCGATCGAGGGCCAGGCGAGTGCAGGCCGTGCTGATGAGGCCGGTGCCACCGACGAACAGGACTCTCACTGACATCCTCCTGGACCGATGGGCGGCACAGCCTCAGGGTTCGGCGTAGGGCCGGCCGGCCACATTCCCCCTCACAAGGATAACGAACCCGGCCGTAGCCAGCGGCTACTCGTCGGGGCGTTCGGAGGCGTCGACGACGCAGAACCGGTTGCCCTCGGGATCCTCGAGAATACGGGGATCGCGATCCGGGTCCGTCCCGCGATCCGGTTGGCGATGCCCGCGTCGTCGTTCTCACGCCCCTGTTCGGGCGAACGACGGCAGGTCGCCTTCCGTTGGTCGCAACACCGCCTCGGTCGCGGCCGCCCCTGGCCTCCACGGCCTCAGAATCGGCGGTAAGGTCCGCGGTCCGGGCGACGGGCCGGTTCAGCCTCACGACGGATCGTGCCAGCCTGACCCAGTGCGCCCGAAAGACCGCGGCCGACAGCCGCCAGCCAGCAAGGCGAGCACCCCGCCCTGTTAGTGGGCCACTGCTGACATACTTCTTGGCATGCAAGACAGCCCCGCTGGTCCGGCCCGCGTTCTCGTCCTGTACTTCAGCAAAGAAGGTCACACCAAGCTGATGGCCGACCTCGTCGCGGAAGGCGCCGGCACGGTGCCGGATACGGAAGTCCGGCTCAGGAGCGTGGAGGAGGCCACTGCCGACGACCTCGTGTGGTGCGATGGGATCGCGGTGGGTTCACCCACCTACCTGGGCTCGATCGCCTGGGAGATGAAGCGCTGGTGGGACGTCGTCGCCTACCCACTGTGGTCGAAAATAGACGGCAAGATCGGCTGCGCCTTCTCGTCCGAGGGAGGTCTCGCCGGCGGCGGCGAGCTCACCTGCCTCGCTCTGCAGGTAGTGCTCATGAACTTCGGCCTGCTGGTCTTCGGTGTTCCGGACTACACCGCGCCGGGGCAGACTCTGCACTACGGTGCCGTCTGCGCGGGCCGTCCGCGTAACGACGGGGAGCGCGAGGCCTGCCGACGTCTGGGCCGACGCCTCGCCGAGTGGACCCAGAAGCTGGTCTGCCGGCGAGAGGAGTTCGATCCCCTCCAGGCAGCCTACCCGCGGTTCCCCTGAACCTCCGGCCACGCGCCCTGCCTCAGGGTTTGCACCGGCTCGGACTCCAGAACGGAGGGAGTCATGCCAGACCTGGATCTCCGCCATCCGCGCGCGACAACCATGTGGGACATCTCCTGGCTCCTGCGCCGCTGGCCGGGGGCCGGTTTCGAGGACTGGGATCGAGCCCTGGACGAGCTGGTCGAGCGCGGGTACGACGCCGTTCGGCTCGAGGCCTTCCCGCACATGCTGGCCGTGGACCCCGACGCCGAATGGGAGTTCATACCCGGCGCCGACTGCCACGATTGGGCCGCCCCTCTGCCGGTGCGCGCTCGGCCGTGGCCTGCCCTGGCGGACTTCATCCGGCTCTGCCGCGGTCGCGGCGTGGCTGTTGGGCTGTCGACCTGGTTCCCACAGGACGCCACGGAAGCTCGCCTTCGAATCGGCTCGCCACAGGATCATGCAGCTGCCTGGGCGCGCACGCTCGATCTACTCGAGAACGAAGGCCTCCTGGACGCGCTCCTCTACGTGGATCTCTGCAACGAGTGGCCGCATCCGAACTGGGCGCCCTTCTTCAAGGAGCAGCCGGCCGGCGCCGGCTACGACGACTGGAGCACGGAGCCGGCGATGGCCTGGATGAGGGCTGCGATCGCGGCACTCCGCCCGTACTCGCGAGGACTGCCACTGACCTTCTCGGTCTTGCCCAACAAGCGGTGGGCGCGTCGGGATCTTGGCTTCCTCGACTTCCTCGAGCCCCATATATGGATGGCCCAGGCGTCGGAATTCTACGAGCGGTTCAACTACGACTATCCGACCCAGGGCCTGCGCGGCTACCGGATGCTCCAGGAGCACGCTCAGCCGCTCTACGAGGCCGAACGAGACCACTGGCGGGCCGAGCTGGTGCGACTCATCCACGAAACCGCCCAGCTGTCGGTCGAGCTCGATCGACCGACAGCGACGACCGAATGCTGGGCCCTGGTCGAATGGCGGGACCTGCCGGGCCTCGATTGGGCCCTGATCAAGGAGCTCTGCGAGCTGGGAGTACGGACCGCGGCGGAGACGGGCCGCTGGGCGGCGATCGCGACGAGCAACTTCTGCGAGCCGCAGTTCGTCGGGATGTGGCGCGACGTGGCCTGGCACCGCGAGCTGACGAGCCTGATCAGGCGGTCCGTGGCGAGCTAGTACTCGGCGCCTTCTCAGACGGCAAGACCCGCAAGCGGTCAGGCGTACAGGCTTCTGAGTTGATCGGGGCTGATGTTGCCTCCGGTGCACATCAGAGCCACCTTACGACCCGCGAGGCGGTCGCGGATCTTGAGTGCCGCCGCGAGAGGGAGCGCTCCGGCTCCCTCGACCAGACTCCTGGTGCCCTCGATCATGAGGATGGTCGCGCGGCGAATCTCCTCTTCTGAGGCGAGGATGAAGTCGTCCAGGCCGTCCCAGAGGATCCGCTGCGTGTACTCGAACCCAAGCCCAGTTGCAACGCCTTCCGCCGCGGTGCCCATCTGATCCGCGACGATCGTGCGCTCTCGCCAGGATCGGTAGGCAGCCGGTGCGGCCGCCGCCTGGGCGGCGATGAGCTGGACGTTCGGGGCGATGGCGCCGGCCACGACGCAGGCGCCCGCCATTCCGCTGCCGCCTCCGACCGGACCGATGATCACGTCGACGTCGGGCTGCTCCTCGAGCACCTCGAGGGTCGCGGTCGCGACGCCGGCCACGATGAGCGGCTCGTTGGCGGCATGGATCATCCGATAGCCCTTCTCGGCGGCGAGGCGGGCACAGTGCTCGCGGGCCTCGTCGAAGTCCTTGCCCGAGGCGACGACCTGCGCGCCGAAACGCTCCATGGCCTTGACCTTGACCGGGTTCGCTCCCTCGGGCACCACGATCACGGCCTTGACGCCGAAGAGGCGCGCGGCATAGGCGATCGATTGCCCGTGGTTACCGGTCGAGGCGGTGGTGACTCCGGCCCGTCGTTCGTCGTCAGTGAGCCGCGAGACGAGGTTGATCCCGCCCCGCACTTTGAAGACGCCGAATGGCTGGTAGTTCTCGTGCTTGACCCAGACGTCGGTGCCAACGAGCTCGGAAAGGGCCGGATGGGAATAGAGCGGGGTGGGCCGAAGGTACGTGGAGATCCGCCGCCGCGCCTCCAGAACGTCCGTCATCGTTGGGGCTGGAATCACGCTCGGCTCCTCTCGTACCTAGTCCTGCGCGGCGCCGCGGCGTACACGCAATGCCATTGCCCTCGATCGGAGGGCCCACGAGTCAGGTCACGGTCAAGCCAGAGGATCGTACGTCTTCTGGCGTCCAGAGACGTCGGCTCGGCGTCTACGTGCGAGTCAGCGCTCCAGCGAAACCGCCTCGCCGGATTCGGCCGAGCGGTACAGCGCGTCGATTGTTTGCGCCTGCGCGAGCGCGTCGGCCCTGCCCAGGAGCGGCTGCCCACGGCCCAGAATCGCGGCGCTGAGGTTCTCCATCTCGAGGCGATAGGCGTCATCCGGGACGACTGGCTCCGAGCGGCCGTTCAGTTCGATCCCACCAAGCTCGCTCAGCCAGGGGTCGCGCGACAGGAGCGTGCCCTTCGTGCCGACGACTTCGAGCGAGCGTTGGACCGAGTTGAAGTCGGCGGTGATCTCGGCGACCAGACCGGACGGGAACCGCAGCAGTCCCGAGAATCGCTCATCCACGCCCGACCGGCCGATGGATTGCTCGCCGAACACGCGCACCGGCTCGGCACCGGTGACCAGACGAGAACCGCTGATGGGGTAGCCGCCCACGTCCATGAGCACGCCGCCATCCAGGGCGGGTGCGAGCCGGGCGTCGCCCGTGTATGTCAACGGGAAGCTGAATGTCGAGCGTATCGACACGAGCTCGCCCACCTCGGGCAGCAGCTCCATGAAACGGCGCGTCCGCGGAGAGTGGCGCCACATGTACGCCTCCATCAGGAGCAGCCCGGCGACCTCCGCGGCATCGAAGGCCTCCAGAACCAGCTCCGGGTGGCGCGAGTAGGGCTTCTCGCACAAGACGTGTTTTCCGGCCGCGAGGGCCATCAGCGTCATGGGGTGGTGAAGCGAATTCGGGACTCCGATGTAGACCGCGTCCACTTCCGGATCCGCCAGCAACTGCTCGTAGGATCCGTAGGCCCGGGCAATCCCGAACCTCGACGCGAACTCCCCGGCCCGATCGAGGCTCCTGCTGCCCGCCGCTACGACGCTGAAGTTGGACCCTCGACCGGCATCCTGCATCAACCTGGACGCGATGCGCCCGGGGCCGAGGATGCCCCACCGAACCCGGTCGGACGACGGCATGCTTCTCCTTTCCACGTTCGCTTATCGCGGCAGCGGCGGTCGCACCAGGCCTCGGCGAGGGGTCAGGGGGCCGGCGTCACAACCGGAGCCGGTGTCGCCGGAGCCGGGGTCGGGGCCGGCGTCGGAGCCGGCGGCGGAGTCGGGGCCGGCTCGACCGGCGGCGGAGTCGGGGCAGGCGCGGGCGGAGCCGCAGCGACTCCGATCTGCAGGATCCCATCCACCTTGGTGTAGCTGGAATTCCACGTGTCGGTGTGGATCACCTTGCCGGTGCCGTCCGTCACGGTGCGGGTCCTGGAGGTGGAGAAACCGATCGTGGGGTATTCCGCGCGGTTCTGCTGACCCGGCTTCAGGTTGGTTACGTACACAGTGCTGTCACCGGGCTGAACGACGTTCGCCTTGAACTCGGGAGTGAATGTGACCTTTCGGTCGATCGGCTTGCTCCAAAGCTCGATGGTGATCGTGCTCTGGTTCCCGTAGGTGGAGTAGGCCCGGATCAGGATCGGGTTCGGCGTGTCGTTGGTCCACTTGAGATCCCACGTTGAAGTGCCATCGGAGTACACGGTGGCGTCGAGCCCGACCGGATAGCGGTAGATGTAGTAGAAGTGCGCGTGGCGCTCGTCGATCTGGAGGCCGGCCCGCGCGGCGGCGTTGAACATGGTCGTGGAAGCCGAGCAGATGCCGCCGCCCATGGCCCCGGTGTGGTCGCTCTTGCCGCCCTTGATGACGCCGCCCATCGTGTATCCATGAGCCGAGTCGATCGGGCCCACGGCCTGCAGGAAGCTGAACTGCTGGCCTGGATTGACGACCTGGCCGTTGAGGAGCTTCGCCGGCGTCCGGATGTTCGCGCCGTTGCCGTTGCTGATGTCCGGATAGAAGATCGTCGTCCAGCTGCCTGCGCCGATCTTGACCATTCCACTCAGGCTGTCGAGCGTGATCTGGGGGTGGATCGGCGCCGTGACGATGGCGACATTGGGTCCGGGGTTCCCGCCCGAGACCAGGCTGTCGAGATAGGTCTCGATGGCCTGAGAAGTCGCTCCCACGTCGACGCTGGCCCCGTCCTTGCCGCCTTTCAGGCTCACCGGCGTTCCGGAACTGTCATAGACGACCCACGGCTCCACGGGCGCGGTCGCGACCTTCGGCGCGAGGGCGAAGAGGTATGCCTGCACCATGGCGGGATCGATCGTCGGACCGTAGCTGCCGTCTGGCTTGGCGCCGAAGACGATCCAGCCGCGGATCGTCTGGGCATCGATCGTGAAGACCTTGGCCGGGACCGATGATTGGCTCGGAGTGGGAGTTGGAGTGGGAGTTGGAGTGGGAGTTGGGGTCGGAGAGGCGCTCCCACTCGGAGAGGCACTCCCACTCGGGGCCGGGCTCTGAGCCGGCGGGGCGCCATTCCATACCAGGGCCACGTCCACGGTCATCTTCTGGGCCGCGGCGATCGCGTTCTGGGCATTCTTGTCGCTGATCTGCGGGTCGAGGGCCACGAAGGTACCGCCCGCCTGCAGATCGGCCGGGGCATCCGGCTGCGTGAGTTTGTCGACAATCGCGCTGGAGATGGCCAGCTCGTTGATCCCGAATCCACCTGTCGATGGCGACAATGTGAACTTCCCGCTCTTGAGCGTCACCTGCGCGTCCTGGGGAGGCAGGATGCTGGTGCCTACCAGCGGATGGATATGCGTCGCAAGCGCCCTGGGGTCGAGCCTGACGACCACGGGGACGGACTGGCCCCTGATGGCGGACCGGACGACTGAGGCGGCGTCGCCGAACGGACTGCCGGTGTGCCCGGCCGACATGGCCGCGTCGGCCATGACCTCCAGATCGGGTCCGCGGCCCGCCTGCTGATATGTGATCGTGGCCGTCCCGACCGGCGTTGTGACGGTCACTTCGCCCTGGCCGAGATAGGCGTAACCCGTCTGCAGCTTGGCGATCACTTCGTCGCGGCTCAGACCCGACACGTCGACCGAACCGACGTGCACACCGGGGAGGGCCCGGCTGTTGTAGTAGCTGGAGAGACCGAGAGCGACGGCCGCGAAGAGGGCGAGGGAGACCAGCGCGCCCAGTACGAAGGCAACCATGAACCACGCCGGCCGGAATCGCCGCCGCGTGTCCGTACTGGACCGGGCGAGCGGGTTGCGCAGGCGGAATCGACGCTTGTGCACGACGGAGACCGGGGCGGTTGCCGGTGCTTCCGGATCGGGCCAGGCGATCTCGGGCGCAACCGATGGTGTGGCGGTGACGGCGCCGCTCGGGGACAAGTCCGACTCAGATTGGTTGAACTCCGGCGAGACCGATTGCCCGGCGGAGGCGCTCGTCGCCGGGCGCAAGGTTTGATCGACCAGGTCTATCTCGTCCGTTGTCATGTCCGTTCTTTCTACCACGTCGACCGACGAATGGCTGCCAGGTCAGCGAACGCGTGAGCAGGTGGACCGGTGGTGGTATCGGTCGTCGATAGACGCGAGACGACGACAACCCGTTACGACGGCTGTCGACAAATCAAGCATACGGTGCCACGCGTATCTCAAACGTTGAGATGCGGGGGCGATAGTCTCACGTCGCTCGTGGCGCGGCTACTACCCGCTCACGGAGGCCGTGCAGCCGCCACACGCTGACGACTCTGCGGCGGCGCGTCCGCTATTGTTCGCGGCACGCGCGAGCTATCGACTGCCGCCGAGTCAGCTTCCCCAGCCCGGCCGGGTCCCGCTGGAGCCGCCCAGGAGGAGTTCCGTGCCGCTGCTGGCGGTCTTCGCCGTCGGGTTCATCGAGATCTGGTTCGCCGTACCCACGGGCCTGGCCCTTGGCCTGCCGGCGCCGATAGTCTGGCTCATGACCGCTGCGGGAGCGTTCTGCAGCGTGACCCTGGTGGCGTTCGGCGGGGACGCAATCCGCTACCGCCTGCTGCACCGAGGCGGCAGAGAGCCCGCTCCCAGGAAGGGCCGGATCTACGCCATCTGGCTGCGCTACGGCGTTCCGGGATGGGGCCTGGCGTCGCCGTTGTTCATGACACCGCCGATGGGGACGGCGGTAGCCCTGATTCTCGGCGCCCCAAGACGTGCCCTGATGCTGTGGATGTATGCGGGCGTGTTGCTGTGGACCACGATCCTGGTCGCCGCGGCGTTGATCGGGCTGCGCGTGATCGAGTCCATCCACTAGACGGACTGGGCGCCGGCCTGCCGCGCGACGCGTCGCCGCGAAGTGCGATGATCGCCGGCAATGGAAGCGATCTACCTGATCCTGGGCATCCTGCTGGTCGGTCTGGTCTACTGGGATCTGTTCGAGTCGATCGTCGTGCCCCGGCCCACCCCCGGCTGGTTCCGGATCGGGCGATACGTCGTCTGGATCTCATGGCGGGTCGTCCGGGCGATCGGTAATGGGCGCGGCGGGCGGCGACACGAGACCCTCCTCGGCCTGTATGCGCCGGCCGCGACTGCCTTGCTGCTTGTGGCCTGGCTCGCCGCACTGATTCTCGGCTTCGGCCTAATCGGGTTCGGCCTGCGCGACCAGCTCCGCCCGGTCCCAGCGGACCTCGGCACGGCGCTCTATTTCGCGGCCACGACCGTCCTGACCCTGGGCGGTGACATCACAGCCGCCGGACCTCTCGCACGCATCGCCGTCGTGCTCGCTGCCGCAAGCGGCCTGGGCGTTGTGGCTCTCGTGGTGACCTTCCTCTTCTCGCTGTACGGCTCGTATCAGCGCCGAGAGGTCCAGGTCGTGAGGCTCCAGGGTGCAGCCGGCGCACCGCCGTCCGCCGTGGCGCTCCTGGAGACCTACGCCCGGCTCGGTCTGATGAGCCGCATGCCGGAGCTATTCGCCGCATGGGAGAGCTGGGCAGCCGAAGTCCTGGACAGCCACGTCGCCTATCCCCTGCTGGGATTCTTCCGGTCGAGCCACGACAACCTGTCCTGGATCAGCTCCTTGGGAACCGTTCTGGACGCGGCGAGCCTGGTACTGACCACGATCGAGGGCGTGCCGACCGGCGAGGCCGAGCTATTCAGGCGTGCCGGATCCCACCTCGCCGAGGACATCTCCAATCTCGGCTATCGGGCAGATGCGGCCGGCGGCAAGGACGGGACGGAAGAGTCGCGCCTCGACCGAGCCGCCTTCGATGCGGCCTGCGATCGACTCGCAGACGCCGGGTACAATCTCGCGCCGCGCGACCGGGCCTGGCGCGCGTTCGAGACTGCGCGCGCCGAGTACGCTCCCCGCCTCGAGGCGATGGCGACCTACTGGGCGACGGCGTCCACCTCGTGGCTTGGAACCCACGAGGCTCTTCGCTCCCCGGCGCACCCCCAGGACGACCAGTCAGATACAACCGACTAGCCGCGTCCGGTGGCGGCCGATATGGCGGACGCTTCCTACGGCTTGGCCTTGGCCTTGGTGAGGGCCGCCTCGAGTGCCAAAACCTTGTCGAGCATCGTGTTCAACGCGGCGTCCTGCACCTTGAGGTGCGCCTGGATCTGCTCGGCCTCTTCCAAGGTGGCGTCCGCGTCCTTGTAGGTCATCTCGGCCCGTTTGTCCGAGGCTTTGCCCAGGATGTTCTGGCCGACCATGATCACCGAGAGCATCACCAGCTGGATGAAGGTTTGGCTTATCCATTGGATGATGGCGAGGAGGCTGCCGTCCTTGATTGCGGATGGCAGGGCGATGAGGGCCAGAACGGCAAAGGCGTAGGCGCACCACATCGTGCCGACGACGGTCGTGAGTGCAAGCGCGATCTTGCCGTTGAAGCCGACGCTTTCGTCCGTTGTCTTGGGCGGGCCCGTCTTCTTGCGCGCGGCAATGTGCGGGTGCGGGACATGCTCGAAGGTAATGGCCATGCCGGATCTCCCACGAAGTGGTTGCTGCTGACCGCCCTGGCGGCGGCCGCTGCGCCAATCATGCGGCGTGTCTCGGGTAACCGCGAGCCCTTCGGCAGAGAAATGCGCACCTCGCGCTCAAGCGAGGGGAAGTCGCGGCGTCGTCGGTCGTTCGCGATCGGCGAGACCGGCGTCGTCGGTCAGGCCAGGAACTGCTCCAGCGATCGCTCGTCCGAGGCCGAGAGGTGGCCGTTGCGCGACTTGAGCTCGAGCTGCGGCGACGCGGTCTTCCCTGCCAGCGCCGCCCGCATCTTCGGGAACTGGCTGCCGGTCCGCAGCTGGTAGGTGGTGAACAGCGCAACCTTGGGCCGCGGCGTGGCCGGCATCTCCCGCACGAACGCGAGCCACGGGTCGTCGGGGTGCTGGCGGATGACGAAGAGTCCGCTCGTCCAGCAGCCGAGCAGGAGGTAGTCGGCGTCGGCCAGGGTGGCCATGTCGCAATCGCCCACGGAGACTGCCTGCGCCGCGACGCCCCTGGCGGTCACGAACGCGGCGATCTCTTCGCCGTAGCGGCGGGTCACGCCCGAGTGGCTGCGGTACACGACGATCGCCATCATCGCGGCGCTCTCCTGTGCGGGATCGAGATGGCTCAGGCTCGCCGGAGGCGCATCGAGCTTGCCAGTGCCGTCGGTCACGTTGGAATCGGGTGCCCAATCGTTCGCAGGGGCGGTCTGTGATCAGTCGAGGGGATGATGCCCGGCGTACTTGTGGCGGCCTACTATCGGGCCGTCCAGCCCTTCGCGGAGGGCTGCCTGGACGGCAGACTCCGGGCTGAGTTCGCATACGAGGTTCCCATGACCACGCTCAAGCAAGTCGACGACTTCCTGGCCCTCAAGCGGGTTGCCGTCGTCGGCGTCTCCCACAACCCGCGCGAGACCTCGTACGTGCTCTGGCAGGAGCTCCGCCAGCGCCGCTACGAGGCTGTTCCCGTCAACCCGGGCGTCAAGGAGCTGGATGGGCAGACCTGCTACGCGAAGGTCCAGGAGATCCAGCCCCCGGTCGAGGGTGTCCTCATCATGACCTCCGCCAAGACGACCGACCAGATCGTCCACGACTGCGCCGAGGCCGGCGTCAAGCACGTCTGGATGTACGGCGGAATGGGCCCAGGCGCGAAGACCAAGACGGCGATCGCCTTCTGCGAGGAGAAGGGGATCGACGTAGTCGCGGGGCTGTGCCCGTACATGTTCCTGCCGGGCACTCCCGCCTTTCACGCCCCGCATCGCTTCTGGAAGAAGCTGACCCGCAGCTACCCGCAGTAGGCCTCTCGGGCGGGGCGGCCCCAGTCGGGGCGGCCCCAGTCGGAGCGGCCGGGCGCCGGGCTGCTACGCTCCCGCCGTGAGTGACATCCTGGGCGGCGCCGTCGGACGGATCGTGCTGGCCGACAACCTGACGGTGCTGGCCTCACTGCCGGACGATTCGATCGACCTCGTCTACGTCGATCCGCCGTTCAACACGGGCAAGCGGCAGACCTTGCGGCGGTTGCGGACGATACGAGACGAGGTGGCGGGCGACCGGGTCGGCTTCGGGGGGCGGCGCTATCGGACGGTCCAGCTCGGCTCGCAGAGCTACCTGGACATCCACGACGACTACCTGGACTTCCTGGAGCCCCGGCTGGTCGAGATCCGTCGGGTTCTCGCGCCCACCGGGAGCCTGTATCTGCATCTCGATCCGCGCGAAGTCCACTACGCCAGGGTGCTTGCCGACGCGATCTTCGGGCGAGAGTGCTTCCTCAACGAGGTCATCTGGGCGTACGACTACGGGGCTCGGACCAAACGCCGCTGGCCCCCCAAACACGACAACATCCTGGTCTACGTGAAGGACCCGAAGCGCTACTGGTTCGACGCGGAGGCCGTAGAACGGATCCCATACATGGCTCCGGGTCTGGTTGGGCCGGAGAAAGCTGCGCGCGGCAAGCTCCCTACCGACACGTGGTGGCAGACGATCGTCCCGCCCGGCGGCGCGGAACGGACGGGCTATCCCACCCAGAAGCCCGTGGCGGTGCTGCGGCGGATCGTCGCGGCGTCCTGTCCGGCCGGGGGGGTCGTGGCGGACTTCTTCGCGGGCTCGGGAACGGCGGGCGCCGCGGCGTTCGAGCTGGGCCGTCGTTTCTTGCTGGTCGACTCGAATCCAGAGGCCGTGGCGGTCATGGCGAAGAGGCTGGGGGGCCTCCCGGGCGTGGAGATCGCGGGGGAATAGCGGGACCTCACGTCCCGGGGATCGGCCGCCGTCGAGGCGGTGAGGTAGCGGCGGCGCGCTACCGGGCGGCCGGGACGTCGTGGGGCGTGGCTCCGGGTGGGCGCCGCCGCTCGATCCGTACCGCTGGCATCATCCGGACGGCCACCAACGCCACGATGGCCGCGTCCAGGGCCAGGATTGCGAAGACCCACTCCAGTCCGCCGGAGAGAGACGAGCGCATCGCCGCGAGTTGAGCCGCCGGGATGAAGTTGCGCCCGATCGGGTCGAGGATCACCGCCGACGCCCCGCCCACCGACGCGGTCACGATTCCGCCCAGAAGCCCCACGCCCACTGCCCCGCCGATCGTGCGGCTGAATTGCACCAGCCCCGTGGCGACCGCGCGGCGCTGCCACGGCACGGCCGCCTGGACCATGACCAGGATCGTCGTCGCGGAGAGGCCCATCCCCAGGCCGGTGATCGCCTCGCCCAGTGCCGCCACCAGGAGCCCACCCTCCAGCGTGCCCGGACGCGTCGCCTGCGTCACGACCAGGGTTCCCAGCACCAGCATCGAGGTCCCTACCAACACAGTGGGCCGCGCCCCGAATCTCAGCAGTGCCCGCCCGCCGGTGATCGAGCCTATCGGCCAACCCATCGACATCGCGGCCACAGCCACGCCGGCCTGCAGGGCGTTCCCGCCCATGACTCCCTGGACGAGTGGCGGCACGTACGTCGACAGGCTGAACATCACCACGCCCGAGAGAGCGCCGATCGCAAGCCCGGCGGCGATAACCGCACCTTGAGCAGCTCGAGATCGATCAGCGGCTCGGCGATGCGGCGTTCCCACAGGCCGAAGGCGACGAGCAGCGCAGCCGCGGCCGCGACGAGCGCAATCGTGATCGGCGAGGTCCAGCCCCACAGCTGCCCGCCTTCGGTGGCGGCGAACAGCAGCGACACCAGGCCGAGCGTAAGGAGTCCCGCGCCAACGAGGTCCAGCCGGTGACGGTGATGCTCGACACTCTCGTGAAGGAAGCGGCCGATCAGGAACGCCGCCATCAGCCCCACCGGAGCGTTGACGAAGAAGACCCACCGCCAGCCGATCGTCGTCGTGATGACGCTGCCGACAGCCGGGCCGGCTACGGCGGCCGCGCCCCAGACCCCGGAGAAGAGGCCCTGGATCTTGGCCCTCTGCTCGCTTTCGAAGACATCGCCCAGGATCGTGAACGAGATCGGCTGGACCGCGCCGGCACCGAGCCCCTGGATGGTGCGGAAGAGGATGAGCTGGGCCATCGAGCCGGCGAAACCACACAGCATCGACCCTCCCACGAAGAAGGCGAGCCCGGTCAGGAAGATCGGCTTGCGACCGTACATATCTGCAAGGCGGGCGTAGAGAGGGACGGTCACGGTTGAGGCGAGCAGGTAGGCCGAGAAGACCCAGCCGTACTCGGAGAGACCGCCGAGGTTGCCGATGATCGTTGGCATGGCGGTGGCGACCACGGTTCCATCGAGGGCCGCGACCGCCAGCGCAGCCATGATCCCGACGGCGATGACGAGCTGCTCGGGCGTCATCCCGATTCTGCGGGCCACGGCGTGATGGCGGCGCTCGCGCGAATCCTTTGTGGGCCTTGAGGAGGTGGGCGCTTCTGGCACGGCCAGAGTCTACGGTCTGCGCGGCATGGTGCCCGGCAATCTGCCCTCGCCGGCGTCTAGCGGATCGGCGGAGCCGCGGGCAGGAGATCGATGAGGGGGCCGGACGCCTCGGCAAGGTCCGTGGCCAGCTGGCCCACGGCCGCCAGCCGAATATCGATTGCCTCGAGGAGCGTCGTCACGTCGATCCCTCGACTCGTCGCCACTTCCGCGTCGAGCGAGAGAGACGTCTCCAGGTGCGTCCGAGCGCCGCGCAGGTTCCGGGCCACGCCTATCGGGTTCCCCCGGACGGCGTGGACATAGCCGGCGGCCAGCTTGATCAACCCCTGATAGAGAGCGCGCTCGGCCAGGTCGGACGTTCCCATCCAGGCGGGCTCCAGGAGCTCGTGCGCCTCGAAGAAGTTGCCCTGGGAGTAGGCGGCCAGACCGTCTTCGAAGGCTGCCTGCCGGAGCTCGGGAGGGATGGGCCGGTAGGCCTTTGGTCGGTCTCCCTGCATGATCGTCGCGGAACCGCGTCGGCGCGACTCGACCGCGGGATTGGCCGCGGGATTGGCTGCCGTCCTGGACGTTCGAGACTCGTCCGTCAGACCAGATCCTCCATCCGCTGCCGACCGTCGAATCCCGTGGAGACCTCGTGCCACCACGCGACCTCGTCCTCCCCGAGACGCCAGCATAGCCATACGGGACGGCCCGCGACCAGGGCCGGGAAGTCCACGAGTCCGGACTCGATCTCTCGCAGCTGGATGTGCCAGCTGTCGATCTCGGCGACGGTGGCGATCATCTGATCGACGAGACCCTGCATCCGCATCCGCAATCGCTGCGTCTCCGCATCGACCTCGGAACGGGCCGGCGCGCCGGACGTGGAGCCCACCGCCCCCGCCACGGCCTGCGGGGTGTTCAGCTCAACGATGCGATCGCGCAAGGTCGCCACCTCGGACTTGAGGGCACGCAGCGATAGCAGTGTCTGCCGCAACTCGGGCAACCTGGAGTTGGCAAGGGCGAAATCGTAGAAATCCGGCACGCTCGAATGTTACCCAACGAACTGGAACAGGCCACCTCCCGGGCAACCGAGACCGTCGCACGGGACTCCAAGAGGCCGGCCGCAGCGGGCCGGCCGAGGGGTCGAAGGGCGCGGGCAGAAGCGAAGCGGGGCGTGGCCAGCGACCCCGACCACCTCGAGCGGATTGCGACCCGGCCGGCGATCTGCTCCGTCTACGGCTGGGCCGACGGCGCGGGCGGTGCTCCACACGGGGAGTACGGGTGCAGCAGCGACGACGTGCAGGCCTGGTACGAGTAGTCGCTCGCGTTCGACTGGCCCGGCCCGAAGAACGGGTAGGCGGCAAGAATCGAGCCGACCAGGAAGATCGCCAGGAGCACCAGCGGGTTGACCCGCCTCAAGAGCCACCAGGTCAGAACCACCAGGCCCAGGGCCAACGCGCCGGGAAAGAGCGGGTCCAACACCGCGGCCTGGATGTTCAGCTGAGCGCCTGAGATCGTGATGGTGGGGGCGAGATTGACGACCACGAACTTGGCGGCGAGGGCCCCCAGGACCATGTTGCCCAGCACGCCTGCGCCGACCAGGACGCGATCGATCGTGCCGGACCGCAGGATGTCGGTGACGAAGGTTCGGCCCCGGGCGTAACCCTGCATCCATGCCGTGTAGCCGATGGCGACGATCACGACCGAGACCAGGATCATGTAGATGATCGCGCCGAGGGGATTTCCCGTCGCGCCGGCGAGCGTCGGGACGGCGGAGCCGCTTGCCGTGCCGCCGGCGATGCCGATCCCCAGGGCCAGCAGAATCGGCGTGATCGTGCTCTGGCTGAGCGTGTCGCCGATCCCGGCCAGCGGTCCCATCAGCCCCGATTTCACGGAGTTGATCGCGTCGTCGTCAATCGGGGCGCCGTTGGCGCGCTGCTCCTCCATGGCTATGACCGTGCCGTGGACGATGTTCCCGAAGTTGGGCTCGGTGTTGAAGAAGACCAGGTGGCGCTTGAGAGCGGCCCGGATCTCGTCCGGCGTGGTGTAGAGGCGCTTGATGATCGGCGTCATCGCGTGGGCGAAGCCGGTGCCCTGGAGGCGCTCGTAGTTGTAGTTGGCGTGGGCGAAGAAGGTCCATAGCGCCCAGGACCGAAGGAGATCGCCACGGGTGACCCGAACGCCCGAGCCGGCGCCCGAGCCGGCGGGCGACCCGGCGCCCGAGCCGGCGGTCGAGCCGGCGGTCGAGGTCGCAGCCGAGGCGGACTGGAGCTCCCGGTCGGGCTCGGAGGTCGCCGTCACGACCGGCCGAACAAAGGTGAGGTGCAGGTAGGCCAGGGCGAGACCGAGGGCGGCTATCACCACGAGCGATAGCGAACCCCGGGTCGCCGTCCAGACGATGAAACCGATGAAGAAGTACGGGATCGCCGAGCCACGGAAGATGAAGCGCATGTTCAGGGCGATGCCCAGCGCGGGCAGGATGCCGCCGGCGATGATCAGGCCGTTGACCGTCCAGAGCGGCAGCCGGTCCAGGGCGTCCTGGACGTAGCTCGGGCCGTTGAGGGCGAACAGGAAGACCGGCACCACGCTGGCCACGAAGAGGAAGGCCTGGCCGGGCAGCCAGTTCATCAGGGCCACGCCGCCGATGTCGGCCTTCTCGGCGCGGGCGTCCGCCCAGTGGGCGAAGATCGAGTCCAGGGACATGCGGGCGTAGAAGATGATCGTGCCCAGCAAGCCCAGGCCGAATGCGATCGGGATCGCCTTGGTGGGATCGAGGTGACCTGCCAGTGCCACGGTCGTTCCGACCCAACCGGCGAAGCTGGCGTCGGCCGGGAGGGTGCCGCCGGCGGAGATGAAACCCAGATACGGGACGTTGATGGCCGCGCCGATGAGCGTCCCCTGGGCCGGGTCGCCGAGGATCAGGCCCACGAAGAAGCCGGCCACCAGCGGCCGGTACAGGGTGAAGAAGGCAAGGCCGAAGAGCCAAGGTGAGTTGGCCAGGTAGTAGCCGAGCGCGATCAGTCCCGCTTGCCAGGCGGAGACGGCGATCTTGCCCGTGTCCGCAGGAGCGCCGCTGCCGGCTCCGAGTACCGGTCCGGGTATCAGCGCCGCCAGCGTGAACACGAGAACCAGGCCGACCCCCAGCCCGGCGGACTTCCTGAACATGACTCTCCTCTTGGTGCCGTCAACGCGACGTTTCATCTGGCGGGATCCACTGAGCGCAGCGCGATCGGCCGATCGTCGGCGACGATGCGGATCTCGACCCGAGTGCCCAGCTGCTCCAGCTCGCGCAGTTCTGCCAGCTCGTCCGAGCTCACGGAGATCGTCCTGTGAAGGCGCCTCCGGCCGGGCCCCGCGCCGAGCCCGCCCAGGTCTACGACCTCGATCGGGACGCCTGCCTGCCGGAGAGCCAGCACCGTCCGGGGTGAGCGGGCGAGGACGATGACGGGCTCCTGCGAAGTGGCCAGATCGATGCACCGTGCCGCGCCGCCGGCCACGTCCAGCACCTCGACCGGCACGCCCGAGGGAGCGGCCAGGCTGAGTACCTCCCGCAGGAACTCGTCACGGGCCGCGGCGTCGTCGACGATCACGATCCGTTGGGCGCCCAGCGCACGCAGCCACCCGGCCACGACCTGGCCGTGGATGAGGCGGTCGTCGATGCGGACGAGTCGGAGGCTCATGAGATCGTCTTGCGTACCCGGAACGTGGCGCCGCTAGGAGGCGCGCCGCGCGCGGTGCCGCTCCGTCTCGACGATGCCGCTCCGGCCGACTTCGAGCAGCCGTTCCACGAGGGCGTCGTCCAGGTCTCCGTCGGCGAGGGCGGCCTCTACGGCAATGGCCAGGCTGGCGCCGGAGACGCAAACGACTCGCGGCGACCGCCGGGCGATCGCCGAGGCCACGTTGAAGGGCGTTCCGCCCAACAGATCGCACAGAACCAGGACACGCCTGCCGTCATGGCCGATGGCGTCCCGCAGACTCTCGGCGTAGTGATCGGGCGATTCGGTGGGCTCGAGGGCCACGGCGGCCGCGTCCGCGACGGGTCCGCAGATAAGCTCCGTGGTGGACAGCAGCGCAGCGGGCAGCGTTCCGTGGCCGGCTATGACAATTCGGAATGTGCGCACTCGATCTCCTGCTGGCGGCCCACGCGATCGGCCGCGGCGATCTGTCCTGCGCTCCGCTGCGGAACCTGGCTACCGGTGGTAACCTGCCCGCCAGCATTATCTGCAAGGATTCTCACGACATCTCTTGCAGAAGGGCGCCTGGCGGTATAGTGGCTGCCTGGTGGCCGGGCTGTCAAGGCGACCACTCGCAAGGAGCGTCGGTGAGTACTCGGAGAAGCCGTCTGGTCCTGCTCGCCGTCGACGGCCTCGTTAGCTTGGCCGCGATCGGCGGCGGGGTGACCATGCTCACCGGGCTGGACCAGTTCCCCAGGGCCTGGCTGGAAGGAACCCCATTCAGCAGCTATGTGATCCCCGGCCTTCTGCTCGCCGTTTTCGTGGGCGGGAGCGCGGCCGTGGCCACAGCGACGCTGCTGGTCGCTCGGAACTGGAGCGGGCAGGCTTCGATCGTGGCCGGAGCCATTCTCATGGGCTGGCTGGTGAGCGAGGTCCTGATCCTGAGGCAGCCATCGGCGCCCAGCCCGACCGAGGTCTTCTTCTTCGTCATCGGCCTGATCATGCTGGCCCTGGGGCTCGACGTTGCCTGGAGCCAACGGCAGCGCCAGATCCAATAGGGGGCGACCAACGTCTGACACCCGAGTCGATCCAGATCCCGCGGATCCGCAGTCGGTCAGCCAGCGCGAGATGATGCGGCTCGTCGCCGAGCTGTACTACGTTCGCGAGCTGGGGCAGCCGGAGATAGCGGCCCTGACGGGCTTCTCCGTGTCCAAGGTGTCGAGGCTTCTGGCCGCCGCCCGATCGGCTGGGGTGGTGCGGATCTCCGTTGAGGGGGCTCCCTCCGAGCCGGCCCCGCTGGCCAGGGCTCTTTCGGCAGCCCTTGGAGTGGAGGTGTGGGTCACCCCGGGTCATGAGACGGCGCCGGCCATGGCGGCGCGTCTATGTGGAGTGGCAGCCGCTCCTCGACTGGCCGGCGAGCTGCCCGAGGAGGGGGCGATCGGCCTGACCGGCGGATACACCGTCGAGTCGCTGGTGGCGGCGCTGCCGGGCGGGAGCCACCCCGGGACGGTGGTAGTGCCGCTCGTCGGCGGCTGGGACTCCAGCAATCCTCACCTGAACAGCAACGAGATCGCCCGCCACATGGCCGAGCGGATCGGGGCCAGCGTACGGCTCCTCCATGCTCCGGGTTTGCTGGACAACGAAATCACGACCGCGGCCCTCCTCTCAGACAGCGCCGTCACGGCCACTACGCGGTTCTGGGGGGAGTTGCGGCTCGCGCTCGTGGGGATGAGCGGCGCGCCTCGTTTCGCGCCCGGCTACGGCACGGTCATGGATCGCCTCGACCCGGAAGGTCGCGCTCGACTCGCCGAGAAGGGCGCCGTGGGTGACGTGGCAGGCCACCTCGTCCGCATCGACGGCTCCTTCGTCCAGGACGAGTGGGAACGCCGAACGATCTCGATCCCCGTCGAATCTCTCCGAAACGTGCCCCGCGTGGTGGGGATTGCGGCGGGCTCGAACAAGGTCGAGACGATCATCGCGGGAGCAAGGACCGGGTTGCTGCACGTGCTGATCACCGACGAACCGACTGCCTCGGCCGCGCTGCGGATCCTGGGCGCCGGCGCCGATGCTGGCGCGGGCGCTCGCGCAGTACGCACCTCAGGAGGCGGCACGTCCACCGCCGACTGATCGCCGAGATGGCTCCGAACCGGGGTCGGCGGTATAGTCAGGAGCGGGGCGGCGGCAGGCCGTCGAATGGAAGGCGTGGCGGAGGCCGGTGGCTCGGCGGCGGACCCCGCGGCGCTGGCTGAAACCCGCTGAGGAGTGGCGATGGCGGCACAGCGCCCGGTTGCGACGCCGAACGCGCGAGCGGCTCTGGTGAGTGCGGTCGGATTCGCCTGTTTCGGCGGGTTCTTCGTGCTGCTGGGGGCGGCATCGATACTGACCGCCGCGCCGGCGCAGGCCCACGATCTGCTGCCTCTGGCCGGGATCGGCGACATTCCCCGACGCTTCGGCGAGGTGGCGCCCCTTCTTTCGGCGACGATCGCCGCACTGATGACGGGCGTGGTCGCGGCACTGGTGGCCGCGCGCAGGCTGGACGCGCTGGCGGCCGCGGTCGAGTTGCTCATTCTGGGGGCCGTCATCGAGAGCTGCGTGGTCGGTGCCATCGGGAGAATCGGTCACGCCACAGATGGCAGCGTCCTTGGAGCGGCGGTGGTCTGCGTCATGGGCGGGACCGCGGTTGTTGCGGCTGGGATCGTGGCTCTTCTGGCGCGCGAATGAGCGCGGACCGATGAGGCCCGGCGGCGCGAGGTCCGGTGGAGCCGACTCCGGCGGGCAAGTGCCGGGCGGGGTGGTGTCAGGAGACGTCGGGCTCGGGGACCGACGCCCCCGCAGCCGACCGCCTTCACCCGGCATTGCCTCGATCCTGCTGATCGATCTGCTCGCCTTGATGATCGTCCTGGCCTCGGCGCCCGCGGCCTGGCTCTGGCTCGACTCGTCCCATCCCAGCCCCATCGCTGCAGGCGGCGCAGGGCCGGGCGGTCAGTCGAGCCCTCCCGCTCCGGGCGTCTCGGTCTCGCCGTCTGGCAGCCCCGGCGCGTCGGCCGTGGCCTCGGGGCTGAATGCCGCATCGGCCGGTCCATCGCCGAAGGTGGCCTACGGCGATGGGACGTGGACTACTGTCGAGTCGTTGCCGCGCGCCGAGTGGGGCTCCGGCAGCGCGGTCCTGCGCGACGGCCGAGTCCTGGTCGTCGGCGGCGCTCTCGCCGCCTCCAGCAACACAGCCACCGATTCGGTGACCATCTACGACCCGGCGACCGGCCACTGGAGCGCCGCTACGCACATGCTCCAGCCACGGGCGTACCCGATGGTCGTGACCATGTATGACGGATCGGTCCTCGCCGTCGGCGGCTCGCTCAATCTGAAGCCGCTGGACACGGCGGAGCGCTACTACCCAGAGAACGGAACCTGGGTCGCGGCCGGTCGGCTCAACGTGCCGCGTACTCAGGGGACGCTGACGCTCCTGGGTGACGGGCGTGTGCTGGCCGCGGGGGGAGGCATGGAAGGCTCTCCCGGTTGGGCCTCGACCGCTTCGGCGGAGATCTTCGATCCCAAGACCGGCGTCTGGTCCCTCGTCCCGCCCATGTCCGTGGCCCGGTCCTTTCATACGGCGATGCTGCTCGCCAACGGCGGGGTCCTGGTGGCGGGCGGGGCGACCACCTACAACGGGGTGCACGGGACGGTAACCAGGGAGGCGGAGATCTATCGTCCGCAGACGAACAGCTGGGTCCCCGCTCCCGCGATGTCGGCAGCGCGCTACGCGGCGGCGACGGCACTTCTCCCCGACTGGCGCGTCCTGGTTGCCGGCGGCTGGTCGCTGACTACCAACGACGACCCGAGCCTGGCCTCGGCCGAGATCTACGATCCGGCCGCGAACACCTGGACGGCCACGGGATCGCTCAACGTCGGGCGCGGCTCGTTGGCGATGGCCGGGCTGCTCGACGGTCGTGTCCTGGCGGTCGCGGGGGTCGATCCCACCTACCACGTTCTGGCCAGCACGGAGATCTACGACCCAGGATTGGGGACGTGGCAGACGACGGGTCGGCTGCCGCTGGCGATGGAGCGGGCGGCGGTGGGAACACTGCCCGACGGCCGTGTGCTCGTGGCCGGAGGGGCCATCGACGCGACCGCCGGGCGCGTGACCGCCGTCTGCGCGGTCTACTCGGCCGGGCCACCCCGCTAGCCTCCCCGGCGGTCCACGATCGCAGCGTGCAGGACGAGCGCGGCGGTCGTGCTCGGAAGAGGCCGCGTGCCGTCTTGACTCAGTCTCCGTGGTCTCGGTTCGGTTCGAGCATCTCGTGGACGCCTGGGCTGAGCAGATACCAGAGCATCGCGACTTCGAATATGAGCGTGAGCAGGTGGGCGCTCGAGGAGAGGCGGCCGGCGCTCAGTAGCGTGAGAACGAGTGAGACCGTGCCGAGGCTGACTCCGAGCGGCCATGCCCAGGATCGAAGGGTCCACGCCCCGTAGGCGAAGACGAGCTCGAGCCCGGCTGCCACTAACAGCCCAACGCTCACGATGCGAGCCACGGCCGCAAGCCCGGTTCCGGGGGCGATATCCGAAGCCACGAGCCACGCGCCGGCCCACAGAACGAGCGAGACACCGATGGCCGTGGCAGCCAGGGCCAAGACCGACAGACCGAGTGGGCGGCTGACGAGCACCACGCGCGTGCGATGGGAGGCGGTCCCCGCTCCGGCGGGTCGCCGGTTCGCCGCGTCCGATGCCAAATGGTGGGCTGACTGGGCCATCTGCGCCTCCAGTTGCTCGCGCCCGTGAATCTGAGGGGCATGGCTGAAAGGAAGGTCGGAATCGCGGCGCTACCGAACCGATTCGCCCGTCGCCTGAATCTCACCACTGCCCGTAGCCGTAGCTGCGTCTGAGTGCAAGCGGGATGTAAGCCGGCCCACATGTGAGGCGCGTTGGGAGGTTGGGGAGTGCCCCGAGACGCGCCCGAGACTCCCTCCGCGATGGTCTGACAGATCGGCAACGCCGGAAGGTCGGCGAGTCGTTTCCGAGCTGGCTGTGCGAGGGGTGGGTCAGCGAGGCGGCCGAGTCACCGCGATAGCAGCCCCAGGATCAGCCCCACCGCGAGCACCGCGTACGCGACGATCGCGCCGGGCGTATTCCTGCGGAAGCGGGTCACCACGACGAGGACGGCGCCGACCAAGATG
The DNA here is from genome assembly GCA_003158295.1 of Chloroflexota bacterium. Classification (GTDB taxonomy): domain Bacteria; phylum Chloroflexota; class Limnocylindria; order Limnocylindrales; family CSP1-4; genus Fen-1039. The sequence continues at coordinate 648 of PMIP01000028.1, read as the reverse complement.
ACGATCAGAGCCAGGGATCTCATGCCCGTAACGCTTCCTACTGCTTGTGCGGGTTAAGTCCGGCCGGTGCCTCATCGGGCCAAAACGAGGCCGTTTCGATCACCTCTTTGTCAGGAGGAGGAAAAGGGCGCCTGCGACCACGAGCACCGCGATTCCGGCGACAAAGACCCAGTCGCCCCACCAGATGCCGCGATTGACCCGGCCGACCAAGATGAGCATCGCGGAGACCACCGCCAGCAGGGTCAAGAATGGATGGGCCTGCACACGAGACGGCATCTTGTTCCTCCTGTTTCTGTGGCCCAAGGGGCCTGAACGCGCTGGATCTAGGTGCGGGCGCTACCACGGAACGCATCCATGAACCGCACACGGGCCCCGATGCGCATGGCGGCATTGGTATACATGCGGCCGGCGAGCCAGGTCAGGCCGACGATGGAGGCGAGGATCAGCCCCGCCGCCAGGCCGACCTGCCAGAACGGCACGTCGGTGGCCGCCATCCGCACAGGCATCAGGATGGGGGCGAACGGCGGAAGCAACGAGCACACCGTCGCCAGGGGGCCATTCGGATTCGGCAGCGCGGCGTACATGAGCAGGTACCCCGCGATCTGGAGGATCGAGATCGGGGCGACGGCGCTCTGGACCTCCTCCTGG
>PMIP01000065.1 GCA_003158295.1 Chloroflexota bacterium | reverse complement strand
CGTGATCATCATGGAGAACAAGGAATACTCCAGCATCGTCGGGTCGAGTTCGGCACCGTATCTCAACTCGTTGATTGCCCGGTACGGCCTGGCCACCGAGTTCTACGCCGAGACTCATCCGTCTGAGCCCAACTACATCGCCCTGACCTCGGGCGGTCTTCAGGGCACGAGCAGCGACGGCGCCTACGACCTGACCGTCCCGAACCTCTTCGATCAGGTCGTCGCCTCCGGCCGGACCTGGCACGTGTACGCCCAGGGCTATCCGGGCAAGTGCTTCCAGGGCTCCATCGCGAACGCGGTGGTCGACGGCCCCGGGGCCGTCGGCGAGTACGTCCGCAAACACAACCCAGCGATCAGCTACACGACCATCAGCGGCAGCCCGACCCGCTGCGCGAACATCACCGGCCTGGCCGGATTCGACCCTGCGGCCGCGGACTTCGAGTTCATCGTTCCCAACCAGATCAACGACATGCACAGCAGCTCGACTGCCGCCGGAGATGTCTTCTTGCGAACCTTCGTACCCGAGATCACGGGCAGCGCGGCCTTCGCGGGCTCGGTCCTCTTCATCACCTGGGACGAGGGGTCGACGAGTCTCAAGGGCGGCGGCCGCATCGCCACGATCGCCGTCACTCCGGGGATGTCGCCCGGATCCCGCCAGGGCACGCCGACCAACCACTATTCGATGCTTCGCACCATCGAGTTGGCTTGGGGGCTGCCGTTCCTGGGCCAGGCCCAGGCTGCGACGGCGCTGACGTTCCCCTGGTGAGCGCGGGGCCGCCCGCTTCGGCCAAAGCCCTTACCGCGGTCCGTGTACCGGGTGAGTCGGCTGCGCGGCCCACGTGTCGCACCGGGTGATCCCACCCGAGATCGCCCCGCGGCCGATTGCTACGATCGCTACCACATTCGGTCGAGCGAGAGGACGAGGTGCAATGGACAAGGTCGAGGGCGACGGCACGCGGGCGCGGCCGTGGCAGCTCAAGACGCCCAGCGGAACCTCCGCCTACGAGATGTACCGGGACGAAGGCTCTGACCCGCCGGCCTTCGTATGCACCGTCGGCAAGACGGTTCTGCGCTACCGGCTCCGCTGCCTGAACGATCTCCACGCGATGCTCAAGGAACGGGGCGACTGGATGGCGCTCGGCAGCGCGGACGAACAGAAGCCCGCGGTCGATGGCACCGTGGAAGCCTGGGGCCGCTCCCCGGCGAACCCCGTCGGCGATTGGTATGGCCTCAAGAAAGGCTTGCGCGGCCGATTCGGCATGTACGTGCCGCCGCTCATGGAGGCGCTCGGACTGGCCGAAGTCGAGCACAACCCCAAGAACAACCGGATGCGGGCCCTCTAGTCCGGGCGCCATCCGCCGGACGGGCTGGCCTCTCGGAACCAGGCACGTCATCATGCCCTCCGCAGGCCGGCGAACAACGGGCCAACCATCAAAGGGGCTGGGCGTGGAAGTCAGCGACCGGGCGGGCAAGCCCGCGGAGCCATCGATGCTGGTCGACGTCGACCGGCTCATCGCGGCCTACTACGACATCCACCCGGATCCAGATGTGCCGGCCCAGGCGGTTGCCTTCGGGACATCGGGGCATCGGGGCTCGTCGCTCAACGGCTCCTTCAATGAGGACCACATTCTGGCCACGAGCGAGGCCATCTGCCGCTACCGGCAGGCCCAGGGAACGAGCGGGCCGCTCTTCATCGGCCGCGACAGCCACGCTCTCTCCGAGCCGGCGACGCGCTCAGCTATCGAGGTCCTGGTCGCGAACGGCGTTTCGGTTCTGGTCGACAGCACCGACGGCCTGACGCCCACGCCCGCCGTCTCGCACGCGATCCTCACCTACAACCGCGACCGCGAGGCAGGCCTCGCCGACGGTATCGTCGTCACCCCGTCCCACAACCCGCCGGAGGACGGAGGGTTCAAGTACAACCCGCCCAGCGGCGGACCGGCCGAGTCCGACGTGACCCGGGCGATCCAGGATGCGGCAAATGGGCTGCTCGCGGCCCGGCTCGCGGGCGTCCGGCGCCTCCCTTACGAGAGCGCCGTGCGTGAGGTCGGACCCTACGACTTCACGGGAGTTTACGTCGCCGACCTGGCGCGAGTCGTCGACATGGAGGCGATCGGAGCTTCCGGCCTCAAGCTGGGTGTGGATCCGCTCGGAGGCGCGAGCGTTGCCTACTGGGCCGCCATCCGCGACCGGTACCACCTCGATCTGACCATCACCAACGAGATCGTGGATCCGCAGTTCGGCTTCATGACGGTCGATTGGGACGGCCGAATCCGCATGGACCCTTCGTCGCCTTATGCAATGGCCCGACTTGTTGGCATGAAGGACCGCTTCGACCTGGCCTTCGCCAACGATACCGACGCCGACCGCCACGGCATCGTGACCGCAACCGCCGGTCTGATGAACCCGAACCATTTCCTTTCCGCGGCGGTCGCATACCTGTATCGGAACCGAGATTGGCGCCCGGACGTGGCCGTTGGGAAGACACTCGTCTCCACGAGCATGCTCGACCGCGTCGCGGCCGAGCTTCCCCGCAAGTTGCTGGAGGTCCCTGTCGGTTTCAAGTGGTTCGTGGCCGGGCTGGTCGACGGCTCGCTCGGATTCGGCGGAGAGGAGAGCGCCGGCGCCTCGTTCCTGCGCCGCGACGGGGCCGTCTGGACGAGCGACAAAGATGGCCTGATCGCCTGCCTGCTCGCCGCCGAACTGACCGCACGCAGCGGGCACGACCCGGCCATCGCGTACAACGAGCTGACGGCTCGGTTCGGAGCGCCCGCCTACAGGCGTATCGACGCTCCTGCCACCCGCAAACAGCAGGCGGTTCTGGCGGGGCTCTCACCGGCCCAGATCGAGGCATCGGAGCTTGCCGGAGAGCCCATCGTTGCCGTGCTCACCCGGGCGCCCGGTAACGATGCGCCGATCGGCGGGGTCAAGGTCGTCACCGAGCATGGCTGGTTCGCGGCCCGCCCCTCCGGGACGGAAGAGGTCTATAAGGTCTACGCCGAGAGTTTCCTGGGCGAGGACCATCTGAAGCTCCTGCTCGGCGAGGCCCAGACGGTCGTGACTCACGCCTTCGCGGCGGCTGGCGCCGGGGCCTAGTCCGCCAACTGAGGCCCGGATCCAGCTTTCGGCGCATCTCCATGAGTTTCTGGACGTTGCGCTGTGGCACCGGCGCGGTATGCTGGAGCAGCCTGCCAGTTTGGCGTCATGCACGCCGGGGTGACGGCGGGTAACAAGCCCGCCCGGTCATAGGGCCCACTCTCGCGTAGCCGAAAGTACTGACCGAGCGGGCCGGATTGGCTGTACTTGACGACCACAATGGCTCGTCTATCGTGTAGCCGCACACGACCGGAATCACGGCCGCTACGTTGGAATCATCCTGACCGTCAGCCGAGTGTCATGACCGAAAAAGGCCCGAGTCGGGCCGTCGCCTCACTCAACCGCGACCTCCTTGCCGTCCTCGTCTCCGAGGAAGCGGCCGAGATCGGCCGCTCCGTTGCCCAGATCGTGCGAGGGGAGGGATGGCACGAGGCCAAGGCATCAGCCGTTCTCGTCGACGCTCTCGTCGCCTGGCTCGGCCCCGCCGCCGTCCATCCCCTGGGCTTCTATGCCAACGGCACCGGGCCCGTCGAGGTCGTGGCCCGGGTCGGCAATTACTACATCACGGGGCATGGAATAGAGGACGAGCAGGACCTGACCATCAACTGCTGCCAGCGCCATCGCGCCCGGTTCAGCCAGTCGCGGCTCGAGGATCTCGACCTCATGGTCCCGAACACTCGCTTCACTATGGCCAACCCGGTGGCGAAGCGGGCGGCCGAGCGAGTGGGTGCGCTTCTCACCGAGGAGATCGATCCGGAGATCGCCCGAGTGGTGCTCGGCGCCTGACGGACCCGCCTCGAATAGCGAAGCCGGCGCATGAGCGCCGGCTTCGATGCATCTCAGGGTAACCGCGGACCCGGTGGCTCAAGTCGGCAGTCGCGACCGCAACTCCTCCACGTGCTCCGACTCGTGCTCGAGCATCCGGCGCAGCATGCGACGAGCCGTCCAGCGCGGTCTTCCGTTGCGTTCGACCACTCGGGTCAGCTCTTCGGGTGTCATGGCATCGAGACGCGCCATGAGGGTGCGGCGCTCGGCGGCGAGGGCCTCCCACGGCCGCTCCCCGGCTCTTTCGATCTCGGCGATCGCCGCGCTGCCGCCGCGCACGGTGCCGAGCGTGGCGCTGGTGTAGGCCCATTCGGCTCCGGCGACGTGCGAGATGATCGCCACGGTCGATCTCCCGCCCGCGGCCGGCTTGGCGGTCAGTGGCTCGGGTTGTGCGCCGGCCGCCGCCACGAGCTCTTCGCGCGACCACTCTGCCCAGCGCAGCTGACGGCGGGCCTCGGTCTCCGTCAACGGCTCGGCGTCCGGCGGGAAGAACTGCTGGGCATAGCCCAGGAACTTCCGCTCTATGACGTGCTCCGCGATGACCACGTCGATCGTCTCCGTGCCCGGGATCGTCTCCCCGTGACGACGCAGGAAGTCGAGCCGCTTCCGAATCGCTGCCTGCGCGATCTCGATGGCGGCTTCGCTGGTCGGGGCCACGGCGACGCAGCCGGGCAGGCTCGGCACGAAGACCCACGTCTTGCGGTGCTGCGGCCCCGACTCCAGGTATAGATCGAACCGCACCGAGTTCCTCCTGAGGGCAACCTCTGTACGAATGCCACCGGCGGCCGGCCGTTGCTCTCTACAGAGTGAGCGCCTGCTCGGGCGGCACGAACTCAAGCCCGTGCGCTTCGGCCACAGCCCGATGGGTGACGTGGCCGCAACAGACGTTCAATCCGTCCAGGAGATGGCAGTCCTCCGCCATGGCCTTTCGAACGCCCTTGTCGGCGAGCGCCAGAGTGAAGGGCAGAGTGGCGTTGTTGAGGGCGAAGGTTGAGGTCCTGGCCACGGCGCCGGGCATGTTCGTGACGCAGTAGTGGACCACGCCGTCGACCACGTAGGTGGGATTGGAGTGGGTCGTGGGTCGAGACGTCTCGAAGCAGCCGCCCTGGTCGATCGACACGTCCACCACGACGGTCCCGCGGCGCATGCTGCGGATCATCTCGCGGGTCACGAGTCGAGGCGCGGTACCGCCCGGCGTGAGAACGGCGCCGATGACCAGGTCCGCAGTCAGAACGCTCTCCTCGACTGCGTCGATCGTGGCATATCGCGTCTTGAGGGCCGGGGCGAAGGCCAGGTCGAGTTCCTTGAGGCGGGGCAACGACTTGTCCAGGACGGTGACGTCCGCCTCGAGCCCGAGGGCCATGCGCAGGGCATTCATGCCAACTACGCCGCCGCCCAGCACCACGACCTTGGCGGGCGGGACGCCGGGAACGCCGCCGAGCAGAATCCCTCGACCCCCGGCCTCGCGTTCGAGGGCGTGCGCGCCGGCCTGGATCGACATCCGTCCGGCCACCTCGCTCATCGGGGCCAGCAATGGCAGTCCGCCGCGCTCGTCCGTGACCGTTTCGTACGCCACGGCGATGCAACCGGACCGCAGGATCCCTTCCGTCTGGGCGGCGTCCGGGGCGAGGTGGAGATACGTGAATAGAACCTGCCCCTCGCGCAGCATGCCGATCTCCGTCGGCTGCGGTTCCTTGACCTTCACCACGAGTTCGGCTCGGCCGTATACCGAGGCGGAATCCGGGACCACCTCGGCGCCGACGGCCCGGTAGTAGTTGTCGTCGAGATCTATCGCCTCGCCGGCGCCCGATTCGACGACCACCTTGTGACCGTGCTCGACGAGCTCCCGGACGGCGCTCGGGGTGAGGCCTACCCGGAACTCGTTGTCCTTGATCTCGCGGGGCACGCCAACAATCATCTCGACCTCTCCGGGCGACCGGCTACGTGCAATCGGCTCCGGGGTAGGCGGCTACTTGCACGCCCGCCGAGCAGTGCCCTCGAGGCCGGTCGCCGGCTGATGATCGAGGCGACCGTGCGAATCGACCGAGCGCTGCTCAACTGGGAGCCGTTTCGGGCATTCTCTCACCTGGCGTCGATCTTGCCGGCGCCGGCCCCAGGGTTCTATCCGCCCGCTGGATGACGGGCGACCGTGCGGTGAGTGGGCCTCTCGCAAACAGACGGCGCGACTGGCCGTAGTCGCGCCGTCAGTTGTGAGATTGCCCTGGTCCCGGAGTGCCTGCAACGGCGCTCGGGGTTCTCGTCCGGACTTGTAGCTAGCGCCGCATGCTGGCCTTGACCCGGCGAATGTGCGATCGGTTGACGAGGATCGCGTCGCGCGGGGTGTCGCGAAGGATCGTGTTGCCGACCTCCACCGTTGGGCCGAAGACGGGCAGGAACAACTCGGTTCCGCGCTCGGTCAGCGACATCGGATCCTGCGACGGGAGCAGCATCAAGATGCCTGAGATCGTGAACGAAGTCGCTTCGAGAGTGACGTCGAAGGCGACTCGCCACCTGCTCCAGGCGTCCCGATCCGCCTCGGAGACGACCGGCTCGCCATCCTCGGCGGGCATCGCGATCGTGATGTCGTACGGGTCGACGCTCCTGACGCCGTTGGCGGGCGTGAGCGGCGCGGAGAGGTCGTTCGGGCCCTGCTGGGCGTTGCTTACGCTGATCGCGGCGCGCTTCTCCAGGGCACTTGCGAGCTTGACGCCGCCCTGAGCGAGGAGCGCGTCGATCCGGCCGTCCTCGGTGAGCGCCACGAAGTGGCCGGGCCTTCTCCGGGTGACGACTATCCCGGTCGTCGCGGACAACGGATCGAATGTGCCTACGGCCATAACAAGAACTCCTTGGGCCCGCCGGCCGGTCTCCAGATCGGCCCGAGCCATCTGCGCGGACTTGGGCCAACCAGGACCGCTCAGGTCAGGTTCTGTCCAAGGTTTCGGTGCCGCTGTGGTGCAACTTGATCCCTCTGGGACTATTAGTGCACCAACCGAAGGTCCTAGTGGCTTTAGCCAGGTGGTGCCAGGGCGCAACGCCCGGTTTCGCACTCAGACCGGGCGGTACGGCAGGTAGTCCGGATACCACATCGCCGAATCGACCGCGTCGAGGACCTCCTCGTCGCGGTAGAGGCGGCCGACACCGCAGTCGCGGCTCTGGCAGACCACCTTCTCAGCTATCTGTCGGGAGACCTCGCGCAGCTCTGAGACGGCGGGATACAGAGCGCCGACGGCGAGGCGTTCCGCCGAGACCATCTCCGCGAGGGTCCGCGCGGCGAGAAGGAACATCTCATCGGTGATCTCGTGGGCTTCGGCCACGATTGCCCCCAGGCCGACGCCCGGGAAGATGAAGACGTTGTTGGCCTGGCCGATGGCATGCGTCGTACCGTCGAAGGTGACCGGCTCGAACGGGCTGCCGGTTGCGACCAGGGCCCGGCCCCCGGTCCAGGCCATGATGTCGGCGGGAACCGCCTCCGTCCTGGCCGTAGGGTTGGAGAGCGGGAAGACGACCGGTCGTTCGGCGTGGGCTGCCATCTCACGGATCGCCCTCTCCGTGAAGGCACCGGCGACGCCGCTGGTGCCGACCAGCATCGTCGGCTTGACTGCGGCCACCACCGCCTCCAGGTCGCGCCGGTCGCCCGGCTCCAGGCCGCCCAGGCCGTAACCGGCCAGTTCCTCGGGCCCGAGCGCGAACTCCCTCTTGTCGTCGTCGAGCTGATCGCGGCCGGCGAAGACGAGGCCCTTGGTGTCCACCGCGACGATGGCCCGTTTCACGGCCGCGGCGTCCAGGCCCTCGGCGTTCATGGCCGCCCGAACCGTACGGGCGATGCCGATGCCCGCGGCCCCGGCTCCGAGGAAGACGAACCGCTGCTCGCCCAGTGGCCGTCCCAGAGCCCGAACGGCAGCCAGAATCCCAGCCAGGACTACGGCGCCGGTCCCCTGGACGTCGTCGTTGAAGCTGGTGATCCTGTGGCGGTAGCGGTCCAGAATCTTGATGGCGTTGTGCTGCTTGAAGTCTTCCCACTGCAGAATTGCCCGGGGGCACACGTCCAGGATGGCGCCCACGAACGCTTCGAGGAAATCGTCGTACTCCGCTCCGCGAAGCCGCCGCTGGCGGTACCCGATGTAGAGCGGATCGGCCAGCAGATCCTCGTTGTCGGTGCCCACGTCCAACGACACGGGCAGCGTATGAGCCGGGTAGATGCCCGCTCCCGCGGTGTACAGGGCCAGCTTCCCGACGGGGATGCCCATGCCGCCCGCACCCTGGTCGCCGAGGCCGAGGATGCGCTCGTTGTCCGTGGCCACTATCAGGCGCACGTCCTCCGCGGCCGCCCCGGAGCCGGTCGACTCAGGGCGGGCGTTTCGCAGCAGGTCGGGGATCCGGTCGATGTCGGCCGGAGTGATCCACAGCCCGCGAGGCCGCCGCATGATATGGCTGAAGGTCTGGCAGGCACGGCCCACAGTGGGGGTGTAGACGATCGGCAGGAACTCCTCCAGGTTCTCGAGAAGGACCCGGTAGAAGAGGGTTTCGTTGCGGTCCTGCAACGCCGCGAGGCCGATGTAGCGCTCCAGGTCGTCGCTCTTGCGGCGGATGTGCTCGAGCTCCAGGTGCACCTGCTCCGTTATCGCCGCCGTACGCGGCGGGAGCAACCCTCGCAAGCCGAAGACGTCTCGCTCCTCATCGTCGAAGCCCGTGTCCTTGTTCAGCAGGGGGCGCTCGAGGAGCTCGGCGCCACGGAATGGGGTATGGACGATACCGGTCGGGCGGAGGTCCTTCACCGACCGAGGAAGCTGCCTCATGGGCTCAGGATCGACCCGGCCGAGCGAGGCCGCAACAGCCGTTCGGCCCCCCTTGCCGTGCCTGGGCGATCAGCAGGGATCGGGCTCGCCCGGCAGCAGGACTCTTGCCTGCAGCGACTTCTCCACCGCCTGACTGTCGACGAAGCGCGTCAGCTGGTTGGCGGCCTGGACGGCCGGCAGCAGCGTGGCCAGGTCCGCGCCCGATACCACCGCGCATCGAGTGTCGGCCGAGCCCATCGGAGAGCCGAACGAGGCGAATGACGTGGCCAGGGGCCACGGCTTCTGGCTGGGGGCGATTGGGCCGGCCTGCGACTCGGTGGGCGTTGTGACGAGCACGGCCAACTTCGACGGCACATACGCGACGCTGGGTCCGAGCTCCAGGCCGAGCCAGGCGGAGAGGCTCGTCAGCTTGTTCCAGAAGGCGGCAAACGCGCCCGAGCTCCCGGGGGCGGCGTTCTGGGCGCCAGTGGAGCCGCATTGGCCGGTCAGGTCGTGCGTTACGCCGTCAACGATCAGCTGAACATGGCACGTGATCGAGCCGGGCAGTGGCTTCTCAACGAAGTCGGTCTTTGTCCCGAGCAGTCCGTCGCTGCGAGCTTCGGCGACGATCTCATCGATCCCCTTGGAGCTGATCGGCTGGTACGACAGTCCGACATACAGCGGACCGGGATAGATCGTCGGAACGGCGATCATGCCGTCGTAGAACCTGCCGTCCGCGATCGTGGCCTCGGGCAACCAGCCGAAGGTGTATTGCGGCGCCAGGGCCTGGCTCTGCGACGCCCGGAGGTAGAAGCCGCTCACCGGCGGGTTGCTGCCGTCGGGCGAGCTGGAGGCGCCGGGAGGGTTCGTCGCACCGGCGGCCGTGCAAGCCGCGACAAGGAAGGAGAGGGCCAGGGCGCCCGCGAAGCGAGCGACCGGGAGAGGTAGGTGAGCCGCGGAGGCGTTCATCGGATCCCCATCGCGCTGTGGTTGCGATAGACACATCCTAGACGCCGCTCCGCGGCAGCGAGTTCCGGCCGAGCCCGGCCTACCCCTCGATGACGGCCTTCACCGCCTGGACTACTCGCGGCAGGTTGGCTGTAGTGAGGCCGGCCACGTTGATGCGGCCGCGCCCAACCACGTATATGCCGAACTCGTCGCGCAGCCGCGCGACCTGATCGGCGGATAGGCCGAGCAGCGCGAACATGCCTCGCTGGCGGCGAATCGGATCCCAGCCGCCGGGCACGCCCGCGGCGACCAGCGCCGCCACGAGGGCCGCCCGATTGCCCAGGATGCGATTGCGCATCTCGGCCAGGTCCGCCTCCCAGCGGGTCCGCAGGGCAGGGTCCGTGAGGATCGTCTCGACGATGTCGCCGCCATGGGCCGGCGGATTCGAGTAGTTGGAGCGGATGGCGATCTTGACGTGGCTCAGGGCCGCGGCCGCCCGACCCGAATCTGCTGCCACGATCGTCAGAGCCCCCACGCGTTCGTTGTACAGGGCGAAGTTCTTGGAGTAGCTCGTGCACACGAGGAACTCGAGTCCCGGTCGGGCCAGGCCGGTCAGCCAGTCGGCGTCTTCGCGGAGCCCAAAACCGAACCCCTGGTACGCGAAGTCCACGATCGGCAGCAACTCGCGCTCGATCACGACATCCCCGATGGCGGACCAGGTCTCTTGATCAGGGTCCACGCCGCTGGGGTTGTGGCACGAGCCATGGAGCAGAAGCACGTCGCCCGGAGCGGCCGAGCGGAGGGCGTCGAGCATCCCCCCTGCGTCCACGTGCCGGCCGGAATCGTCCAGGTAGGGGTAGGTCCGGAGGGCGAACCCCGCCAGGGTGAAAAGCTGCGGGTGATTCGGCCATGTCGGCTCGCTCAGCCATATGGTCCTCGAGGATCCGGTCTGGAGCAGGAAGTCGGCGGCGACGCGCAGGGCCCCTGTTCCGCCCGGCGTCTGGGCCGTGGCCGATCGGCCGCTGCGCACGATCTCGTGGTCGGGCCCGAACACCATGTCCCGGACCGCGTTCTTGAAACCGGGTCGGCCGTCGATCGGGAGATAGCCCTTGGGCCCGGCCTTCTCGAGGAGGCGGCGCTCTGCCTCGAGAACGGACGGGATGACCGGCGTGACGCCTGTGTCGTCAACGTAGACGCCCACCGCCAGGTTGACCTTCTCGGGGCGCGTATCGGCACGGAATGCCTCGGTCAGGCCAAGAATTGGATCAGGCGGGGCGGGCGCCAGAGAGCGGAGCGGAAGAGCCACGAGACGCTCCTTGAAGCGGGGTCGGGAGCAACCTCGCAAACGATAAGCGAAACGCGGGCAGACCGGCTGCTTCTGGCGGCGGGACGAGCGGAGTCTCGGGACGGAGTCCTGACGTTGGCAGTTCATCCACTTCGAGTCCCGACCGGATCCCTCGGCCGGCATCAACCACTTACCAGTCGGTCAGGATCTCATGTTTCAGGATTCGCTCAGGAACGGATGCGACAAATGTCGCCACGGGACGCGGCATGACCCCTCCTCCGCGCCACGTCCCAAGCCACGGCAAGTCGCTGGCCACAACCTAGAACTCTCCCCCGCTCCCTGGACGCCCTCCCGATCTCCCTCCGGGAGGGCGTCGACTATCCGGAGCATGGCGCCGCCGACGCCATCCGGTCGAAGCGATTCTCTCTCGGGGCCTACCCTGCCGACTCCTAGATGGGCAGCGGCATGAGACCGAGCCCGGACACGACCCAGAGAAGGAAGATGCCCGTGGCGTTGCCCTCGCACGTCAAGTCGAGTACCGGCCCCGTTCGAACGGCCGGCCCAACGCCGAGTGTCTCCGCCGCGGCCTCTCCGTCGGAGAGTGGCAGCCCGTGGTCGAGTCCGCTGACCCTGCCGGAGACGCCCCAGGTGACCGCCGACCAGTCCACGCGGCCGGCTCTCGGCCTGGACTCGCCACGATGCAAGACGGTCGCGGTCGTCATCACCGAACCGCCGGTCAAGATCTTCGGCGACCCCTTCTTCTCGGTCCTCTTCGCGGGGATCTATGACGCTCTCGGCGAGCGATCTCTGCTCCCGCTGATGCTCGCGCCCCAGCCGGCAAAAGACCTGGGGCTGGCCGAGTCGTACCTGCTCGAGGGGCACTCCGACGGGGTCGTACTGATCGGCCTCCACGCCGACAACCAGCTGCCCAATCGGCTCCGCGATGCTGGGATCCCGGCCGTCCTGTGGGGTACGCCGGCCAGGGGAATCGTCGCCAGCTACATCGACATCGACAACCGCCAGGGGGCGCGGCTGGCGGTGGAGCACTTGATCTCGCTGGGCCGCCGTCACATCGCGACGATCTCCGGCAACCTCGACATGACCATCGCCGTCGACCGGCTGATGGGCTATCGCGACGCCCTGGTGGGTGCCCACATTCCGCTCGACCCGACGCTTGAGGAAGTCGCCGACTTCCTGCCCAATCGGGCTCACATGGCGATGGAGCGGCTGTTACTGAACCATCCGGAGGTCGACGCCGTCTTCGTTGCCTCCGACTTCATGGCTGCCGCGGCAATTGGCGTTCTCCACCAGGCGGGGAAACGCATCCCCGAGGAGATCGCGGTGGTCGGTTTCGACGACTCGCCTACCGCCCTGTCGACACGCCCTCAGCTCTCCACGATCCGCCAGCCGATCGAGCAGATGAGCCACGAGGCGATCAGCATGCTGATGCGCGAGATGCAGGAGCCCGGGAGGGCGCCCGATCACTTGGTCCTCGACGTGGAGCTCGTGGTCCGCGAGTCCACGATCGGCGCCGGGGCCGCAAAGGCTGCCAAGTAGTTCTTCGTTTCCGTTCTGCACTCGGCCTTCGGACGGGCCCTGCTCGATCATGGCAGGATGAGCGCAGACGCGAGGGAGAGGACTCCGATGGCGGACTTCGACGAGCTGGGCGATGTCTCCGCGCGCAACGAGGTCCGCCCTCGGGAGATCGCGGCGCTTGCGATCGCCGCGGCCGCGATCCCGCTCATCGGCTGGGCGTTCTGGGCACTGGTCCTTCACCTTGGCGCGAACGATTTCCACGACTACTGGCTGGCAGGCAAGCTGATCCTGCAGGGCCAATCCCCCTACGACGCGGGCGCGCTCGCCGAGATGGCCCGGCGAGAGGGGCTCAGCTTCCTCGTAGGCGGCGGCTACTCCTATCCACTGCCCTTCGCCGTCGCGATGGTCCCGTTCGCGCTGCTGCCGTTCGCGGTGGCGGTCGCGGCCTTCAGCGCTGCCTCGCTCGTGCTCTTCGGACTGACGGTCGGGGCGTGGCTCGCATGGGCCCACGGCGCGGCCCCGGCCGGGGGACGGCGGCGCCTCCTGGCGGCGCTCGCCGCCGGCGCCTACCCGCCGGTCTACGGGACGGTGGTGATGGGCCAGGCGAACCTGGTCCTCATCCCGCTGCTGGGGATTGGAACGGTCCTCGTCCTGGACGGCGCCACTTCCGGGCGACGGTTCCTGGGCGGCCTGCTGGTCGGCCTGGCCGCGATAGTGAAACTGGTCCCGGGCGTCTGGGTGGCGCCGCTCGGCCTGGGCCGGCGGGTCGGGGCCGCGCTGGGGATCGCGGTCGGTGCTCTTGGTTCGCTTGCCGCTGCGGTAGCCATCGCTCCCAGGGCCGCGGCGGGAAGCGGAGGCCTGGCCTCGCTCCTCGATCCCGATGCCTTCTATTCGAACCAGTCCATCAACGGCTTCATCTCCCGGCTGGTGGAACCGTCCGAGAAGTCCGCGCCGCTGTGGAACGGTGGCTTCGACCCACGACCGGTGATGCTCGTCGCGACCGCGGCACTCGGCCTGTTGACGCTGGTGGCCCTGTGGCGGGCCCGCGGCCAGATCCTCTCCCGGCGAGGCCTCGCGCTCGGACTGGGGCTGGCCCTCGTGGCCGGCATTGTCGGCGCGCCCAAGGAGAGCTTCTGGAATGGGTCGATCGCGCTCGTCGCGGTCGGACTGCTTCTGGCGGTCGAGGTCCCAGACCTCCGGCTTCGCGTCCTCGGTCGAACCGACCTGGGATTGCTTGGCCTCTGGTTCGGCTCTGCGCTCGTGTGGGCGGCCGTCTGGGCGATCGAACCGCCCGCCGCCGGTCCGCTGGCGCCGGTCGTGACGCTCGCCTGGTCGAGCTCCTTTTACGGGCTCGTGGCCCTGTGGTGCCTCTTCGTCCGGCGGCTGCTGCTGCCCGGTCAGGATCCGGCCGGCATCACGATCTCGTAGCCGAGACGGGCGCGAAGCCGGCCGAGGGCCATGAGCACCGGCGTCCCGAAGGCGAGGATTGCGAGGGCGTCTCCGACGGCACGGAACGCGTCCCAGGCGAGCGACGTGAGGAGGTAGTAGCGGCCGAACTGAGCCAGTGACGCCCCGGGCGACATGCCGGGAATCCAGCCGACGTTCTCGACCCCGCGAGAGAATGCTACCCAGCCCCACAAGTCGGTCAGGGCACCGTAGGCGAAGCCCGTCATCACGGCAACGACCAGAAGGGCGGCTATGTCCACTCTCCGTGGCAGCCAGGATTCCCGGACGGGTCGAATGCGCCGCACGAGCGAGCCGGCCAGCCCGGCCGAGACTCCGACCCAGCCGACGGCGAAGGTCTCGTACGGGAGCCACGGACCTACCCCGCCGGTGACCACCGCCGAGACGAGCAGTGAGAACGAGCCGACGAGGAACCCATACGAGGGGCCGAACTCGTAGCCCGCGGCCATCACCAGGAAGAAGATGGGGCTGAAGCCGGCGACGCCGTTCACGACCGCCAGGCGCAGCGCGGCGTCGATCGCGGCCAGCGCGGCCAGCAGAGCCAGCCGGCCCGAGTCCAGGCGGCGAGCCCCCGCCTCCATCAAGGCGAGGGCCGCAACCGCCCCGAGAGTCACCGCCAGCGCGGGGTCTTCCGGCGGCAGGTCTCCGCCCAGGAAGGGCCACAGGAAGAGGAGGAGGCCCGCCCCCGAGACGACGGCGATCATGCGGTCGGTTCCGGGGCCGGCAGGTCTACGGCGCGGCCGTTCCGGACCTCGACTGTCCGATCTGCAAGGTCCGCAACCAGTGCCGTGTCGTGAGTGGCGACGACTACGGCCGAGCCACGAGCCGCCAGTCCGCGGACTGCGGCCCGGAGCGATTGCCGCGCGGCCAGGTCCATTCCGCGCGTTGGCTCGTCGAGGAGGACGAGCGTCGGTGCACCGGCCAGGGTCGCCGCCAGCGCCGCACGTTGGCGTTCGCCGGAGCTCAGGTCGCGCGGGTACCGATCCGCCATGGCCAGCAGCCCGAACGCGCCGATCATCTCGTCGGGCGATTCGTCGCTACCCGTCCGATTGATCGTCAGCTCCACCTCGGCCCGGAGCGTCGGCAGGTGAAGCAGCGCGCCGGGGTTCTGCGGCAGGTAGGCCGTCCTGCCGGGCGGCCGCCGCACCGTGCCGGCCAGCGCCGGCAGCAGCCCGGCCAGGGTTCGGAGCAGTGTCGTCTTGCCGGAGCCGTTCGGGCCGACCACGGCCACGACCTCGCCGGGGTCGCTCGTCAGAGAGACGCCCTCCAGGATCGCGACCCCGGCCGGACCGGCCGCCACGTCTCGCAACTCCCACCCGGCATCTGCCGCGCTCCCCGGCCGTGCCCGGTATCGCGGCCGCGAACCGTCCGCAACCACTCCGTGGCCCGGCTCCGAGCGCCACGGGCCGCGCGCCCCACTCAACTCGCCCGCCGAGACGTATCGGCCCTCGACGTCTCGCTTGCCCTCGGTCACGCGCCCGCCCTCGACCGTCAGCAGCCGGCCGGCCCTGGGGAGCAGCGTCTCGAGCCTGTGCTCGGCCACGACGACGGCCCGCCCGCCGTCGGCCGCTTTTAGGCACGCGGCCAGGACGGCGGCCGCTCCCTCCGGATCGAGCTGCGACGTGGGCTCGTCGAGTGCCACGAGCTGCGGCCGCAGCGCCAGGACGGCGGCCAGCTGAACCAGCTGCCGCTCCCCGCCGGAGAGGGTCGAGAGACGCCGTCCGCGCAGATGCTCGATATCGAGCTCGGCCAACGCCTCGTCCAGGCGGACGAGCATCTCGTCCCGGGGCACGCCGAGGTTCTCCAGGCCGAAGGCGACCTCACGCTCCACCGACCCGTAGACCGACTGCGTCTCGACGTCCTGGAAGACCAGGCCGACCCTGGTGGCCAGGCGTGGGATCGGGGTCCGCAGCGGATCCAAGCCCGCGACCACGGCACGTCCCGAGATCCGACCTCCATGGAACTGCGGCACGAGGCCGTTGAAGAGCCGGAGAAGGGTGGACTTGCCCCCGCCCGAGCTGCCGGCCACGAGGGTCAAGCCCGGCTCGATCGCCAGGTCGACCTCGCGCAGGGATGGCGCTGTAGCTCCCGGGTAGTGGTAAGAGACGCGGTTCAGCTGGGCGATCGTGCTCGTCACGATCGGTCTCCTGTGTCTCTCGGTCTGGCCGGCGCGGCCCGAGCGAACGCCGGCAGAGTCAGGGCCAGGCAGCCCGCGACGAGCACGGGGTTGATCGGCGGCAGGGCGAGAGTCGGGTAGGGCTGCCAGTCGACAGGCGTGCCGGCGAGCCGGGCGGCGATGAGCAGCCCGGCGGCCCCGAGCGCCCCGGCGACGACGATCCAATCCCAGCGGCAGATGGCCTCTCGGGCATAGCTCGTCCGTCTTCCGGCACCGAAACCGCGGGCCTCCATCGCCTCGGCGAGCAGGACCGAATCCTCGATCGCGGTCAGGATCACCGGCACCAGGACCTCGTTCCAGGAACGGATGCCACGCGGCCGCCAGCCTCGCATGCGCTGGGCGTCTCGCACGGCGGTGAAGGTTCGGCCGAAGCCCGAGACGAGATTGAGGGAGGTGGCGACCGCGATTCCGGTACGCTCCAGCGGCGCGGGCATCGCGTCGACGACGTCGTGCGGTTCCAGGATCAGTGAGAGCGGCGCCACGGCCAGCAGCGCCGCGACAAGTCCGAGTCCGAGCGCACCGCCGAACGCCAGAGACTCGACGGTCAGCGGGCCTCCGACGAGCGGCCAATCCGCCGGCAGCCGCAGCACTACGTCCGCTCCGGTGTGGCTGGCGATGACGTTGACCAGCCCCGCGAAGGCCGCGGCCAGGACTACTGCCACCGCCAGAGGACGGAGGTTCCGGCCGGGTGGCAGCCACGTCAACAGGACGTTGAGCGCAGCCAGGGCAACCAGGCCGCGGTAGACCGGGTTGTCGCTCGCCAGAGCCGCCGTCACTGCGGCGAGCGACCACACGAGCCAGACACGGGGCGCCAGGCCGGCGTGACGGACAAGGGGCAACGGCAACGGCCGGGCCGACGCAGAGGTCACCGGACCGAACGCCGCATGGCAATCAGCCGCACCAGCGCCAGCCCGCCGAGCCCACCGCCGGCGAGAGCCGCCGCCAGCAGCCCGAGATCCGGGCCCGGCGTCGGACCGGGTGCCGGGGCCGGTGCGTCGAAGCCAGGGGCGACTCCGGCAGACGAGGTGGGAGCGAACGAAGCCGTGACTCCGGCGATGGCCGCGGTAGCCGAGTCGATTGCGCCGAACGAAGGGGAAGCGACCGAGCCGGGCGCGGCGACGTCGGAGGTTGCGGCAGTTGGGCGGACGGTCGGCGCCACGACGGCCGTGGCCGCAGGCTTGGGTGTAGCCGCGGGCGTGGGTGGGCCCGTGGCCACGGGCGTGGCCGGGCCGGTTGCGGTGGGCGTGGCGCTGGGAGTGGCCGCGGGCACGGACGATGCCGGCGCGCAAATCCCTGCCGGCAACGGCGGCGCCGCCGGGTTCCCGGACGAAGGCACGAACCGGAAGCCCTCGGCATCGCCGTCGGCCACAGTCAGGGTCGAGATGCCCACGTTCGAGAGCTGCCATACGCCGCCGCCACGAACAACGAAGACGGCCCAGTACCCGTCCGCGCCGGGGCAGCTGGAGTACCGGGCCGGCTCTCCGTCCATGGCACACACAGCCTCGCCGAAGCCACCGAACGTCTGCCCGGACCAGGCGATGCCGGAGGCGGTCAGCAGCTCCTCCCCGGTGACCTGGCTCGCATCGAAGGCCACGCACCTGCTCACCACCGAGCCGTCGCCATGCTCCACGACCAGGGCCGCGTGGTGCGACCCGGCCGCCGCACAGGCCGAGGGAACGAGCGATCTGGGCGCGAGCGAAGCGAGCGCCGCGACCGACATGGCAACGACGATGGTGACCGCCAGGCGACGCATCACCGTCTCCCCGCCCGCGTTGCCAGGACCCATCCTCCGCCCGCCACGGCCACGAAGGCGACGAGCGCCGCCAGGGCGTACAGGACCGGAGCGGGGAGTCCTCCTGAATTGGCGTCATCGGCGCGGAGCGGCGGAGCAGCCGCCGCCGTCGCTGCTGCCACCTCGAAGGTCGGCGTCTCCGCGGCGGCGATGGCGACCAGCGGGACCGAGCCCTGCGTCGGGCTCGCGGTCTCCACTCTGACCGCCGGGAGCGGCGTTGGCTCGGCCGTCGGGACCGGAGTCGGCTTGGCGGTCGGTCGAATGGTCGGTCGAATGGTCGGTCGAGCCGTCGGCTGGATGGTGGGAGTCGGGCTCGGGCTGGGGCTCGGGCTGGGGCTCGGGCTGGGGCTCGGAGTGGCCGTCGGAGTGGCCGTCGGAGTGCCCGTCGGAGTGCCCGTCGGAGTTGGAGTGGCCGTCGGAGTCGGCGTTGGGCTTGGGCTCGGGCAGGCATCGGTCGGGAGGGCGCGACCCGCGGTTGGGTGGACCACCGCCGCGTATTGGACGCGCATCAGCGCCGCCGGCACCTGGCTCGTGGTGAAGGCGTTCTCCGACATTCCCGGGTACGCGTACCCGCCGTCGGCGCCCTGGCCGGCCCGAAGATGCGTCAGGACCGTGCTCGAGCCCTTGGACCAGGCCGCCGCCTCGGGATCCTCCCCGGCAGCGACGAGTGCCTGGAGGACGATCGAATCCGAGTCTGGATCGCTCGCCGGAGGCCCCCACGCCGAGGAGTTCTGGTATGGGAATCCGCCGTCGCCGAGTTGCGCGGAGTGGAGGTATGCCAGCCCGGTCGGGTCGACCGAGTGATCTCCGGCCGCATCCAGAGCCATGAGCGCGATCGCGGTCGAGTTCGTATCGCCGTCTCCGGCGGCCGGCGCAGAGGTGCCGTAGCTCCAGCTCCCGTCCGCCGGACCCTGGAGCGCCTTCAGGTCGTCGATGGCGAGCGCCGGCACACCCTGCCCGGAGGCGACCAGCGCAAGGATCGCGAACGACTGGCTGAACGTGGAGGCGTCGCCGTACGCGCCGCCGGCCTGGTACAGCGCGGCCAGTCGAGCGAGCAGATTCCGGCCCCCGAAGCTCGATGGATCTCCGCCGGCCGCGACCACCGCCAGCACGGCCTTGCCGGTCTTGGCCGCGTCGGCAGCAGCCCCGTCGGAGGCGGCGGCCAGATACTCGAGCGCGCCGGTCCCGCCCGTGCAGCCATGGAGTGTGGCCGGGTCGTAGCCCGCGGCTGCCGTTCCGATGACGAGGTCCGCGGTTTCGCCGAGCGACCCGTCGATGGAGCCGTCGGTCCGCTGCGCCGCCAGCAGGTACTGCAGCGCGGCAGTCGCCCGTTGCGGGTCGGTGGGTGGGGTCGCGGAAACTGGTGCCGCCAGTGCCAGCGGCAAGCTGAGGAGGGCCGCCAGTATCGCGCTGGCGACGACCGGTCTTCGCATCGTTCCTCCGGCGGCATTGCCCGCCTGCCGGAGGGGACCT
>PMIP01000068.1 GCA_003158295.1 Chloroflexota bacterium | reverse complement strand
CCGCCTCGCGGCGCCGCACGGGCGCCCGCCCGCGCGCCTGTAGCTCAGCGGTTTGAGCGGCGGCCTCCTGAGCCGATGGGCGCTGGTTCGAATCCTGTCGGGCGCGCCAATGCCATACCGACCTGCTCCGGAAGTGCGAGGGCCATCCCGCAGGCGTAGGCATCCGGCGTGAGCGTGACGTACGCAAACTCCTCCCCCTCCACGACGACCTCGTCGTAGACCGCCTGGAGCATTGCCGCACGCGCTGGCTCCGGAGCGGTATCCCATGTCTGCTTGAAGCCACGGATTTTGGCGAGGGCCGCCCCAGGGTCATAGACGCCGACTGGGCGCCTGACGGTCGCCAGATGTTCCTCCTCCCGCAGACGCTCCATCGCGCCGAGGAAATCCCGCTCGTTGAGCCGGTTCGCGGCGACGTCGTTCGCGAGCTGACGCCTGGCTCGCTCGAACCGTCCGACGTCGATCGATACCGGCTGGTCCCTAGGGCTCGATAGCGCTGCCAGAACTTCAGCCGCAAGGGCGTCGTCCACGCGGATGCCCGCGATCTGGGCGTAAAGCCAGGGCAGCCACGTATTGGTCTCCCACATTCGCTTCTTAACCCCCGACGAGCATTCGGGCGCAACGTGAAGCCGGCGGTGCTTGCTCCTGACCAGCCCGTGTGCTCGGTAGGGAGAACCGCATGTGCATTGAATAAGTCCCCGGAGGGGATCGATGCGGGCTTCAAGCCGAGGGCCCCCTCCATGCGACCGTCGGGCCATGATCGACTGCACCTGGTTCCAAAGGTGGTCGCTGACGGGCGGATCCAAGCGCCACGGCGCGGCGACGCGCTCGCCTTTGCGAAGCACCCACCCGTTGTAGATCGGGTTCTTGAGGATGTCGTCAACGCTTCTGTCCACCATGGTGAACTCACGCGCTAGCTGATCGATGGATACGGCGCCCGAGGCATACCGCTCGAACAGCGCGAGTGCCGTGACAATCGTGCGGTCATCGACCTCGAGCGTGCGCGGTCGCTCGACCGTGCGCCGAAAGCCAAGCGGCGCCTGGCCGCCGGGGTCGCGGAACCGCCGGAACTTCGCGGCGTAACCCTCGCTAATCCGCTTCGCCAGGCGACGGCTATACGCCTCAGCTTCGACCGATTCTCTTGCCCACTCCTCCCACTCATCCTCGTCCGAGGACAACACTCGCTCGTCGCAGAAGAGGATCGCCGCTCCCGCCAGGTGCAGCTCGTAACGCGCATTGACCGCAGTTCGGAGATCGCGGGCGAAACGGGAGACGTAGCCGACAAGAAGGATGTCGTAGTCGATTCCAGCACGTCCGACCATCTCGCGGAATTGCCGGGTGGAACCGATCGTTCGGCCCGAATGGGCGACCTGCCATTCGATACCAGTATCGACGAGTTGCCAGCGTTCGACAGCGCGGTCCTGCTGCTCGCGCTGCGCCTCCGGACCATACGTGTCGTACTGACCGCGCGTCGACTCCCGGATCCATCGCGCGGCGCGCAATCCGCGGAGGTCCTCGAGCCGCGCCGGGAGCATTCTTGGCCGCGTCGCTCGCATGGGAGGCGAATTCTACGCCAGCTTGTCCGAGTCACTCTCGCGGTCTGCGTCGAGCGCCTCGCGGACGATACGGGCCATGGCGTGGACGACGGAGTTGTAGGGGCCGCGATCTGACGAAGGAGCGGGCGGTTGGCTCGCTATCGGGATGAATCGCGAACGTCTGGACCGCGCGACGCTGGCGCGTGCGTGCCCCCAATCCTGACGCGGCTCAGCCACCTGAGTCGCCTCCTCTGCCCGAAATCACAGAGCTCATGATTTCTGTGATTTCCAATCGACGTCATTGCTGACAGCCGGCTCAACCGAGTCAGCTGTCGGTCGCTCGAGACCGTGCCAGAGCCCGCTGATGTCCTCGCGTCCGCCGTTGGCGAGGAGCCTGATCCAGGCGGCCGAGCCAACCTCGTAGCCGCTCCGCCGGGCCTTCGGATCCGTCGCGATTGCCCGGAGCGGACGAGGCTCGAGGCCGGCACCGATGGACAGGACCTCGGCATCAGCGCCCCGATCGGACACGTCATCGATCGCCACGCCCCAGCAGCGGCCCGAGAGCATCGCGTCCTTCGTCGGTCCCGCGATCTGACGGAGGCGGGCCAGGCGTTCGCGGCTATTGGCGACCCAGAGCAGGTGCCAGCCGACACGATGGTTCTCGAAGAGCTTGGCGTAGGCGCGAAGACGATCACGGATGACCGGTGGCCGTTCGGTCGACTCATCGACTTCCACGAGGATGAACGCCGAGGCGTCGCCGGTATCGATGACGACGAGGTGGTCAGGGTTGACGCCCCAGTCGTAGCCGGGGATCAGCCATTCGGGCCACCAGAGCTGGACGAGCATCGGATCGTGACGCACGAGGGAGGCGACGAACTCGACGCCGTCGAGCGAGTGGCGGGTCGTGATGAGTCCGGGAGATCGATAGGCGTTGAGGTGGATGCGGCGTCGTCCGGATGAACTGAGTCGATAGGCGAGGGGGATTCCGCCTCGATCAGGAGGAAGGGATTCTCTGGTGACGAGATTGGCGAGTGCGAGCTTGCGTGTTCGTCGGAGTGCGGTGCGGAGGGATGGGTAGATCAGATCGGTTAGCTGGCTGGCGGTGCAGACGCGGGCGTATTCGAGAAGGCGAAGGCAAGCACGGTCGGAGACCGAGAGCAGGCTGACGTCTACTCGCGTACGGACATGAGCGGGAGAAGAAGGACGGTAGCTCATGTAAGTTGCATCCAATCGGCCGACCGATTGAGCGTGAAATCGCGACATTGGGCTGTCGCGGGTCGACACCGTCCAGCGTCAGTCCGATGCACGGTCCGGCGCCAGATTCCTGCGCCGGCGGCGACCGCCCGGCGGCAGGCATGCCGAAGTCCGCTCGGCCGTATGGTCGCCAAGCGGTGAGTGGTGGCTCTGCCGGATGAGGTGGGACGCATCCTCGGGGAAATGGGCGACCGGTCAGCCGAGTCGTGGACGGGCTGATCGAGCCGCTCGTGCCCGAGCGCTCAGATAAGCGAGGCGAGCGAAGTGGGCGGCTCGGGCGTGCGGCACACGCCGAGCGCGCTCTTCGGATTCGAGGAGACCGTCGGGATCGACCTCTCGCTCGAACAACGACCAGAAGGCGAGCCTTCCCGCCTTGGTCGTCTCGCGAGGGTCGTGGGTCGCGTGGAGTCGGTGTGCACCGATCCTTCCGCGAAGGGCCCGACTGGCCCGCTCTACCTCGTCCATCTGTAGATGCTTCCTTGTCCTTACCGGTGGTTTCGATGCCCGACAGCTCGACGAGTCGCTCCTGCCCTGCTGGGTCAGCGAGCCTTCCTCCGGAGCGACGGGCCTGTCTTGTCTTGTCTAGCGTCGCCGTCCTGCTCGAACCGCGCCTGGGGCCGGGTCAGAAGGCGTCACGAGAACGATCTGACTCTATGCCTTCAACAACCGGCATGCAAGCATATTGCGTACGATATAGTGTACATGTCGCACCTTGTGGGACGTTGTACGCTCATTCGTACACATCCGGTGCAGCGAGTCCCAGGAGTCGGAGCCGGGGAGAACGTCATGACCGTTAGCGGTGTACTGCAGGCCATGGGGATGCGCGACCTACGCACCAACCTTCGCGCCGTGGTCGAGCGGGTGGAAGCAGGTACGCCGGTCGCCTGTCTGAAGGATGGCCAGCCGGTCGCCGTCTTGCTCGCTCACGAGGAGGCGGAGCGCTGGCGCAAGATCGAGGACTCGCTCGCGACGCTCCACGCGATGAACATCTATCCGGAAGCCCTCAACGATCCCTCGGAGCTCGCGGATCTCGCCTCCCTTATCTCTCCCGACCTCGCCACGATCCGAAGGCTCACTTCCGAGCCGCGTGCGATCCTCTCGCCCCTCCGGACGATCGGCGTATCCGATGCACGCGCCGCCTTCGCCGCGCTGGTCGGGGAGGTGGCGCAAGGTCGGGTTCGAACGATCGTCGCGAGAGGCCATCTGGCGGTCGCGGTGATCCCGGCGCCGGAGTACGACCGCCTTCGCGTTCTCGCCCGGATCGTGGCTTGGTTCCGCGGCGCCGGGTTGGACCTGGCCACCGCTACGGAGCAACAGGTCATCGACTTCGTCCGCGCCCGCCGCGGGCAGACTGGCGGTGCGCACCAGCACGCGGCGGGTTAGCTCGGCGTTTGGGACGGGCCCCTGGCGGTCCGGCGGCTCCTTACGTGTTGCCGCCTTCCACCGCCACGAGAATTGTCCAGCCGGTCCGGCTGAGAGTCCGGTTTCCGCGGGCTGCCGGCGCAGCAGAATGGCTGCGCCTCGATGTTGGTGACCGCTATTGACTCGTCGATGTAATCGCATCCAGCCGTGCGACCAAGCCTCCCTGCTTGGCGTGGTGCAGTTGACGTCGGCGGCGATGCACCCATCCGAGCAGCGAACATCCGGCGCGGCCACACCGTGGCGATTCGACGGAATAGTCATCCCGTACTCTCCGTATAATCCGGCTTGCCTGCTGGGGCGGTTCGGTCCGGGGCGACCTGGATCTGCGCCGGTCGGGAGGTCGGCCTGACCGGGAGGTGGCCGCGGAGGAGGCGATGCGCGGCAATGCGCCGCGCCCAGAAGGGGCCCGGGGGGCCGGGGGAAGCCGTGAGCCGTGCAACGCGTCTGCGCGCCGTCCGTGCGCGTGTCAGTCGTCGCTTCCTTGCGTTCGTCGCGACGCTCATTCTCGTCGCGACCTCGGTCGGCCAGTCTTCAATCCCCTTCGTGCCTCAGTCTGCCCAGAGCGGGAAAACCAGCGCTCCGTCCGGCCCGACGAACACGAGCAATCCTGTCGCTGCCGTCCCGGGCGTGGACATCATTCAGCCCGGCACCGTTGGCGGTGGAGGCAGCACCGGTAGTGGCACAGGCAGTGGCACTGGCGGCGGGAGCGTTACGCTCTCTACGAGCGGCGGTGCTCTCGGCGGGCTCGCGACCGGCAACGCCACTCTGCGAGTCGAGCCGGCTACGGCCACCTTCCCCTCGACCCCAACCGAGGTCGTTGCGCTTCGTGACGCGCATCGTCGCGTCATCGCCAATTCCAACGGCACCCTGACGGCGACCACCTCCTCCGGTCGCCTCAACTACAAGGATTCCTCGGGCACGTGGCAACCGATCGACACGAGCCTGTCGGCGGCCGGCGCGACCACCGGATTCAACCTGGCTGAGCGCGCCAACAACGGCGGTATCGTCTTCAACACAACCGCGCCATCAGAGCCAGTCGCCGCCCTGGTCGGCTCCGGCTTCTCGCTCTCGGTGCGTGTCCCCGGGCTCACAGCGGCGGGCAAGCAGACCGGCACCACCGGCCTCGTCTACGGCGCGGCGGGAGGCGACTCGTCAGTCGTCTTCAACTCCACTTCTGACGGCTTCGAGTTCGGCGCGGTCCTGGCACGTTCGAGCGCTCCGGACACCTACTCCTTCGCCGTCGGCACTCACGGATTGACCCTCGCCGTGGCCGCCGACGGCGAGACCGTCGAGGTCCTGAGCGGCGGGGGACAGAGCCAGACCGTTCTGGGCATGATCGGCGCGCCGAGCCTGCTCGACGCCCGCGGCGTCGTCGCGCCCTCGGCCGCCATCAAGGTCACGCTCGATGCCAAAGCCTCCGGGCTTCGAGACGGCGAGACCCTCCTGACCTACACCCTCGATCGAGCCTGGCTCGCGGGCTCCGGCCGCGCGTACCCGGTGACTCTCGATCCGACCGCGTGCATCCGGTGGGATCAGACCAGCAACTGCGCGATCAATCTCTCCGGCCAGGCCACCGGCTACGTCGACACGTTCATCAGCTCCGGTTCGCCCAACCTCGTCGGTACCGGTACGGTAGATCGCATCGGGGTCGATCCGACGCTCGGAGCGACTCGCTCGCTGTACTTCTTCCCGCACGCGAACCTGCCCGACGGCGCGCAGATTGTGAACGCAACGTTCGGCGTCTACCTCGCTGGTGGATCGGCGTCGGGCCAGGTCGTGCGCGCGTCCGGCATCGCCGCGTCGTGGAGTGGCTACAGCGCCACCTGGAACAACAAGCCGTCCACCGACACGTCCAGCTACGTCGACACCCCTATCGTCAGCAGCGGCTGGCTGAACATGGATGTCAGCGCGATCGTTCGAGCCCGTTACACGCGCAACGGCGCGGACTGGAAGCCGGACTTCGGCTTCGAGCTACGGACAGTCGACGAAACCACGCCTTGTGCCGGCGGCGCCTGCGGGGCCCTGACGTTCAACGCCAGCGGCATGCTCGCCAACGAGCCTCAGCTCACCCTCACGTACGTAGTGCCGCACGTCAAGATCGGTTTCGACCCGGCGCTGGGCCCCGACTTCGTCCCCTCGAAAACGCTTGCCGGCAGTACGACCAATCTCGCGGTCCAGATCGACAACAACGGTTCAGGCTTCACATACAACCGCTGCGGCGGCAGCACGGCCGACTGCTACAAGATCGGCTATCGCTGGTACGACTCAAGGGGCCAGAACGTCAACATCTCGGGGTTCGCCCCATCGGGGGCCGTCGATCTGCCTGACGACCTGTCGAATGGGTCCTGGAGCTCCGTCTTCAATCTGCCGATAGCCGCGCCGCCAGCGGGTGGCCAGTACGGGCTCCGACTGGACCTGGTCCACGTGGTCAAGGGCACGAACGTGTATGCCTCGGACTGGGCCTACCCATCTCTATATCTCGCGAAAGCGAAGGACAACCTCAACTCCACCAACGTCCGATGGACGGGTCAATCGGTCATTGCCCGCAACGACTTCGCGGTGGCGCTGTCCACCGGTGCCGGTGCAACCGGCTATCCGAAATCGGTGCCGCTGCCTGACGGCAGCACCGTGGGCATCGATCTCTCGACGGGGAACCTCACGGTATCGGCGTCCGGCGGCTTGGGCTTCTCCGACCTTGGCGGTCCCATCAACCTCAACTACTACTACGACAGCGCCCAGGCGTCCGCCTGCGATCTCATCCTCGGCGCTTGCGGGTGGGGCACCAACTTCGACGAGCGCATCGAGACCGGCACCGGAACCGCGAACTACCTGTATCGAGACCCGGCGGGCAACCGCTACTTCGTCGGCACCAACGCCAACGGCCAGCTTGTCAGCGACGCCCCAGTCCGGATTGACCGACCGCGGATCACTCTCCTCGATGAGAACGTGGTTCCTGGCTGGACCCCCATGAGCTCAGGTCTTCCCGCCGTCACGACTGCGACTGCCTACAACGGCGGCGCCCGCAGCTATGCCTTCGACTCGGCTAACACGGCAGGCGCGACGACTTCGGGCGCGACAACGAATCCGATCAACGTGGACATCAACCAGTACCCGATGCTCGGTTTCGCCGTGAAGTCGGCTTCCGGCGGAATGGGTGTCGGATTTCAGATCCAGGACAACAACACAAATGTGAAGACATGGCTGGTCTATACGTTCGGTGGCCTGACTCTGTCCGATCCCGCGAAGGTCACAGTCGCTCTGCCGGGCGATGCCAGCAACTGGCTTGCGGCCGTTGGATCCTCTTCGAGCCAGCTCAACGTTTGGTCGCAAGTCGTCAACGACCCGAACTCGCGCTTCGGTGGTCGCAACGATGACTACAGCGTGGTTGGTTTGGGCGTCTACGGCAGCGGCAACTCCGGGATCGACTACCTCGATGCGGTCCGCTTCGAGCCGGGCTCCACCACCGTCTTCGACGATCCCTCGGTGACGATGCCGGCCTGGACCGACGGCGCCTCGCTCGCAGTCTCCAGCACCACTGACAAGGCAATCGGGGCCAGTGCCCTGAAGGTGCTGCCGCCTACAACCGGCACTCCCGTGGGGCCCATTTGCAGTAATTGCATTAATGCCGGGCTCTCCTCGGTGCCATACGTCACCTGGTACTGGCGCAAGGTCGGCGGCACGAGCGTTGCGCAGACGTTCTACCTCCACGACGCGCGCGATTCCAGAACCGGCAGCGTCACCTATTACGCGGGACCTTCCGTTCCGGCCGGCGTCGACCCAACGACCGCCATCCAGGTCTCGCAGACTGCCCCAAATGCCTGGACTCGTGTCACCCGCGACCTCGAGGACGACGCCCGCCAGCTGCTCGGGTTCTACAACGAGAATGACACAAGCGGGACCTACCAGACTCCCGCAGGTGCGCCGACGCCTGACCCGGTCATCCTGGACGGCTACTCACTGCTCGCCATCGACGGCAGCTATGCCGGTTTCGATTGGGAGCAGCTACTCACCCAGCCGAGCCTGGACCCCGCCACCGCCGGCGCGGTCACGGGGGACGACTTCGTCGTGACTCTCCCGGGCGGCCCGACCCATCGCTTCAACGCCGACGGTCTGCTCACTTCGGTCCGGGATATCGACGGCAACCTGACCACCCTTCAGTGGAGCTACGACTTCGGCTCGCAGGGCGGCGCGACGGCCTACAAGCTGGTGGCCATCCGCGCTCCCTCGGATGGAATGGGCACGGGGTCTGACGGGTCCGGCCCTCCGGCCGTACGCCGGATCGACGTCACCTACGGCAGCGGCACCGTTAGCTTCACCGAAAGGCTCGGCACCGCCGCTTCCACGAGTGGTCGGACCGTCGAGTTCGATGTTGACGTTTCGCACAAGGATCTGGTCCGGGTCGTTCCGCCTCGCCACGTCGGCGCATGCGCATCCGCCGGTACGGCCTCCGGCTGCGTCGGCTATGGGTACGACGCAAGCCATTTCCTCACCCGTGTCTACGATCCGCGCTACGACGGCTCCAACACCGACTACACCGACATCGGGTACACGAACGGCCTGGCGACGACGATCACGCCCGCCACGACGGGCCAGCCGTTGCTGCGGGTCCTGAGCGGCAACGTCAACCCGACCGGCCTCTACGTGCGCCCCGAATGGCAGGACGCCAGCGCCGTCGCTTCCAACTACGCTTACTACGCGGACCTGTCGGCCAATGGCAGCGTCTACACCGAGTTCCGACCGATCCCATGCTCGGCCGCGAATTGCGCCGGCGGGACGACCACCCCGGCGGTTCCCGTCGACATGCTCGTTGCCTACCGCACCGACGGGCTCGATAACCCGACCCAGGAGACTCGATACCGGCTGCCCGGCAACGCGGCGCCTGTGATCACCCGGCGCGGCACCCTGGCTGTCGCGAAGATCGACAACTACCCTGATCCGCTCGCGGCCACGCACCTGACCTGGACGCAGTCTGCGGACCAGTACGTCGCATCGGTCGGCCTCGGCAACGGCGACCTGTACAAGACGACCGTCACCTACAACGACCTCGGTCTTCAGGGCTCTACTACCGCACCGGTCTCCAATCCAGCATTCGGCCCTTCGGCGCCATGGAGCAAGCAGTCGGTCAACCAGACCGTCGAGCAGCTCTACGATCTCAAGGGCCACCTGATCCAGACCGACGACAATACCTTCCTGGCCAATACGGGCTTCGAGAACGCGCTGACCGGGTGGACCACCTCAGGCGCTCCGACCATCGATACGTCCGCTGCCCATTCCGGCGTCGCCTCGCTATCACTCTCCGGGTCCGCGGCGGTGAAGCAGCGGGCTCAGCTGTTGCCCGGCCAGACGTTCCGGCTACAGGCATGGCTCAAGAGCGACGGTGGCACGCCAGTCGTGAGCTTGAGCTACGAACTGACTAACACGACTTGGCTATCGCTGCCGCTCCAGGTTCCAACCGTCGGCAGCGGCTGGACGCTGCTCAGCAACGACGTGACGATCCCGCTCGGTGGCACCGGTCAGGTGGAGCTGAGCTTCTCGGTCGCCAACGGCTCGGGCGGCCTCCACGTCGATGACGTCGCCCTGTTGACGCGCTTCAACGCTAGCGCTTACAACGCGCGTGGCCAGGTCGTGGCCTTGACCGACATTAGCGGACGCGTCACTCAGTTTGGCTACGCCCCCGACACCTCGGCGTTGCCCGTCGGGATGCCTGCTCCAGGCCCGACTCCTGCGATCTTCCCGACCACGAGCACCGCAGACTACGTCGATGGTGTGTTCGATGCCGCGCACCCGGACCAGGATGTGACCGCTCACCTTACCTACGACGTCTGGGGCCACACGGTTCGGAAGACCGACCCGGACGGAGTTGTCAACTGGACCCGATATGCGCCCAACGAGACTGACGTCGCCTCCAGCACCGACGCTCTAGGCGACACCACGAGCTTCACCTACGACGAGGTCGGCAACAAACTGACCGTCACGCCGCCCAATGGCGCGTCAGAGACCTCAGTGGTGGCCTACAACTTCATGAACAAGCCGATCGACACGGTCGCCCCAGACGGGGTGCGTACCCATTTCGCATATGACGGCGACTATCGACTGCTGACCAAGTACGACAACTACGCCACGGGCCACCCAACCCCCGGGACGCTCACCGACGTAGCCACGGCATACGCCTACGACGAGTACGGCCACGTGACACAGACCGTCGAGGACCAGGGCCAAGGCTTGGCCAACGTTTCGACTGAGGCGACATACGACCTGTTCGGAAACGTCGTGACCTCCACCTCTCACGCAGTTGCCGGCGATGCCGGACGCACGACCACCAACCTCTTCGATGTGGCAGGCCGCGCCGCTGGCGTCCAGAACGCCATCTCCCCGACGGCGGCCCCTGCTCCGTCCTGCCCGGCCACATGGATGGACGTGTGGGAGCAGATGCCCGTCTTCGGTACGCCGGTTTCCCTCAACGTCACGATCCCAGGTCAGAAAGGCTCGGTCACGTTCTACGGCACGCAAGCGCAGCGCATCAGCATCTCGGTCCTGGGCGCCACCAGCACCGACAGACTGGTCACCGTGAAGAACCCAGACGGGACAGTGCTGGTCCCCACAAACCAGAGCGCCTGGGAGTACTTCAGCGACGTCCTGACACTGCCTCAGACTGGCACGTACACCATTCGGGTCGATCCAACGAACTCCATAACCGCGGACTATCAAGTGACCGTCTGGAACGTGCCGGCGGATCCAGTGGTCGCGTACGGTTCGTGGGGTTCGCAGAGCAGCCTCAACATCACGACCCCAGGCCAGAACGGCTCGGTAACGTTCGGCGGCACCACCGGGCAGCGCATCAGCATCTCTGTCCTGGGCGCCACCAGCACCGACAGACTGGTCACCGTGAAGAACCCAGACGGGACGGTGCTGATCCCCACAAACCAGAGCGCCTGGGAGTACTTCAGCGACGTCCTGACACTGCCTCAGACCGGCACGTACACCATTCTGGTCGATCCAATCGGGACCAGGACCACGGACTACCAAGTTACCGTGAACAACCTTGGCATGGCGCTGGCCGCGCCTGTAGCTCCTTCCGACGACGCCTTGGCCGTCTCCTCCCAGAGTTCGGAGACGGCGACCGAGTCGAACGTGTCCCCAATATCGCCAGCCCGGAGCGCGGGCAGGCCGGGCGTCTCGACGGCCGGATCGAAGACAGTTCCACTGGCGGACGTGCTGCCGCCGGCCGCGACGGCCGCTTCGACACTCGCAAACCCGCTGCCGCCGATCAGAACCGCCGAACCGGCACTCGCGGACACCACGACCTGCCACTGCAACTCCCTCGCAACTTTCGACCTCAGCGGTCGCGCCGTCTCCGGAACAGATGCCCGCGGCATCACAACCGTGACCTGGCATGACTTCGCCGGCCACAGCGTGCGGACGATCGCCAACTACGTGGCTGGCCAGGGATCCGGTCCCGACCAGAACGTCAGCTCCACCGTCCAATACGACAGCCTGGGACGCGCCGTGGCAACGACCGATCCGGACCTGCGTGTCACTACCGCCGTCTACGATGGGCTCGACCGTGCGATCAAGGCCACGCGGCCCGACAGCTCCTGGGTCAGGACCGACTACACGCCGGCCGGCCGCACCCTCCAGACGTCGGCTCCGGGCGCCTCGGGTCAGGGCGACGGAGACGTGGCCTGGACGCGCGATGTCTATGACGCCGCCGGGCGCCAGGTCCAGACGCTGCGCAACTACGATCGCAGCGGGGCCACGCAGTACCAATACGAGGGCTTCGAAACCAACTCCACGATCTGCTCCGGAGCGGCCGACGGTGGCTTCGTGCTCAGCGCCGCCACGATCGACACGACAGCAGATTCGGTTATCGCGGCTTCCGGGCTCACCAGGCTGCGCGTCACCGCCGGCGGGGGCGCGAGTTCAGGTGTTGGCTGCGCCCTGACCGGCTCGTTCCTGCCCGGGCAGACGTACCACGTCCGGCTCCACGTCCTGGGTCCGAGCGGAACCGCGCTGAGCGTGATCCTCGGCCAGGACGTCCCGTCGTCAAACAACAAGGCCTCCGCCCCGGTCACCGCAACAGGCGACTGGCAGTGGGTCGATCTGGATTGGACGCCGAGCTCCACCGGGGGGACCGGTGCTTCGGTGGCGGTCGCCACCTCGGCTCCCGCAGGAACGAAGTTCTACCTGGATGACGTGAGCGTCTGGAATGCCGCCACGCCGGCGACCAACATTCCGACCACTTCCGTCTACAACGCCGACGGCAAGATCGTGCGTTCCCTGCTGCCGCCCGGTCATGCGGGCGAGCCACAGCCGCTGACCACGAGCAGCTACGACGTCGTGGGCAGGATGCTGTCGGTCACGACCGCTCGTGCAGCGGCGAGGCCGGCAGATGCCAGCGATGCAAACCTGACCACGACGTATGCGTACAACGCCCTTGGCGGCCGGACCGACAGCACCGATCCCAAGGGGATAGACACCCACGTCGACTACGACCGACGCTCCAACGTCGTGATGTCCACGGCCAACTACGTCGCCGCCGGCTCGTCCGACAGCACCCAGAACGTCCGCTCGACCTTTGCCTACGACTCACTTAGCGAACTGATCGGGACCTGCTCGCCTGCCGCGGTGGCCGCTGCCTGCAACCCGGCCAGCCCCACTGATACCGCTGCCTGGCACTACGTCTACGACGCCATGGGTCACGTCACCAACCAGACCCCGCCGAGCGCTCAGCCGGGAGACAGCGGCCTCTCGGCCGTGGCTTCGACAGGTTTCGTCTTCGACGTCTCGGGCCTCCTGCTCAGCACCTGCTCCTATCTGACCGGCGGCTGCGCCAATGCGCTCCGCCATACCGACGCCTCGTACGACAACCTCGGCCGGAGGACCGTCACGCGCCTGTATGCCGGTCCCGACACGAGCTCGCTCAAGATGACCTGGACCTCGGGCTACGACGCGGCCGGTCAGCAACTCTCCACCGCCTTCGACGGCTCGGGCGCGGGCGAGGGCAGCGGCACCATCAACTACGCATACGACCCGCTCGGAAACAGGACCGACGTGTCGGGCGCCACCGCCCGGACCACGGCGACCTACAACCCGGACGGCACCGTCAGCACTCGCACCGATGCCAGCGGCGCGAGCGTCTTCGGCTACAACAAGCTCGGCCAGCTCCTGACCGGCACAAGCGCCGTGTACAGCGGCACGCTGACATACGGCTGGCGGCTCGACGGCCTGATGGACACGCGCGGCTGGCCCAGCGGGCTCACCGCTGCGTTCAGCTATGACGGCGCCAACCGCCCGATAGGCGAGACCGTCGGGTCCATGGCGGCCTTCACCCGCGCCTACGACCGCGACGGCAACGTCACATCGGAGAGCCAGAACCTGACCGGCGTCTCCGGCCAGGCCGGTGCCGGGACGCAGAGCTACACCTATGACGCCCTGCGTCGCGTCCTCACCGACACGATGACGGGGGCGGGCCAGCAGCAGCTGTGGCAGAAATCGTACGTCTACGACGCCGACTCGAACCGCACGGGCGTTACCGACTCCGGTGTCGCTACGGCCTACGAGTTCAACGGTTTCGATCAGATTGTCTCTTCCAGCGCGGCCGGCGTGCGCAGCACCTTCGGTTACGACGCCTTCGGGAACATGACGGCCACCTTCGTGAACCCGGGCGGCAACCCCGGTCCGATTGGGGCGCCGACCAACCTGGCGGCCACCGCGGTCTCCTACAGCCAGGTGAACCTGACGTGGACCGCTCCTGTGAACAGCACGAACCTCGTGCGCTACGCGATCAGCCGCGACGGGGTTCCACTGACGACTGTCGCGGCCGGAACGACGGCAATGACCGACTGGACGGCCAGGTCCGGAACGACCTACCAGTACACGATCACCAGCATCGACTCCTCCGGAAACGTCAGTCCGACGGCCGGTCCAGCTTCGGTCACCACGCCGGCATATGCCCC
>PMIP01000020.1 GCA_003158295.1 Chloroflexota bacterium | reverse complement strand
GGCAGCTTCTAAAGTCTACAGCCCCTTCTGCCTTCAATCCAAGGGTTTTGGCGGTCTATCGGGTTAAAATCCCGCAACTTTGTTAGGGTTGTGTAACGACTTCGTTGCGACCGGCGAGACAGCCCGGATAACGCCCCCGCCGGCGGACCCTCCTACGCGTCTCGCAACCTCCCACTCGACTGCCCCGAAGCTTGCCGGCCGGCCGCGTAGAGGTCAGTCGGCGATCGTCACCGACACCATCGCCGTTGGCTCGACAGGCTGGTCCCGGCCGTCGCGCTTGCCGGCGGCGATGGCGTCGACCACGTCCATACCGTCGGTCACGTGCCCGAAGAGAGTGTACTTCTTCGGCAGCCGCCCACCCGAGAGATCCGCCAGGCAGACGAAGAACTGGCTGCCGTTCGTGTTCGGACCCGCGTTGGCCATGGCCACGGCACCGCGCTCGTAGTCGCCCTCGAACGGCTCGTCCGCGAACTTGTAGCCCGGGCCGCCGGTTCCGAGCCGCCCACGATTGAGCCGATCGATGTGGCCGTACTCCCCGTCACCGCCCTGGATGACGAATCCGGGCACGAGGCGGTGGAAGACCACGCCGTCGTAGAAGCCCTTGCGGGCGAGCTCGATGAAGTTGGCGGCCGCCTTGGGCGCGCTCTTGGTGTACAGCTCGATCTCGATGGCGCCCTTGTCGGTCGCGATCGTCGCTTTGGTCATCCGTCTCTCCTTGTTGGGTCGTCTCTTGCTCGCAACAGCGTGCCACGGATCACCGGGGAGCGAAACCGGCCACTGAGGATGGCGCCGCGCAGAACGCCTGCGCGGCCATCTCCGCCACTAGGGCGTGGCAACGGTCGTGCTGGTGATCACCGCCGGCTGCAGCGGCATCGACGCCGGCTCGCCGTTGGGCCCTGTCTCGCCGCCCAGCGGGATGGCGGCGATCCGGTCGGCGACGTCCATGCCGGAGGTGACCGAGCCGAAGATGGCGTAATTGTTGGTGGTGGTGGCGCCGAGGCTCGTCTGCGCGGAATCGTCCAGCACGATGAAGAACTGCGTGCTGCCCGAGTTGGCCGCGGAGGTTCGGGCCATGGCTACCGTGCCGCGCTTGTAGGTAGTGGTCACCTTGTCATCCGGTATCGTCCAGCTGGGCCCGCCCTGGCCCATCTTGTCGGGCGTGAAGCTCGGGAGTCTGCCGTACTGCCCGTCGCCGGTCTGGATGATGAACTTGACCACGACCCGGTGGAAGAGGACGTTGTCGTAGTAGCCGCAGCGCGCAAGGGCGACAAAGGCGCCCGCGGCGTTGGGGCCCAGGCTGGAGTCGACCTTGACCACGATGTTGCCGAAATTGGTCGTCATCGTGACCGTCGCGGTGCCGCTGGTCATGGCGGCCGGTGCGGAGGTCGGGCAGCCGGTGGGGGCAGGCCCGAGAGTGTAAGCCGGCGCGGTCGGAGGGTTCGTCGGCGGTGCGCTCGGCGAGGGAGTGGATGATGCCGTCGGCACGGAGCAGCCGGCCAACAGGAGCGCGACGAGGCCGACGGTCGCGAACCGGCGCGGCGACGAGGAGAGACGGGCGAGGATCATGCAGCGGCCTCCAGGGCTTTGGCGAAGTCTACTGCGCCGGACAGTAACGGCTCTCCGAGGATGATGCCTGCGATCGCGGCGTCCCGCAGGCCCTTGATGGCATCCAGATCGACGGACCCTCCCGCCACGAACAGCTCGACGCCAAGCGTTCGAGCCAGCCCGGCCAGAAACCCCAGGTCCGGACGCGCGCCACCGTGCGACAGGATGAGCCGGCGGACGCCCTCGTCCGACAGCTCGCCGGCCAGTCCTTCCAGACTCGGCGGAGCGGGTCGGTGCCAAGGATACGCGGCAATGCGCTCGGGCCGCAGGTCCAGGCCGACGGCAAGCCAGTCACCGGCTACGGTGAGGCACTCCCGCAGGAGCTCGGGGCGGTCCGCCACGGTCATCGAAACGACGACTCGCGTGGCCCCTGCCGCGAACGCGAGCCTGATGTTGTCCGCCCCCTCCATCCCTCCGGCGATCTGCAGTGGCACCGCCACTCGCCCGGCCACGCGGCCGACGGCCTCGAGGTTGACCGGCCGTCCGGCCCGGGCGCCGTCCATGTCCACGAAATGGATGAGCTGCGCGCCCTGCGCCACGAACCGCTCGGCGATTCGTTCGGGGCGATCCGTCGGCGAGCCAACGCCGGCGGCCGCACCCGGCCAGTGGACCAGCCGCGACCGACCGTTCTCGACGTCTATCGACGGGATGACCAGCACAACGGCTCCGTGGGCGTCCCTGCGTCTGCGTCGCGCCTAGGATCCGGCCGCGATGCCGGCGGCGGCCTCGGCCGCAAGGAGCCGCCGCTGGAAGCTGATCGGGATCGATCCGTTTCGGAGCAGAGAGTCGTGGAAGCCCTTCAGGCTGAAACGATCGCCGAGCCGGCGCTGCTCATCGGCCCGAAGCGCCAGCAGCAGCACTTTCCCGAGCAGGTAGCTCAGCTGATAGGTCGGCGTGTAGGTGTAGCGGAAGACTTCGGCCTGGGCGTTGGCGTGCTCGAAGGAGGTGTGTTCGACCAGGAAGGAGGTCGCCTCCTCGACGCTCAGCTCGCCGCGATGCATACGCACGTCCAGGACTATCCGGCAGGCTCGCCAGATCGCGTCCGTGTGGAGGGCCAGCAGGAACTCGGGCCCGGCGTCGAAGCCCTGCTCGCGCATCATCTGCTCGCTGTACATCCCCCAACCCTCGACGAACTCCGGGGCGTCGGTCAGCAGGCGGACGAGCGACGGATGCCGGACCGCCGCGGAGAGCTGCAGGTGGTGGCCGGGATACGCCTCGTGGACGCTGGTATTGCTGATCGAGGCGTAGTTGTGCTCTCGCATCGCGTTCGGGTCGTTCCCGACGGACGGCGTGACGATGTATATGCCGGATGGGTTCTTGTCGAACTTGCCGGGCTCGAAGTACGCGGCGAACGGGACGACGGTGCGCAGGTACTCCGGCGTGGGGATGACGGAGATCCTCTCGCCGGGCGGCAGCGTCGCGATGTCGTGCTCGACGATGTGTGCCCGGGCTCGCATCATGGCGTCCTGGTAGGCCGCCAGGGCCTCGTCGAAGGTGGCCGGGTGGTTCGACTTGACCCGGTCGACGACCGTGGGCTCGTCCACGCTCGGGTCGATGCGGCGAGCGTCCTCCACGCGTGCCGCCTTGTTCAGGGCCAGCTGCTGATAGCCGACCTCGAGGATCTGGGAGGCATCCAGGCCGTCGAACGCCCGCAGCCCGACGAGCTGGTCGTACGCCTCGGAGCCGAGGGCCCAGCTTTCCACCGTCGAGCCCATGGCGCCCTTGATCGTCAGCAGGTACGCGGCGACCGAGGCCGAGGCCGTCTCGACGGCCTTGTCCAGGCGAGCCTGTGCCCGCTCGTCCAGGACCCCGGCACCGGCGGCCTTGATCTCGTTGAAGAGGAACGGCATCTGCTCGCCCGAGTCGAGCTCCAGCTCCTGCCAGAGGCGGACCTGCGGAGCGGTGGCGCGGGTCCGGTGCTGCTCGAGCAGTTTCGGAACGCCTTCCAGGCGTGCAGTCAGGGACTCGAGCCGCTGGGCGAGGGGCGCGTGGTCCCGGGCGAAGACGCTGAACAGCGCGTCGCCGACCTGGTCCAACGCCGTAGAGCGGCGCTCCCAGACACGATGCACCTCCAGGTCGAAGAGCTCGCGGCGAGTGTTGTGCAGGGCCAGTTCGCGCTCCAGCCGCACGCTTTCCGACAGACCGGCCGGGTCGATCGCCTCGATCTCGCGCTCCATCCGGTGGGCATCGGCGATCTCCTGCACCAGGGCGTCACGCGTCCCGTCGTCCAGCCGGTCGTCGGCATCGTGCAGCCCGATGTACGTGGCGAGAATCGGATGCTTCTGCACCAGGTCGCGGAAGTTCGCTTCGATAAGGTCCCAGAACCTGCCGTCGAGAGGGCCGGCGGCGGGCGTGGACTCGGGTCGCGGAAGGACGAGATCCGGCATCTATCGCTCCAGGCTTGCAGCGGTGACCGTCGAAGTTGCCGTCTCCTTGAGAGCGGCGGCGCAGGCGTCTATGGTGCGGTCGATGTCGTCGGCGTCGATGCCGTAGTGGGTTACCGCCCTTACCCAACCGTGGCTGTAGTCGAGCATGAGCACACCCTTCGCCTCGAGGGCCACGACGAAGGCCTGAGGGTTGCCTCGAACCTTGAAGAAGACGAAGTTGGTGGCGACCCGGCGCGGATCGAGGGGGCCTTCCGTGGGCTGGGCGATCCAGCCCGGCGAGCTGATGCCGTCCAGACCGGCCAGACCCTCGGCCAGCCGCCGGGCGTTGGCGTGGTCCTCGGCCAGGCGGTCGATCATCCCGTCCGGACCGTCGCTGAGCGCCACCAGACCGGCCGCGGCCAGGATGCCGGCCTGCCGCATCCCGCCGCCCAGGACCTTTCGTCCACGGGCCGCTCGGGCGATGAAAGCCCGGGATCCGACGACGAGCGAGCCGACGGGACACGACAGGCCCTTGGAGAGGCAGAACGTGACCGAGTCGGCGGGAGCGGCCAGATCCCTGGGTCTGACGCCCAGGGCGACGGTGGCGTTGAAGAAGCGCGCGCCGTCGACGTGGAGCGGGACGCCATGCTTGTGCGCGATCTCCGCGACGGCCCGCGTGTATTCGAGCGTCAGCGGCTGGCCCATCGTCGTGGCGTGAGCGTTCTCGATGGCGACCATGCCGGTGATCGGTTGGTGCATGTCGGTCGGGTCTCGGAAGGCTTCCTCGAGATCGTGAAGGTCGAAGGTGCCGTCCGGCTTCTCCGCGAGCTGGCGCACAGCCACTCCCACCACCGCCGCGTGGCCGGCCTGCTCCCAGGTGACGATATGGCAGGTCGCTCCACCGATGATCTCGGAACCGCGACCCAGCTGGGCCAGCTGAGACACGAGGTTCCCTTGCGTTCCGCTGGCGACGAAGAGGGCGGCTTCCTTGCCGAGCAGCTCTGCCGCTCGTTCCTGCAGGGCGTTGACCGTGGGGTCGTCGCCGNNTCGCTGCGGAGGTCGATCATCGGGGGAAGCGTCTCGCTGCTGAGTCTCATCGCTTCGTCGGGACTCGTCGGTCGAGTATATGTCGAGTGGGCATCTGCGGCCCCACCTGCTATCCTTCGCGGTCGGC
>PMIP01000001.1:544-2531 GCA_003158295.1 Chloroflexota bacterium | reverse complement strand
CAGACCATCAGCCAGCCGTACATCGTCGCCCGCATGACCGAGCTACTCGCTCCCCGAGCGGGGATGCGCGTGCTCGAGGTCGGCACCGGGTCCGGATACCAGGCGGCCGTGCTGGCCACGATAGGCTGCGACGTAACCTCGATCGAACGCCATCCCGATTTGGCGGAGGCCGCGCGAGCCCGACTGGTCGAGCTCGGCCTCGAGCGAAAGGTTCGAATCGAGGTGGGCGACGGCAGCTTGGGCTGGCCTGACGGGGCGCCGTTCGAGGGGATAATCGTCACTGCGGCGGCGCCACGCGTGCCCTCGACGCTGCGAAGCCAGCTCGCGGATGGAGGGCGACTCGTGGTTCCGGTTGGCACGTCGCGATCGCAGGAATTGGTGGGGGTAATGCGGACGGGGAATTCGTTCAACGAGCGCCTCTTCGGCAGGTGCGTGTTCGTGCCTCTTGTCGGTGCGGAAGGCTTCGAGATTGTGCCGGCGCCCGATAACCCGCACGACGGCGGAACGAACCCGGCAGTCGGCCAGTGACGCACGTCTTCGTATCACCGCACCCGGATGACATCGCCCTATCCTGCGGCGGCCTGGTCGCCGCACTTCAGCGCCGAGGGGAGACGGTTGTGATCGTCACTGTCTTCTGCGGCGCCGGTTCGAGCTCGACCCTTACGGACTACCAGCGGGATGCCCTCGGCTTCGGCGCCATCGCGACCGGGGCTACCGGCGCCGAGACCGGTGGCCAGACCGGCGTCACGGCGACCGGCGCCTCAAGCGCGGACGCGCCATCACCCGACGCCGCCATGGCCGGGCGACGGAGCGAGGACGAGCGCTACGCACGCTCTGTCGGAGCTGCGATCACCTTCTTGAACCTCCCCGACGCGGTATTCCGCGGCTACGAAGGCGAGGCCCAGCTCATGGGCATGCCCCGCCCCGACGACCCGGCGCCGATCGAGGCATTGGCGCGAGAGCTGGGCCGACTCAAGCCGAAGCATGTCTACTTCCCGCTGGGCGTGGGCAATCACGTCGACCACCAGCTCGCGCGGGCCGCTGGCATTGCGTTGCTCGGCGGGCCGCACGACGAGCCCTCCGGGTCGGTGGCGGTCGGGCCGGGCCTTCTAGGACGGTTGCTTTTCTACGAAGACTTTCCTTACGCTCAACGTGTCGGATTCGAGCGTCTCGAACAACTGCCCGGCCACGCCCTGGCGACGATGCCGCACGACGTCTCGCTTGCGCCGGAGTACTGCGAGCTTGGCGATCTCTTGGATCGGAAGGTCGAAGGCATTCGCGTCTACGCCAGCCAGATCGACAGCCAGTTCGGAAGCGACGGCGCCATGGCCGAAGCCGTTCGATCCAGGGCGAGCCGCGTCGGGCAGCTGGGTGGTATCGATCCGGCCGAACGCTACTGGCGAGCGATCAGTTCCTGATTAGGTCGCGTCCGCTCCGCCGTCCGACTCGAGAGGCCGCCACCATCTCGTCGCGGGATTACGTCACCGCCCGGATAGCAGCTTGCTCAGTTCCGCCATTCGCTGCCCATATTCCGCCGGGGTTCGTGCGCCGACCGCGGCCGTCACAGCAAGGGCGACGCTCGCCGGATCCGGCGCCGCAGGTCCGGCGTCACCTAGGAGGGCAGCCAGACCCTCGTTCTCCTGCATNNCTTCACCGGCCCCGAGGCTCGGCGACCGGCTTTCGGGCCGGAGGATGCTGCGGGGCTGGTCGCGGCGGGCCTGGTCGCGGCGGGAGTCGCCTTGACCATGCTGTTGACGGTTTCCACCCGGCTGGCGAGATCGACCTCGAAGCTGTCTTTGCCCGCGACCACCTTCTGGATCCTGTCCCCTAAACCGCCCAACACCAGGAGGGCGGCGCCGGTCCAGGCGAATGCCGGATCACCGCGCTGAGCCGCCGCCAGTAGAAAGCCGCCCACGATCATGGCGAACCCGACGAGCATCAACAGGTCCAGACGAATGGAGCTCTGAGGAGGCATCGGGGCCTGAGC
>PMIP01000001.1:0-495 GCA_003158295.1 Chloroflexota bacterium | reverse complement strand
CGTTGCACACGAGACAAGGGCAGGCGGGCCGTACGCGGCCGAAGCGCGGGCCCAAGCGACGGCTGAAGCTGGCCGGAGCTGCAGCCCAGTCCGAGGCGCAGCCCAAGTCCGAGGCGCCGCCCAAACCCGAGCTAGCTCGCGACCCCCTCTGATGCCCGAAGCTCGAGCGCGGCCTGGTCGTACAGGTCGCTTATCGAGTGGACCATGAGCTCGATGCAGAAGCGGTCGTGGACCAGCTCGTGGCCTCGGTGGGCGATCATGTCGGCCAGAGGGTGATCGGTAAGCAGTCGGACGATTCCGGCTGCCAACGCGTCGCAGTCGTGCGGCTCCACGAGTAAGCCGCTGACCCCGTCCTCGATCATCTCGGGAATCCCACCAACGCGGGACGCGATGACGGGCCGGCCCAGGGCCATCGCCTCGAGGACGCTCAGGCCCTGAGCCTCGCGGT
Source organism: Chloroflexota bacterium (assembly GCA_003158295.1). Lineage (GTDB taxonomy): Bacteria > Chloroflexota > Limnocylindria > Limnocylindrales > CSP1-4 > Fen-1039. The sequence goes on along the minus strand of PMIP01000001.1, from coordinate 47 downwards.
AGGAAGGAAGCACCGCCACGTCGAGCGCGGCGGTCACGGCCGGGACG
>PMIP01000040.1:24977-41919 GCA_003158295.1 Chloroflexota bacterium | reverse complement strand
ACTTGCCCAGTCCGTCATGGGTCATGCCGCGCACCACGGGGACGTTCAGTTTCGGCACGTCACAGAATTTATAGGTGTTGTTGGGATAGGCGAAGATGGCCTCGGAGAGGTCCTTGCCGACCTTGTTCTTGTCGATGTCGAAGGCGGCCACGAACTCGATGTCGCGGATGTGGTAGCCGCCGAGATTGACGTGCATGAGGCCGGGGATGAAGTCGGTCTCCGACGCGTTCTCGTAGTAGTAGCGGCCCTGGACCAGGCTGCTGGCGCAGTTGCCGACGCCCACGATGGCGACGCGGATCTTGTGGTCCCCGGAGGGCTTGCGGCCGTTGCCGATCGCGGTCGCCGGCGCGTTCGCGGCGTCGCTGCTGATCTTCTCGCTCACTTTTCTCCTTGCTCCTTACTGCGAAGCTGCGCACGAACGTGCCAGGTACGTTGAATTGCCGTGATGCTGGCCGTGGCGAAGACGATGCCGAGCGCCGCCGACAGCCAAAGCTGGCCGCGGGCTCCTGCGGCGACGCCGCCGTCCAGGCCCACCGCGACCAGACCAGCGGTCAGGAGGACGAGGCGCTCGGCGCGGGGCGCGATGCCCACCTCGCCGTGCAACCCCAGACTCTCGGCCTTGGCCCGGGTGTAGCTGACCTGGAAGCTCGAGACTGCCGCGGCGGCGGCCAGGACCGCCCCGGCCACGAAGCCGGCTGCCGAAGCGCCGGCGACGATCCCGATGTAGACGACCCCTTCGCCCCAGCGGTCCAGGGTGGAGTCGAGAAAGGCTCCGAAGCGGGTCACGCGGTTCTGGGCCCGGGCGAGCCCGCCGTCCAGCATGTCGAACGAGCCGCCGAAGATGACGAGGATGGCCGCCGGGAGCCAGAGCTGAGCGGCCGCGGTGGCGGCGGCGACGGCGGAGATTCCGAAGCCGATGACCGTCAGGGCGTTGGGCGTCAGGCCGAGCCTGCCGGCGCCGAGCGCGATCGGGGTGACGGCGCCGCGGATCCGAGCCCGGGTCGCGGAAGAGACGAACGACTGGTCGCCCACGGCTCAGTTGGCCTCGGCCGGGCCGGCGTGCTCGACCGGCATCCCCAGAAGTAGGCGCTGCCGCTCGGCCGTGGTATCGAAGATGTCCGGCTGCAACTCGCACAGGGTCTCGCGGCCGCTCCGTCGCGACCGGACGATGCCCGCGGCCCGAAGACGCGAGACGTGCCAGGAGACGAGGGGCTGGCTGAGCCCGACGGTGTCGATGAGATCGCCGACCGTGGCCGGGCCCTCGGCGAGTCGTCGAACGATCCGGAGGCGGTTCACGTCCGCCAGAGCCTTGTGGAAAGTCCGCAGTTCGCGGAGGTCGTTGGGCTGGTCGACGATCGTCGCTACCGTTGAACGGATGTGCGCGGGGGAGGGCACGATGGCGATGGCCTCTTGGTGGGTCTTCGTCGGTCCGGACAGACGACCTCGAATTCGGGCGTCGTACCGTCTACAAACGAGCCTTTATATAAAGGCTGGTTGATGCTAGGACGACGGAGGGGGACTGTCAAGCGGACCCGCAGGCCACGTGCGCCGCAGCCGGTTGGGGAGTAACGAACCCGGCGGCTTCTATCTCGGCGTCGCGCGATCGGTCCTCATCGCCGCCCGTATGATCGAACCGGACGAGCAACGACCCGGTCGCTGCGCTACGTGCCATTCCAGGTCGAAGGGCGTCAAGGCCAGCTCTTGACCACAACGTCGTCTGCTCCATGATCGAGGCTGACTAGGGCGGAGTCGCACACAACGGAAGTTGAGGCGGACAACGATGACGGCGGATCAGACTGGGGAGGTGACAACTCTCATCCGTGACGTGCTCCCAGATGCCGTGCTCGGTATCTACCTCCACGGATCGGCGGTATTCGGCAGCCTCAAGCCCACCAGCGATCTCGACCTGTTCGCCGTAACCAGCAGGCGGACAACTGACGCAGAACGACGCGAACTGATCGAGCGCCTGTTGCCGATGTCCGGACCCGGCGATCCGAGCGGGCAGTCGCGCTCGATCAACATCGAGATCGTCGCCCAGACCGATCTCCGGCCCTGGCGCTATCCGGTGTGGCTCGACTTCCAGTTCGGCGACTGGTATCGGCCCGACTTCGCGAAAGGCAACTTCGCGCCGTGGGATTCCTCGAGTCCGGATGTTGCGATCGTGCTCGAAATGGTGCTTCAGGCGAACCGGGCGTTGTTCGGGCCGCCACCGTCGGAGCTGTTCGGTCCCATTCCCTGGGCCGACGTTCGTCGGGCGATGCTCGACAGCGTCTCGGACCTGCTCTCGTATCTCGACGGCGACGAGCGGAACGTCGTGCTCACCTTTGTGCGTATCTGGATGACACTCTCGACGGGCGTATTCCGATCGAAGGAGGGCGCAGCGGATTGGGCGATGCCGCTGCTCCCCCCGGAGCACCGCCCAGTGCTCGCGCACGCTCGTTCGCTCTACGTCCGAGGAATCCCTACTGAGGACTGGGGCGACTTGATGCCATGCGTTCGGCCGTTCGTTGATCACGTGATCGGCGAGATCCAGGCAACGCCGGCCGCCACGCTCCCCATCGAGTGACCGGAACATGCCCTACTTCGACGCGCCATCCGCGTCCCTGCAGCGCATGTTCGGAATCGCGGATGGCGACCTTCCCGACGCTGCGGTCGTGCTCGGCCAGTGGGGTCAGAGTGGTTACTTCCAGCATCTCCGGGACATCTGGCCCGAGACGCGAGAGATCGAAGAGCACACCGCCCTGATACAGACAGACGGACGGCAGATTTGGGTGAGCGTCGTGTTCGGCGCTCCGATGGCTGCCACCATCACTCACTTCGCCGTCAGACTCGGGGCGCGTGCGGTCATCCAGATCGGCTCGATGGGTGGTCTCGCACCGGGCTGGAACATCGGGGACGTTCTCGTGCCCTCGCTCGTCATTGGACGCGACGGCGTGTCACGGCAACTGTCTCGAAACAAAGCCATCGAACCAGATGCGGAGCTGTCCGGGCATCTCCGGGAGGAACTCTCGGCCCGGCTACCCGACGCGACAATCCGCAGCGGGACCCTTGTGAGCACAACGACCATCTCCCTCGAACGGCATCGTGACATCGCGCGGTGGCAGCGGTCCGGCTTCGCCGGTGTCGAGATGGAATGCGCGGCGACGATGAGCACAGCACGCCACTTCGGTGCTGCCGTAGCGGGAGCCTTCGTTCTCATCGACAACATAGCCGACGGCCATGCGTTCTACGACTTGACTGATGGCGAGGAAGCGCACATCCGCGCAGCCAAGGACGCCACGCTCCGGGCGTCCGTAGAGTCCGCCCTTCGCCATCTCGTTCCGCGACTCAGCCGCCCGCGATCGCGTCGCGGTCCAGACTGACTGTAGTCCCCCCGGCCGAGTCCCGCGAGAGGGACCGGCGGATGCGTCACCGCGGCCCGGTCGGGGTCACGGCCGGCGTCTTCAAGTCAGGCCTCTCGAGCCTGCTCAGCGGCAGCTGAAGGTCCCGCTCGCAACGCCGAGGCCGTTGACATCCGTGCCGGTGAAGGAGCCCGTGTCGTCGGGTGTGATCGCGACGACCGCGTCCGGTCCGAGGATGAAGGGCTGGCCGTGCACGCTGCCGACTACCTCGGGCTCGGCGGGTGCCGAATCGTCCGGCGGGCCCGACGTCGGGATCGCCGACGCGGCCGACGCGGTCGTCGGGGCGCCGGGGCGATAGACGACCAGCATCAGGTAGCCGTCGGCGCCGGTGATGCCGAGCCAATCGCCGAACCGAGCGTCGATGCCCGCTATGCCGCCGTCGAAGCAGCCGCCGCCGGAGAGCTGCTCCGTCGCGCCGCCGAAGTTCACCGTGGCCGAACCGTTGCCGCACCACTTGTCACAGCGGTTGTCCGTCGGCGACGCACCCGAGCTGCAGCCCGAGACCGCCATGGCCGCGACGATGAGCAGCGCCAGCGGGATGTGGCTGAAGCGGGTTCCTCGACTCATCGACTTCCTCTGCGATTTCGCCCGATGGCCTGATGGGGGCGTGGTGCGAATACTAGGCTCTGGGGGTTCCGGATGGCGGCGGCACGATCGCCGGGCGTTGGGGTGGCGCGGGAGTGGCGCGGGAGTGGCGCGGCAGTGACGCGCGCACGCCCCGGTGCGCATTGGCGTTCCGCAGCGGCGGGGGACGACCGCGATTCCCAGCCGGGCGGTCCGCAGCGGACATCCGTGGCGCATACACTCAGGCCCATGCGCCCACGCGACTCGTACCTGATGCTGGGGGTTCTCGGAGTCGGCGTCTTCCTGGCCGGCCTCGAGCTCATGGTCACGGCCGTTGCCCTGACTCAGATCCTGAACACCCTCGCCGACTGGACGGACCTCCGCAAAGCTTCCTGGATCATCAGCGGCTACCTGCTGTTCTATGTGATCACGATGCCGCTGGCCGGCCGCCTGACCGACCTGTGGGGAGCGCGCCGGCTCTTCCTCCTGGCGCTCGCGGTGTTCACCCTTGGATCGCTGCTCGCCGGGCTCGCTCAGAGCCTGGATCAGCTCATCGCCGCGCGGCTCGTCCAGGCGCTCGGCGGCGGCGCGATCATCCCCGTCGCCACCGCCGCCGCCTCGCACATGTTCGAGGGAGCGGCACGGCCCCGCGCTCTGGGCGTCATCGGCGCCCTCACGTTCCTCGGCATGGCCGCGGGCCCGTTCGTCGGTGCCGCCGTGCTGGAGACCGTCCACCCGGAGACCGCCCTGGCGAACCTGGGCATCTCCGGCGGTCCGCTCGTCACGACCGTCGCGCCCGCCTGGCGATGGGTCTTCTACATCAACGTTCCGATCGGCCTGTGCGCGCTCGCGATTGCCTGGGCCGCCAGTGCCGGCTGGGACACGCCCCACGTGCCGGCCCGCGTCGACCTGATCGGGGCCGTGCTCTTCACGCTCGGACTCAGCGGCATCCTGGCCGGAACCACGCTCATCGGAAACAGCGACCGGGTCTTCGGCGTACCGACGGACGCCGCCGTCGGCGGTCTGATCGCGACAGGCGCGGTCTTCGGCCTGCTTGCGATCTGGCATGGCCTCCGCACTCGGAACCCCTTCCTGGACCCGCGACTGTTCGCCGACCGCGTATTCAGCTCCGCGGCGATCATCTCCCTTCTCACCGGCTATGGCATGGCCACCGCCATCGTGGGTGGGGCGGTCTTCGTCGATCGTGTCCTCTACGGCGGCCCCGAGGAGCAGCGGGTGGTTCTGGGAGCGCTGGCCGCGGCAATGGCCGTCGGAGCTCTTGCGTCCGGCTTCCTGGCGCGGCTGATCTCCCTCCGGATACTGACGCTGGTGGGGCTGCTGGTGAGCGCCGGCGGGCTGGGCTGGATGTCGACTTGGAGCCCGGACGCTCCGACGAACGCCTTTGCCCTCTCGGCGGCCGTCTTTGGGGCCGGCTTCGGGCTGACGGTCACTCCGCGTTCGACGGCGGCCGTGGAGGCCGCCGGCAGAGCGGCGTTCGGGGCGGCATCGGCGACGGTGACCGTGGCGCGCATGATCGGCATGGCCATCGGCATGGCCGCCCTCACGGCCTTCGGCTCGACGACGATCACGCGGATCTCGAATGAGGTCTATGGCTCGGGAGACGCCTACAAGCAGTACATTCCCGAATACCTGCGCAACCGACCGGTCAGCGACGGGCTCGTTGCCCAGGCCCTGGAGCAGTGGGCGGCCGCCAAGGCGGCCTCGATCCTGGTCGGTATCTTCATGGTCGCGGCTATCGTGACCTTGATCGCGGTGGTCCCGGCACTCGCGCTGAGGGTGCGGCGGAGAGATCGGCCCGCCGCAGGAGCCGGTGACACGAAGGAGACGCGGTATGGCGAAATCGCCTTCTGACAGGCCCGGGTCGGGCTCGCGGTCGGGCGCGCGCTCGGCGCGGGTGGCGTCGGCAGCCGCGTCCGCTCCCGCGGCGCCGGCCGCTTCTGCCGCTCCGACGGACCTGAGCGCTGTTGGGGCGCCGATCAGGGCGACCTCGCCCGCCGCCCCGAGCGCCTCCGGGAAACCGGCCGTGGTTCAGGCGCGTTCGGCCGCTCCGACTGCGGCCGCTGCCGCTCCGACTGCGGCCGCTGCCGCTCCGACCACGGCCGCTCCGACGGCGACCTCCCCTGCCACCGCGGCCGCTCCGACCGTTGCTCCACAGGTGCCGAAGCTGGAGCCTGGCCTGGTCAGACTCGCCGTCTTCGAGCGTGGCGCCTGTCGGGAGTGGGAGGGCGCCGCGGCGCTGGCCGAACTCGAACGCGCCATGGGGCGCAAGGGGGCGCGGATCTGGATCGACCTGCGGTCGCCATCGACCGACCAGGTCGCGGCAGTTTCCAAGATCCTGCGCCTGCATCCGCTTCTGGCCGAGGACCTGATCGAACGCGACCAGAGAGCCAAGCTCGAACAGGTGGGCAACATGCTCCATCTGGCCCTCTTCTCGCTCGGCTTCGACGACGGCCGCATCTACGAGCGCGAGATCGAGTTCGTGCTGGGCCAGAGCTTCCTCCTCTCCAACCACAGCGCCTGGTGGGAACCGCGCTCCACGCGACACCTGCGCACAGGCGTGGCGGACCCAATGGGTCGTGGGCTGGACTACCTCATGTGGGCCCTCGCCGACGACATCATCGACAGCTACTTCCCGATCCTGGACGAGCTTGGGGACGAGATCGACGACCTCGAGGACCGGGTCGTCAACCGGGCCGATCGGGCCCTCCTCGAGCGGCTCTTCGAGCTGAAGCGCGAGCTCATCCTGATCCGACGCGTTACGGCACCCGAGCGAGAGATGTTCAACATCCTCTCGAGCCGCGAGGAGAACGCCATCTCGGCCGAGCACCGGCTCTACTTCCGCGACGCCTACGACCACCTGATCCGCCTGACCGACGAGCTGGACACCTACCGCGAGCTCGCTTCGGCCACCCTCGAGACCTACCTCTCCACGGTAAACAACAACCTCTCCCTGATCATGAAACGGCTCACCGGGGTAACGGTGGTCGTAGCCGGGATCGGGGCCATCGGCGGGATATTCGGCATGAGCGAGGCACAGAACGCCTTCCGCCTTGACGAAGGCCCAGGGTTCTGGATCGTCACTGTCGGGAGCCTGGTCATTGCGGGCGTTGCCGCGACCGTGCTGCACAAGATCGACTGGATCTGACCGGAGTGGCGCCGGCGCTCTCTCTGCGGATCCGCGACGCGACGCCAGACGATGCTCCGGCGATCGCCAGGATCTACAACCAGGGGATAGAAGACCGCACGGCCACGCTGGAGACCGAGCTCCGCTCGTCTGAGGAGCGCGCCGGGTGGCTCGCTTCTCACGGCCCCCGGCATCCCGTGCTCCTCGCCGTTGACCCGGCCGGAGCGGTTATCGGGTGGGGTTCGCTCAATCGCTTCAACCCACGCGCCGCCTATGACCACGTGGCCGACTTCTCGCTGTTCGTCGAGCGTGAGGTGCGCGGCCGGGGAGTCGGTGGCGCGCTGCTGGACGCCCTCGAGGCGCGGGCTCGAGCCGTCGGCTATCACAAGATGGTTCTGGCGGCCTTCGCCACGAACATCCCGGGCACGCGCCTCTACGAGCGACACGGTTTTGGGACCGTCGGCACATACCACGAGCAGGGCATGCTCGACGGGCGCTGGGTCGACGTGGTCATCATGGAGAAGCTTCTCGGCTAGGCCGCGCGGCGGGCCATCGCCCCGGGGTGTCGGGTTCCGCTACGCGCGTATTGCGATCGGGCTCCCGCCGGAGGGTCGGATCAGGGCCGACAGCCGCTGGCGCCGGTTTCTTTGCATCTGGGGGCGCCGCTCGGACAGATCCTTCCCTTGCCGGGCGGATGGGCGTCCGCGTAGCTTGCCGCGAGGACGCCGATGGGCTGAGCCACGACCTCCAGCTTGGTCCCGGACGCGTGGCTGTCCTCGGACGTCTGCAGCCATATCTGGTCTGTTGTGGCCGCCAGCGCCCGATCGAACAGTGACGAGTTGAAGGGTCCGTGGCGCAGAACCTCGCTGATCTCGTAGACATGGTTCTGGTCGTCGGCGGTGTAGACCTCGACGTACATCCCGATCATCGCCTTGCCGTCGTCTACCTGTGACGCCGTCAGGAGGGGGAGGAACATGCCCGCCTGAGCGTGCGCATACAGGTAGGTCGCCTGGGGCAGACCCAGGGCCTCTTGCGCGTGGCCCAGTGGGAAGATCTCGACCACGTCGCACAGAGGCCACTCCTCCTTGGGCGGAGAAGGGATGATGGGAAGGTCGATGCCCAGGGCGGGGATCCGGATCCGGGTGGGCGCCGCCGCCTGGACGCTGGCGCTGCCCGACGGGGCGGCCGATCTCGGCGGCGGCAGGCTGTACAGGATCGACGACGCGGTAGCCGTGGCTGCCGTGGGAGTGGCCAGGGGCTCGGCGGAGGCGGGCTGCAGGTAATTGAAGAGCCCCGCCACCACGAGGAATACACCCGCCCCGGCCAGCAGAGCGGGCACCAGGCCGATGAGACGTCCGGCCAGCCGAGCGGTCGGCCTGACGATCGATCGGTAGGCGGTGGCCAGGAGCGAGCTGAGGCGTCGCATGGACCGGCATGCTAGCAGGCGACCGGCGGTCTTGCTCTCGCATGGAGCGCAGGGTCAGGCTCTGTAACGACTGCTAGCCGGCAGCACCGGACCCAGTGCCGGGAGGGGGAGGTATCAGGCCGTCTGACGGAAGTGAGCGATCCTTGGTAACCTCAGAGCATGTCAGGTCGCATGAATGTCATTCTCGGTGCGTTTCTTGGGGTGGTGGCAGCCTTCGTCCTGGCCGTGGCGGTCGTCGTCGCCTGGCCGGGAACAGGCACGACCGTGCCCCCTCGGCCGACCGCGGTGATCCTGCCGACGGAGTCACCGACCCCGGTGCCCGTCGTGACTCAGGCCCCCATCGTCACTCCCACGCCGTTCCACTCGATCGCCCCGTTCGGCGACGGGTAGCGCCGGGCGCGAGGCCGCACTCGAGGTTCATGTCCCGATTCCGTGACTGAGCCGCGAGGCGCACCCACGCCTTCGGAGTCCCGGCGGGCCCCTTCCGGATCCCTTCGCGCCACGGCGGCGAGGGTTGGTCCTCGGCGCGCCCCGGCTGCCTCCGACCCCGGGGCTTAGCCTCCGAAAACTCCGGCAGCGTTGGTGGCGGCGGTGGCGATCGCCGGGAAGAGCCCGAAGACCACCGTGAGCACGCACGTGACCCCAAGGCCGACCCGGAAGAGCAGGCCGGGTGAGCTCGGACGGAGTTCCTCGGCCGGCTCGCGCATGTACATGTACACGACTACCCGGAGGTAGTAGAAGGCCGCGGCTGCGGCGTTGACCATCGCCAGAACCGCGAGGGCTGTCAGCCAGCCTCCGGCCTGGACCGCGGCCAGGATCACGTAGGCCTTGGCCCAGAATCCCGCCAGCGGTGGGATGCCTGTAAGGGACAGTAGGAAGACGGCCATCAGCGCCCCCAGCCACGGATCTCTCCGGCCCAGGCCGGCAAACGTCGCGATCTGGCTCGATACGCCGGGCTGCCGCTGCAGCGCCGCGACGACGGCGAAGGCGCCCATGTTCATGAAGGTGTAGGCCGCGCCGTAGAACAGGATCGCCGAAAGCCCGCTGTGCTGGCCTCCCGCATAGGCTGCCAGGCCGACCAGGATGTAGCCGGTGTGAGCGATCGAGGAGTAGGCAAGCATCCGCTTGACGTTGTCCTGCGAGATTGCCACCAGGTTGCCGAGGGTCATGGTGACGGCAGCCAGGACGATCACGACCGGCAGCCAATCTGCCCGCAACGGTCCCAGGGCGCCGACGAAGAGCCGCAACGCGATGGCGAAGGCGCCGACCTTGGGGCCGACCGAGAGATACGCGGTGATCGGCGTGGGCGAGCCCTGGTACGCGTCCGGGGTCCAGTAGTGGAACGGTACCGCCGCCATCTTGAAGGCCACGCCGGCCGACATGAAAGCCAGGCCCATGGCCAGGCCCGGCTGGATCGAGCCCCCTGCCGCGACCTTGGCCAGCGCGGCCGCAACGCCGTCGACACGGGTGGTTCCGGTGATGCCCCACACGTAGGCCAGGCCGAAGAGCAGGATCGCGCTCGAGAACGAGCCCAGCAGGAAGTACTTGATCGCGCCCTCGGTCGAGTAGGGGTCGCGCCTGGCGAAGCCCGCGAGCACGTAGCCCGGCAGGACCATGAGCTCCAGGGCGACGAAGAGCAGCACCAGGTCCGTGGAGCCGGCGATCAGCATCGCCCCCGTCACGGCGAAGACCAGGATGGCGGCGAACTCGGCGATCGGCAGGCCCCGTGGCTCGATGTAGTCCACCCCGAAGAGGATCGTGAGCACCGCGATGGCCACGAAGATCGCGTCCAGGAAGACGGTCAGGTTGTCCAGCGAGTAGGCGCCGCCGAAGGCGCTGCCGGCGTGGCCGGCCTGGAGCAGGATCACCGCGGCCACGACGCCCAGGCCGCCAAGAGCGGTGGCGATGACCGCCTGGCGCCGGTTCGGAAGGGCCAGATCCACGATCAGGATCGCCGCCGCCACCAGGACGGAGGCGACGACCGGGGCGATCGTTCCGATGTCCGACCAGTTCATCTCGCGTCTCCCCTCATCCGCCGACCGCCACTCCGGCGGCCGCCAGGAAGCTCTGGGCCGGGCCGCGGAGGAGATCGAGCACAAGGCTCGGGAAGAGCCCGAGCACGACGATCCCGATTGCCAGCGGGGCGAGCGTCACCATCTCGGTCCCGCTCATATCGGTCAGGTGGCCGCCCAGGCCGCGCAGGAAGTCGGAGAGCCCGCCGAAGGCGACACGCTGGAACATCCACAACAGGTACGTGGCCGCCAGGACCATGACGATGATCGAGGCCAGGGCGATAACCGGTGCCACGCCGAAGGATCCGACGAAGACGAGGAACTCGCCCACGAAGCCCGAAAGGCCTGGCAGCCCGGCGGAGGCCAGGATGAAGAAGCCGAAGACGGTCGACCAGATCGGCATTGCCGCCGCCAGGCCGCCCATCTTGGCGATCGTTCGATCGTGGGTGCGCTCATAGACCACGCCTACCAGCAGGAAGAGCCCGCCCGTGATCAGACCGTGGTTGATCATCTGCAGGACGGCGCCCTGGAGCGCGGTGGCGCTGAAGACGAAGATGCCCAGGGTCACGAAACCCATGTGGCTGACCGAGCTGTAGGCGACCAGTCGCTTGAGATCGGGTTGAACGATCGAGACGATCGCCCCGTAGACGATCGCCACGATGCTCAGGACGATGATCGGCCAGGCGAAGGTGTGCGCCGCATAGGGGTACAGCGGCACGGCGAAACGGATCAAGCCGTAGGCCCCGAGCTTGAGGAGGACGCCGGCCAGGATCACCGAGCCGGCCGTCGGCGCCTCCGTGTGGGCGTCCGGCAGCCAGGTATGGAACGGGAACATCGGGACCTTGATGGCGAAGGCCAGGAAGAGGGCCAGGAAGGCCAGGATCTGGAGGTCGTTGGCGAAGTGGCCGCCGGCCGACCAAGCCTGGAGCTGCGTGTAGTCGAAGGCGCCGGTCCACGACCCGCCGTGACCGGCCTGGAACGCGAAGGCCGTAGCCAGGATCGCGACCAGCATCAGCAGCGAGCCCACGAGCGTGTACAGCACGAACTTCATCGTCGCGTAGATGCGATTGGAGCCGCCCCAGATGCCGATGATCAGGTACATCGGGACGAGGACGATCTCCCAGAAGATGTAGAAGAGGAAGAAGTCCAGGGCGATGAAGACGCCGATCATGCCGACCTCGAGGACGAGGAACGAGATCATGTAGCCCTTCACCCGGTCCTTGATCGGCCCGAAGCTGGCCAGGATGCTGATCCAGGTCAGGGTCGTCGTAAGCACCACCATCAGGACGCTGAGGCCGTCCACGCCGAGCTTGTACTGGATGCCGAAGGCAGGAATCCAATCCACGGTTTCGTTGAATTGGAAGCCGGCGGGCCCCAATGCGAAGGCGGCGAGCAGGAGGAGCGAGAGCCCCCAGGCCACCAGCGCGAAGCCCAACGCAGTGCGGCGGATGAGCTCCTCGTGGCGGGAAGGAAGGGCCGCCAGGACCAGCGCGCCCACGAGTGGAGTGAAGGTGATCAGGCTCAGGATCGGGAGGTTCATCGTTTCGTCCTCCTACCGAACCGCGATCAGGAAGTAGCCCAGGGCCATCGCAATCAGCCCGATCGCGATGCCGAGGGCGTAGTTCTGGACGTGCCCCGTCTGGACGCGGCGCAGCCGCAGGCCGGCCTGCGTCGTGACCGTCCCGACGCCGTTGACCGTGCCGTCGATCACCACCCGGTCGAACCACCAGACGGCGCCGGCGAGACGACCGCCCCAGACCACGAAGAGGAGATTGTTGAGATCGTCGAACCACCACTTGGCTGCTGAGCCGCGGTACAGGAAATCCAGCCCGCGACGCGCGCTGACTTCGCGCACCTGATCGGGACGCGGCTCTGCGTGCAGGCCGATCGCCGGCATGTCCACGCCGAAGAGCCGCCACGCGGCGATGATCGCGATCGCCACCAGGCCGGTGGTAACGATGGCCAGTCCGCCGTCTATGCCGAAGAAACTGTAGGCGGCCTCCGTCCGTCCGCCGGCGGCGATCGTCGCCTCGAAGACGGGCGCAAGCCACTGGTGGAGCAGCCCCGACTCCGGCGGGAAGCCGATCAGCAGGCCCAGCGCAGCCGCCGGGATGGCCAGCAGGATGAGGGGTCGCGTCATCGTCGTCGGCGACTCGTGGATGTGCTGCTCCACCTCGGGATCCACGTGGCTCGGGCCCCAGAAGGTCATGCCCATGAGGCGGAACATGTAGAAGGCGGTCATGCCGGCGACGACGAAGCCGATGGCCCAGACCCACAGGAAACCGCTCTTGAAGGCCCCGCCCAGGATCTCGTCCTTGCTGAAGAACCCGGCCAGCGGTGGCACCCCGGCAATGGCCACCGAGCCGATCAGCATCGTGACATAGGTAATCGGGATCTTGCGGGCCAGGCCGCCCATCTTGCGCATGTCCTGCTCGTCCCCGACGGCATGGATCACCGAGCCCGAGCCCAGGAAGAGCAATCCTTTGAAGAACCCGTGGCTCATGAGGTGGAAGATCGCCGCGGTCCACGCCCCCACGCCCAGCGCCGCGAACATGTAACCGAGCTGGGAGATCGTGGAGTAGGCCAGGACCCGCTTGATGTCCGTCTGGGTGAAGGCGATCGAGGCGGCCAATACCGCGGTGAAGATGCCGATCGCGGCCACGACGACCATCACTCCGGGCGCGGCGCCGAAGATGGGGTTGCAGCGGGCCACGAGGTAGACGCCGGCGTTGACCATCGTGGCGGCATGGATCAGGGCGGAGACCGGCGTGGGGCCTTCCATTGCGTCCGGCAGCCAGACGTGGAGCGGGAACTGGGCGCTCTTGCCGACGGCCCCGCAGAAGAGCAGCAGCGCGACGACGGCGATCCAGGTCGACGAGAGCCCGCCGCCTTCGACCAGCTTGAAGACGGCCTGCATGTTGAGAGTTCCGAGCTGCGTCCAGATGGCCATGATCGCGAGGGCGAAGCCCATGTCGCCGATTCGGTTGACCAGGAAGGCCTTCTTGGCTGCCACGGCCGCGGAGCGCCGTGGGTACCAGAAGCCGATCAGGAGGTAGCTGCACAAGCCCACCAGCTCCCAGCCGGCGAAGACGAGCAGGAAGTTGTCGGCCAAAACCAGGAGCAGCATCGAGAACATGAACAGGTTCAGATAGGCAAAGAAGCGCCACTTGCCGGGGTCGTGGGCCATGTAGCCGATCGAGTAGATGTGGACGAGCATGCCGATCGTCGTGACCACGATCAGCAGGCAACCGGTCAGGGCGTCCACGTAGAAGCCCATCTCGGCCTTGAAGCCCAGGGCGGGGATCCAGTTCCAGAGCGTTATTCCGGCGCCGTCGCCGATGCCGAAGCCGTGCGCCAGGGCCGCGAAGGCCACAACCATCGCTACGGCCCATGAAGCCGCGACCGCCCAGACGGCGATCTGGTGCGACTCACGACCCATCTGGCGGCCCAGCAGCCCGGTGACGACGAAGCCGGCCAGCGGCAGGAGCGGAATGAGCGGGATGAGGTAGGTCATTGGTTGCTCACTCGCTCATCGAGTCGTACTCGTCCACAAGAGGCGTCTTGCGGTTGCGGTAGATGGCCATGACGAGGGCCAGCCCCACGGTCGCTTCGGCCGCAGCCACGGCAATCACCAGCAGGGCGATGACGGCTGCGTGCGTCTTGAGCGCCGGGACGAAGGCGCCGAAAGCGACCACGGTCAGGTTGACGGCGTTGAGCATCAGCTCGATCGACATCAACATGCTGATGGCGTTCCGGCGGGCAAGGAAACCGAAGGTCCCTATCGCGAACAGCAGGCCCGATAGGACCAGATACGAGTCGAGCGAGCCGCTCATCGGTTCTCCCCGTCCTTGCTGATCTCGCGACGGGCCAGGTAGACCCCGCCGATGACGGCAGCTGTCAGCAGCACGCTCACCACCTCGAATGGCAGGACGTAGTCGTGGAACAGCAGGTGGGCAACGTCCGTCGTCGAGGTCCACAGCCGCTGCCCGGCGGACGGCCAGGTCGTGGCCAGGACGGTGGCCGTGATAACGACCGCGATCACGACCGCGGCGACGGCAGCCGCCAGGGTCTGGGTCTGGAAGACCAACCGAGCCGGCGCGTTCTTGGTCTGGGTCAGCATGATCGCGAACAGGACCAGCACGCTTATGGCGCCGATGTAGACCAGCACCTGCGTGGCCGCCACGAGCGGATTGCCCAGAAGGACGTAGATCCCCGCCAGCGACGCGAACGAGGCGATCAGGGCTAGACCGCAGCGGATGATGTCGCGCAGGGTCACTACCAGAAGCGCCGACACGAGGAGAGTGGCGGCCAGGGCGACGAAGAGCACGTCGTCCCAGCGGATCCCGATCAGCGGGATCGAGTCGCCTATCGGCATGCCTCGCTTCCCTCCTCTGTAAGTCCCGGGCTGCCGGGACTCCGGGCCGGCGATCCGGTCCAGAACTGCTTGACGGTCACGGTCGTTTGGTCCCGCTGCGATCGCCGGGGGCACCGGCCAGAGACGGAGGTAGTGCCGGGAGCTTCTCCGCCGGGTCTTCCAGGCGGCCCTCGGCAAGGGCGTGCGCCACCCAGTCGCGCTCGCGACGAATGTAAGTCACTTCAGTCTCGCGATCGATCGCCGCGAGCCCGATCAGGTCTATCTCCGGGTCGCCCCGGTTGGTGTGGGCAAGCTCGTTGTCCTGCCCGCCGCGCAGCGCATCGTACGGGCAGGCGTCGACGCAGATGCCGCACAGGATGCAGNNACGTCGTACTTCTCCAGGACGCGCGGCTTGGGCATGAGAGCGCCGGTGGGGCACGTCTCGGCGCAGCGGCCGCAGGAAACGCAGGGCGTGTCGTTGAGGCTCATGTCCAGCGGCGTCGTCACCAGCGTGTCGAAGCCGATGCGCATGAAGTCGTAGCAGGCCGCGCCCACCACGTCAGCGCAGACCGCGGCGCATCGCCCGCAGTCGATGCAGCGGGACGGTTCGCGCAGGATGAAGGCGTGGCTGTCGTCGCGGATGTAATCGTGGTTGGCGCCTGTGAACCGGTTCTCCGTGACGCTTCGGAAGCCCGCGCCCTGATCGTGGCCCGGCTCGAGGGTCTGGAGCGTGGTGCCATATTCGATACCCAGCCGGCGCAGGTCGCAGTTGCCCAACGCCTCGCAGGTGCACTGCAGGCAGCGGGTGGACTCGGCCATCACTTCGGCCTGCGTGTAGGGGATCTCGTACTCGACGTAGCTCTTGATCCGCTCCTTGGCCGGCATGGACCCGAGGCGGTGGCGCGGTTCTTTGGGCTCGTCGGTGTAGGGGACGATCGAGAGGAACTGCGGCTCCACCTCGGCCAGGTTCTGGCGGGTTCGCAGCTCGGCCAGGTCGATCCCCTTCAGGAACGCGTCCGTGGCGTAGGCGCAGCGCCGGCCCTCGGCCACGGCCTGGACCACGGTCGCGGCGCCGATGCGCACGTCGCCCGTGCCGAAGACGCCGGGCCGGCCGGTCTCGAACGTGACGGCGTCCGCCTTGAGCCGGTATCTGGCTGCCTCCACGCCCTGGTTGCCCGAGCCGATCCACGTGAGGTCCGGTCCCTGGCCGATGGCGAGCAGGACCCGGTCGCAGTCGATTACGAACTCCGTTCCGGGTGCCGGCTCCGGCCGGCGGCGGCCGCTGGCGTCGGGGGCGCCGGGCCGCATCCTGATGAACTCCACGCCGGTGACCTTGTTGTTGCCGTCGACCATCACCCGCGTCGGCCCGGCCTGGAAGATCATCCGGGCGCCTTCTTCGATTGCCTCGTGGGCCTCGCTGGCGGCCGGCATGTCCTTCATGTCGCGGCGATAGACGAGCGTGACGTCCTTGACTCCCTGCCGGACCGAGGTCCGGGTGCAGTCCATGGCCGTGAAGCCGCCGCCGATGACGACCACGTGGCGTCCCTTGTGGCCCGGGTATGGCAGGCCGAGGGCGGCCGTGCGCAGATACTCCAGGCCATCGATGACGCCGTCGGCATTCTCGTTGGGGATGCCCAGCTTGTTGGTGTCGTAGCAGCCGATGGCGACGATCGTGGCGTCGAAGCCCTGGTCGCGCAGGTCGTCGAGGGTGAAATCGCGGCCCAACGCCTTGTTGCACTCGATCCGGCCGCCGAGCCGCCAGACCGACTCGTACTCAGGCTCGAGGATCTCCTTCTTGGGCAGGCGGTACTCGGGGATGCCGTAGCGAAGCATGCCGCCGGGCTCCGGGTCGCGCTCGAAGACGGTCACGTCGTGGCCGGACAGGAGCAGGTAGTAAGCGGCGGACATGCCCGCCGGACCCGAGCCGACGATCGCCACTCGCTTGCCGGTCTTGGGCTCGGACTCGAACGGCAGCGGCGGCTCGATCCCCTCGTGCTGCGCCTTCAGGACCATGTCCCCGGCGTAGCGATGGCTGTCGCG
>PMIP01000040.1:0-24931 GCA_003158295.1 Chloroflexota bacterium | reverse complement strand
GTTGTGGTCGCTGAAGATCAGCTCCAGGTTCGTCCGCCTCAGGCGGCGCAGCTGCTCGGTCTGGGTTCGGACGACCATGCCCGACTCGGCGGCCCGGGAGCACGAGATCGGCGGATGCTCCTCGCCCTCCACCTCGACGACGCACATCCGGCACGCCCCAAAGCCCGGCAGCTTGGGCTCGTAGCAGAGCGTGGGAATCTCTATGCCGTTGGCGCGGCAGACCTCCAGGATCGTCTGCCCTTCGAGGCCCTCGACGATCCGGCCATCGACCTCGAGGCGGAAGGCGGGGGTCGAAAGCGGGCGCTGCGGATCCTGGGCCGTGATCAGGCGCTCGGCGGGCGAATCATCGAGCTGGATGACCGTGTCGAACGGGGTCTTCGCGTCCGGTCGGCTGTCGGCCCGGCCGGCCCTCCGGTTCCAGATTTTCTTCTGATTGGCCGGCGGTCGCAGCCGTCCCAACGGAAACACCGCGTTGGGCAGGATCCCCTCATGAGCGGCCGACGCGGGGGCGGTCGGGTTGGTCGAGAGCGCGACCGAAGCCGGTACCGCGGAAGCCGGTACCGCCGAAGCCGCCGCAGCCGTGGCCGCCGTGGCCGCCGGCTCGGTCTTCGCGGGTTTGCGCGATCGAGGCGGCTTGGCCGGTCCGGACGACCGGGGAGAGGCGGGGCTGGGGCGGACGGTCGGTTCTCGCATGAAACGCCTCAGGAAACGGCCCCGGCTCGGGTATCTGCCTTCGGCTGGCAGATCCCGGCGGGACAGGTATTGCGGACGATGTGGGCATCGAGCTCGTCGCGGAAGTACCGGACGACGCTCTGCAGGGCGAGAGTGGAGCGACGCTCGTGGTCGCACAGGGCGCTTTCGACGATGTCGGATGAGAGGTCGGTGATTCGCGTCAGCTCGTCGCCGCGCGGCTGGCCCTCGCAGATACGGGCGCCGCTCTCCGCCAGGCGGCGCAGTCCGATCCGGCACGGGATCGTCTTGCCACAGGCCTCGTCGGCGCAGAAACGAGTCAGGACCGCGGCCAGGTCCACGACGCAGCTGTGCTGGTCAAGGGCCACGATCGAGCCCGAGCCGATGTACGCTCCCGCCTCCTCCAGGGAAGCCTGGTCGTAGCTGACGTCCATCCCCTCGGCCGGCAGGATCCCCCCGGACGGGCCGCCGACCAGCAGCCCCTTGAGGCGACGCTGCGCCGGAATGCCGCCGGCCACGTCCACGATCTCCCGAATCGTGACGCCGAGCGGGACTTCGGCGATGCCGGGCCTGGCCACCGCGCCGGAGATCTGGACCAGGATCGTGCCGCGGCTCGCGGTGGCGCCGATCTCGGCGAAGCGGGCGGCCTCGCCCGTCAGAATGGACGGCACGGCGGCGAAGGTCTGCGGGTCGTGGATCAGGGTCGGCTTGCCGAAGAGACCGCGGGTAGTGGGGTAGGGCGGCTGCTGCTCGGGCTGGCCGCGCTTGCCCTCCAGACCCTTCAGCAGGACCGTCTCCTCGCCCAGCATGTAGGCGCCCTGGAGAGGTCTGACCGTGACGTCGATCTGAATGCCCGATCCCAGGACGTCAGGACCAAGGTAGCCGGCCGTCTCGGCCGCGGCCACGGCAGACTCCAGGATGCGGATGGCGTCTGCCGCCTCGACCCGGACGGCGACGATGACCTCGCTCGCGCCGACGGCGAGGGCGGCGACGGCGGCCCCTTCCAGCACCGCGTAGGGGTTTCTCTCGAGGAGGATGCGATCGGTCAATACGGCCGGGTCCGCCTGATAGGCGTTGACTACCACGTAGCGGCGATCGGCCTCGGCTCCGGCACAGGCCCGCCACTTCTCGCCCGTCGAGACGCCGGCGCCGCCCCGGCCCCGCAGACCCGATTCGCCGATGGCTTGCATCACCCCTTCCGCCCCGAGCTCCAGGACGGCGGCCCGCAGGCCGGCAAAGGCGCCCGCTTGCACTGCCGCCTCCAGGTCCATGGGGACGGCCGCGGGCGGGTCCGGGAGCAGGAAGCGCGGCCACCGGGTCGGAGTGGCCAGGATCCTCGCGTCCGTCATGCCACCGTCCCTCCGGCCAGGGTCCGGCCCAGGGCCGCCGCGGCGGCCGCGGTGAGGCGCGGCTGCGGCGTTCCATCCAGCGTCACCAGCGGCGATGCCGCGCCGGGGATGTGGCCGGGGAGCTGCTCGAGAGCCACGCCGCCCGCCGGCGGCCGGCCGATCTCCGTGCCCAACGCACCTCCCAGGCTCCTGGCGATTCGGCTCGCTCCCGCTATCAGGCAGGCCGTGCAGCGGCAGACCGCGACCGTGTGGTGGGGCTTCTCGAAGCGCAGGTGGCTGTAGTAGGTCGCCCGGCCGTAGATGAGCGCATACGGGGCGCCGGAGACCTGGCTGACGCGCTTGACCGCGGCGACCGGAATGTAGCCGTAGGTCCGCTGGATCGATTCCAGGATGGCCAGCATCTCCTTCTGGTCGAAGTCGTACTTCTCCAGGATGCCGTCGATGGCCGCCGAGTCGATCGCATCGAAGTGGCTGTAGGCGGGGTCGGGAACCGGCCGGCCGGCCCGCCGCAGGGCGGACTCCTCGCGCCGCTCCGCGTATTGCTCCGGTGCGCCCCAGTGAACGTGGAAGCGGCCCTTCGTGTCGAAACCGCCCATGTCGATGCACTCCACGGGGCAGGCCGCGGCGCACTGGAAGCAGGTCTCGCACTTGAGGTTGCCCAGCTCGTCATAAAGCAGCTGCAGCCGGCCGCGGAAGCGGACCGCGATGTCGGGCGCCGTCTCCGGGTACTGGATGGTGGCCTTGGGCGCGAAGAAGCGGCGCATCGTGAGCGCCATCCCCTTTGCTATGCCGAGGCCCGGAACGAAGCTCATCGCGCGCCCCCCGGAGTGGTCAGGATGACCGCCGCGGCCGTCACGAAGAGGTTCAGGAGCGACGCGGGAAGCAGCCACTTCCAGGCGAATCCCATCAGCTGGTCGACGCGGACTCGCGGCAGCGTCGCCCGCATCCAGACGAACGTGATTACGAAGAAGTAGGTCTTGGCCATGAACCAGACGATGCCGGCCACCCAATCGAAGGCGATGAAGCCGGCGGTGCCCACGAGACCGGCAACGGCGACCAGCAGGAACAGGAATCCCAGGCCCAGGGCGTCCCACAGGCCCCACTCCCTGCCACCGAGGAGTCTGGCCGCGATGGCGAAGAGCACCGTACCGACCAGCACGACGTTGGCCACGATCAGCACCCAACCCAGGATGCCGAAGCTCAACGGGTGGAACCAGTTCAGGTTGTACGCCCAGGGCCAGTTGAACGGAGCCGTCCAGCCGCCGAAGAAGACTGTCGCGGTGAGGGCCGAGACGATGAAGACGTTCACGTACTCCGCAAAGAAGAAGAACCCGAACCGCATCCCGGAATACTCGGTGGCGAAGCCGGCCACGATCTCGGAGTCGGCCTCGGTCATGTCGAAGGGAGTCCTGTTGGCCTCGGCCGTCGCGGCGATGAAGAAGATGAGCGCCGCCAGGGGCTGCTTGAAGACGAACCAATCGAGCATCGAGCCGGACTGCGCCAGGACGATGCGATTCATGCTCATCGAGCCGGCCAGGATGATCACGCCCACGACCGAGAGCGTCAGCGGGATCTCGTAGCTGATGATCTGCGCCGCCGAGCGCAGGCCGCCCAGGAGCGAGTACTTGTTGAAGCTCGACCAGCCGGCCATCAGCAGCCCGACAACCGTCAGCCCGCCCATCGAGAAGAAGAAGAGCAGACCGATGTTGAAGTCCTGGCCGAAGAGCCCGGGCGCGAACGGAATGACCAGCAGGCTCATCACGCTGGCCATGTAGGTCACCACCGGAGCCAGGGTGAAGACGGTGACGTCGGTGCCTGTGGGGGCGAAGTCCTCCTTGGAGAGCACCTTGAGGCCGTGGATGACGCTCATCGCCGCGCCCCACGGACCGATGCGGTTGGGCCCCACCCGCAGGTTCATGCGGGCGATGACCTTCAGCTCGAGGTAGATCAGGATGAAGGCCGTCGGGACGGTCAGCAGCAGGATGGCCACGGCCGCCACTACGAAGCGGACCAGCGGCATGTTGGCCCCCAGGAAATCGAGGAACGGCGGCCCAAGCAGCAGGATCGCCCCGACCGTGACCAGCGCCGCCACGATCGCCACCGGGATGAGGATGGCAAGCAGACGGGCCCGCAACGACATGCCGTCCCAGGTTCGAGTCGCGAAGCTCATCGGACCGCTCTCATTTGTCGATCCCGCCCATGACCGGATCGAGTGAAGCAACGACCGCCATCGTGTCGGCCAGCAGGTGGCCGGGCAGGAGCGTCGTCACGGTCTCGAGATTGACGAAGCTGGGATCGTGGATGCGGAAGCGGAAGGGCTGGTCCGAGCCGTCGCTGATGGCGTACACGCCGAGCATCCCGCGCGGCCCCTCGACCGCTCCCCAGGCGCGACCGGGCCGCGGCCGCAGGAGGCGCGGCAGCTTGGCCATCACCGGTCCGTCGGGCATGTTGTGGAGGCACTGGTCGATGATCTTGAGCGACTCGCGGATCTCGTCCACTCGGATCAGATAGCGCGCCAGCGAGTCGCCCTCGTCGCGGGTCGGGATGTTGAATTCCAACTCGGGGTAGATGCTGTAGGGGTGCGCTCGCCGGACGTCGAACGGAACGCCGGAGGCGCGCAGGTTCCCGCCCGTGACCCCATAGCTGAGAGCCGTGGCGCGGTCCAGGGTGCCCACGCCGCGCATCCGGCGGACGAAGATCTCGTTCTCGTTGAGCAGGCCGGCATTGGCCTCCGTCTGGCGACCGGCGCGGCTCATCCAGTCGCCCAGGCGGCTCATGAACTCGTGGTTGAGATCGCCGTTGACCCCGCCGATGCGGAAGTAGTTGAAGAGCATCCGGGCCCCGGTAAGAGCGGCGAGCATCTCCACGATCTCGTCGCGCTCGATGAAGCCGTACAGGATCGGCGTCAGGCCGCCCAGGTCCAGGGCCAGGAAGCCCATGTAGAGGATGTGGCTGGAGATGCGGAGCAGCTCACCGGAGAGGACGCGGATGTACTCGGCGCGGCGGGGCACCTCCACGTCCATGAGCTTCTCGAACGACAGGACGGCGGGCCATTCCTGGAAGAGCGAGCTCAGGTATTCGAGCGGGTCGACCTGATCGATGACGTGGTAGTAGTCCGAGTTCTCGCAGATCTTCTCGACCCCGCGGTGGAGGTAGCCCAGGACCGGATCCACGTCCACGATCTGCTCGCCGGAGAGCTTCAAGACCAGCCGCAGCACGCCGTGGGTGGCCGGGTGGTGGGGACCCACATTGAGGAACATCTCGCCGTCGCCGAGGGTGTAGAACTCGGCCTCACGCTCGGTCCGCGTGGGATAGGGCGGGATCGGCTCGTACAGGTCGCTGCTGATCTGGCGGTCCAGCATGATGCGGGGGTCATCGAGCGACGGCTGCCTCTCGGCCGGGCGCCTCGTTCTCCTGGCTCCCTTGGACGCCGGCGATGCGGCGGAGGCCGGGGAAGCCGCGGAGGCCGCGGGTCGGGCCGTCTGTGGGCGAGGAGGGTGCTGGGGGGCTGGCATCGCGGTCCTCAGCTCACCGGCGCGCGGCGGATGCCGGCCTTGGGATCATCGGCCAGGGTGGCCGGGGCGTGGGTCCGCTCGACGTGCCGCACGCCGCCACCAGGAGAGCGAGCCGCGTCGTCGGGCAGCAGGAAGTCCTTGCGGAGCGGGAAGCTCGTGTAGTCGGGCGGCATGAAGATGCGGCGCAGGTCGCGGTTGCCCTCGAAGATGATTCCGAACATGTCGTAGGCCTCGCGCTCGAGCCACTCTGCGCCGATCCACAGGAAGGTGGCCGACGGGGCTCGCGGGTCGTCGCGTGACAGACCGTCGGCGACGATGCGCAGCCAGTCGAAGCTCATGGGGCTCCACAGGTGATAGACGACCTGCATCACCTCGCCCGTGTCCACGCCGGCCAGGTCCGCCAGGATCTCGAAGCGCAGGTCGACCGAGTCGTGCAGCAGCCGCAGGACCTCCGGAACGGCGCCGGGATCGATCCGAATCTCCGTCTCGTCGTTGCGCTGGTAGACGGGAGCTCGGAGGTAATCGCCGAGGCGAGCTTCGAGCCGGCTCCGCAGGGATCGATCCATCAGATGTCGTCTGGCACGGTGGGGCCGATCTCGCGCTCGTTCCAGTGACCGCGGCGGTCCTTGACGAGCTGGCCGAGCTGGAGCATGCCGTAGATGAGGCCTTCCGGACGGGGCGGGCAGCCGGGGATGTACACGTCCACCGGCATGACGCGATCGATCCCCTGAACGACGGAGTAGCTGCGCTTGTAGCGACCGCCCGAGACGGTGCAGTCGCCCAGGGCCACGCACCACTTGGGCTCGGGCATCTGCTCCCACAGCCGGACGAGCGGCCCGGACATCTTGGTCGTCAGCGTCCCGGCGACGATGAGGACGTCCGCCTGCCGCGGCGAAGCCCGGAACGGGAACATGCCCCAGCGGTCCATATCGTTCTTGCTCGTCGCGGCCGACATCATTTCGAAGGCGCAGCAGGCCAGGCCGGAGAGGAGCGGCCAGAGGCTGTTGGCGCGGATGAGGTCGAGGATGTAGTCCGCGTTGGTGGGGATCACCTGAAGGGCGCCCCAGCGAACGGCGTCGTTGCGGCCGGCGTCGGTCTGGCCGAACTCGCGGAGGTGGGTGACATCGGTCGGCCTGCCGCCGTCGTAGGCGAGTGGATTGGACGACTGCCAGAGCGTGTTCGGAACGATGATCGGAGCGGCCAGCTGTCCTGGGGTCACGGCAACGACCTGGCGGTTCCCCGCGGCCTTCGCGCCGGCCGGGGTCGCCTTCGCGGCGGCCGCCCGCCCCTTCGAGCCGCGATCGACTACCGCCACGTCAGGACCCCCTTCCGCCACGCGTATCCCAGACCGAGCAGCAGGACGAGGACGAAGGTGCCCATGCTGACCAGGCCGCCGATCAGGAGATCGCGGAAGACGATCGCCCACAGGTAAAGGAACACGACCTCCACGTCGAAAGCGACGAACAGGAGGGCGTAGACGTAGAAGGAGATGCCGAACCGGCCCCAGGTGTCGCCGTAGGTGTCGATGCCGCTCTCATATGGCACGCCCTTGTGGCGGTCGCCGCGGTTGCGATGCGAGATGAGCCAGGCCAGACCGAGCACGAGGAATACGAAAGACACCCCTGCCACAGCCAGGCCGACGACGTACCAGATGCCGGTCATTGTTCTCCAGCAGGCCCGTTGCCGGCGGCGGGATCCGCGGCGTGGGGGCGGGCGTTGCGCTCAGGCGGCCGCGGGGCCGGGTTCGATGCCCGCTCCCTCGTGGTCCGCGGGAAGTTTACCAGCAGGGCCGCTCTCTGACCGCCGGCCGCCGGCAATTCCTGTGGTGCCGGGCCGGATGGCGCGTGGAACACCAACCGCCGGCGGTGGGAATCACTCCTGTGGCGCCAACCTCGCGGGCCCATGGTCGCCGAGGACCGCCGAGCCGGCTGCCGCGTTCCGCCCCCGGAGCGCAGCCAGGACAACGACGGCTTCCTCGGCCTCCGGGAGGCTCACGATGTACCGGCCGCCCGTGGCGGCGGTGATCTCGAGCGCGGAGCCGCTGCGTAGGACGCATCGCCCTCCGCGCCTGCTCATCGAGAAGTTCGGTCGAGGCTCTGCCGTGACGACCCGGGCCGATGAAACCTCGGCCATTGTCAAGCTCCAGCCGCCGCCAAACAGCAGGCTGCCGCGGACCTTGACGCCGCCCTCCGTGATCACGACGGAGGCTCGCTCGCCGACGGCCATCCCAAGCGTCAAGTTCGCTGCCAGCCACAGCCCCATCGGAAAAGCGGCCGGCTGCGACACAACCACCAGGAGAATCAGCAGTGCGCTTGGCACTCCCCAGGCGGCCCCGTACAGCACGCGCCACGAGCGATCGACCCGTACCTCGGCGAGCCAGACGGAACGCCGGCTCGACGCCGTCTCGCGTCTGAGACGATTGGTCGCCGCCTCCGCGCCGAGATATCGCCCCAACATCAACCACATGAACACACTGCCGGCGACCAGCCCGACCCATAACCCCGACTCGAACACTCGCCGGTAGGCGTGGGCGTCGAGATTGATCAGAACTGTGGCCAGGAGCATCGAGAAGCCCAGCCCGACCAGGGCGATGCTGAAGGGCAAGGCCGTTTCGAGAGCGAAGCTCATTCGATGCTCGCGCCTGCGAGCGATGAAGAGCAGACAGAACCCGATCGAGGCGAGCTCGAACTTGATCCAGGAGGACTCATCCACGCGAGTCTCCGACGGCAGTCTGGACCCGAAGATCGGGATCAGCAGAAGCGTGGCGATGACGATGGCCACGTGGGCGACGACAAACCCGATCAGGGGCCAGTTCGGTCTTCGGTTCTGGCCAACCCAGGCCGCTGTGTTCATCGCATCGTCTCCATCAACCTGGCGAGCTCCGCGGTGGTAAGGCCCTGCTCGTCCGCCTCGGCGAGGAGATCGTGCAGCAGGCCGTGCAGGCGAGCCGACGACTCGATGTGGCTGCTGGCGACGATCGCGCCTCGGCCCTGTCGCAACTCGAGCAGACCCTCGTCCCGCAACTCGCCGTACGCCCGCTGCACGGTATGCATGTTCACCTCGAGCTCCCGGGCCAGATCCCGCGACGGCGGCAGCTTCGATCCAGGCTTCACCGCGCCCGCTGCGATCGCGCGCCGGACGCAGGCGGCGATCTGGGCGTAGATGGGGACCTGGCTCCGGGTGTCGATCTCGAACAGCATGATCTAGTTATACTAGATCAAGTCACTCTCTATCAAGGGGTCGGAGTCCTGCCGGCCTCAGTCTCGTTCCAGCGTCAGGACCCGGAAGCGGCCCATGTGGCGCGGATCGAGCATGCGGAGGATGCCGGACCGGGCGCGCATGTAGTCGGCGAGCGTCAGCTCCGGCGATGCCTGGAGCGCCTGCAGCTCCAGCTCCAGTCCCGCGGCGACGAGAAACTCCTGCTGCGTCGCGAGGCCCGCGAAGACGAACCCCCGCCGCTCGGCCAGCAAACCGAGCGCGGTGAAGTCAACGTGGGCGGTCAGGTCGGTCAGGCCCACGTCCGCGAACGGGTCCTCCGCGACACGGTGGCCGCGATACCCCAGCAGCGAGCCGGCAAGGCGGCGCGGGCCGTACAGCTCGGCGGCCTCGTATCCGTAGTCGATGACCAGGACGAAGCCGGAGGCGAGCCGGGCGGCGACCTCGTCCAGCCACGGTCCGAGGCCGAGGCAGATCTCCGCGACCTGGCCCTCGGCGAGTTGGCCAGGCTCGTTGCCGTCGTCCGCCAGGCGCGCGGCCAGCTCCGGGGTCGATGGCTCGGCCACGACTTCCGCGAACCGGCCCGCGGATCCGTCCGCTCCGTTACGCCAGACGACGAACAGCTCGAGCAGCTTTCCGCCGCGGACGACGACGCGGTGGACCGGCAAGGCGTCGAGGAACTCATTGGCAAGGATGACGCCGGTGACGGGCACGGGCTCCTCCGAGGCCGTCCCGCCGGCAGAGCCGTCCGGGCCCGAGGAGGCCACTCGATCGGCCAGGCCGTCCTGTTCGAATCGCTGCTGAAGGTCGGCCAGACGGTACGGGTTGGACTCGACCGGCTCGTATCGGATCGAGCCGAGCAGGTCGTCGGACCCATGGCGGCGCAGGCCGTCAAGGATCGCCAGGCCGAGCGTGCCCGATCCGGCGCCGTACTCGATCAGGGCGAAGGGGCTCGGGCGACCCAGGCTGACCCACATCTCCTCGATCCTGCGGGCGATGGTGCGGCCGAATATGGGATGCGTTTCCGGGGCCGTCAGGAAGTCGCCGGCGTCGGTGGGCCGGTCGGCGGACTGGCGGTAGTAGCCGAGACGGGGCTCGTACAGGGCGCGCTCCATGAACCGGGCGAACGTGATGCGGCCGTCGGACGTCGATTCAATCTCGGCCCGGATGACGGAGGCCAGCTTTGCCGAGCGCTCGGCGTCGGGAGAACGAGGTCCGGGCGTCATCGATTCCCCGCACGAGCTCGCGCCGCGAGCAGGCGCAGTCCGCCGTTCACCGCCGTGTGGCCGCCCAGAAGGATGGGAACCTCGGAGGCGATCGCAGATTCGGTGAGCGCGCGGAGCCACGGATCGGCGATGGTCGCGGGCAGAAGCAGATCCGAGGCGAAGCGATCCTCGGGATCGGGCCAGGCCGCGGCCTGAGTCGCCGCCACCGGAACCGCCGCCACCGCAACCGAAGTGTCGTCCGCCCCGTACCGGTGAGCCAGGAGGACGCGCGTGTCGATGATCGCTGCATCGGCCAGTCTGGCGACGGTGCGGGCGAGAGATTCGGGACCGTCGCGGTCGAGCAGCTCCCCGAGGACGGAGCGCGGGGGCCGGGATCCGGTCGTGGCTCCCGACTGGGCGAGGCGGCTGGCGGCGCGGAGGCCGCGCTCTTCGACCAGGGCCCGGACGCGGCAGGCGACGCCGCTCTCGAGCCAGCGCAGCGTCGTGGCGGAGACGCGGCCGGCCACGAGCAGTTCGGCCCGACGGTTCCGCAGGACGTCGGAGAGTGCCGCGAGCCGCTCGCCGATGAGTGGCGCGGTCGCGGCCGGCCCGCCCAGGCCGAGCAGCAGCAGATCCAGGGGAGTGTCGACGTCCACGCCCAATCGCCAGCGCGAACGTAGGTCCGTGACGGCCACCCCGGCCCTTTCCTCCAGCCAGCGGGGAAGGGCGTTGTCGGCGGGGAGTGGCGGCAGCTCCGCCAGATCGGCCGCTCGCGAGATCGCCACCACATCCGCCGAATAGCGGTTGTTCGCCAGGGCGTGCCCGCTTGGTCCGGCCGCCACCTCCACGAACCGCTGCAGGTCCGCGGCCCGCGCCAGGGGGATGCTGCCGGAGCCCAGGACGATCAGGCCGCCGGGGGGCATCGCGCCGCCGGGGGGCATCGCGCCGCCGGTCCTCCTCGTCCGTGCCCGGATCTCCGCTGCGAGCCGCTCCCCAAACGACAGCCCGTCGGGCGGCCCGGCCGCTACCTCCGCCACGTCCGCGCCGGCCGCCAGGAACGCGTCGCGCTGCCGAATCGCCAGAGAGTGGCGCGCCTCGGACAGCGCACGAACCAGCGGCCCCGCATCTTCCGGGGCGGCGGCGTGGAGAATGAGCACGACCACGGGGCGCACGAGGGGAGTCTAGCCGCGGGATCACGGAGACGGCCGGCAGGCGGGCCGACCCCGGCTCAATTAGAGTAGGCGCTACTGTGCGGGGCGGAGGTCGATAGCCGATGCGAATGACGGACCTGAAGGCCGGTTGGGCCATCGTCGGGAACGACGGGCACCCGCTCGGCACCGTGCAGGCGGTGGGCCAGAACTACGTGCTCGCGTCGAGAGGCCGCCTCGCGCCTCACCTTTACGTTCCCGCGTCGGCGATCGCCAATGTCGAGCGCCAGGTCGTGCACCTCAACCTCGCCAAGCGCGAGGCGGAACAGATGGGCTGGGAGGAGCCGCCGCGGGAGCCGGACGCGCCCGAGGACAGCGACCTCTTGCACAGACACGTCTAGCGGAGCGCCGAGGGGTTCGCGCTCGCGCCGACCTGTAGAGTGGACGCCGTGGGAACCGTTCGGGCGTACATAGGTCTCGGGGCCAACCTCGGCGATGCACGAGCGACGCTGACCGCCGCCGTCCACGCCCTCGCGGCCATGCCCGGCGCGTCGCTCGCCGGCGTGTCGCGCCTGTACGTGACCGCGCCCGTCGAGCTCATCGATCAGCCCGACTTCCACAACGCCGTGGTGGGCCTGGACGTTCCGCCCGGCCCGGGCGCCAACACCGGCCCGATTGCGCTGTTGCTCGCCCTCAAGTCGATCGAGCGGGCGTTCGGCCGGCAGGCGCGGGCTCGTTACGGGCCGCGGGAGCTGGACCTGGACCTGCTCCTGTTCGGCGACGAGCGCCTGACCGTGGAGCGTCCGGAGGCGGGCCGCTCGCCGGACCCGGCGAAGGCGTGGCGGCTGCTCGAGGTCCCGCATCCGCAGGTCCACAGCCGCCTCTTCGTCCTGGCGCCGCTCGCGGACCTGGCCCCGGACCTGGTTCCGCCCGGCTGGGACGAGACAGTCGATGACGCGAGAGTCCGCCAGGTATCGGTCGAGGGGGCGTCGGCCGTTCGCCCGATAGCGAGCTGGGATGGGGCGTCCGGATCCTGGGCTGGCACCGAGGAGGGGGCAGCGCCGGATTCCTAGGACTTGACGATAGTCGCCTGCCCCGTGACCGCGTCCACGCTGATCAGGGCGCCGTGCTCGTAGACGTCGGCCTGGGTCGCGCTCGGGACACCGAGCCCGATCGACCATGCCCACTTCTGCGAGTCGCCAGAGCCGAAGTCGATGCCGAGATCGGCCGATGTCACCGTCTCGCCGGGGATCCCGATCGCGGCGATGGCCGTCTCCGTGGCTCGGGATTGGTCGACAATCGGCGCGGTCAGGTTCAGCTGCATTCGCAGGTCGACGAACGCGAAGACGGCCCCGGTCGAGGCGTTGACGAGGACCTGGAACTTGGGCGTCGCAGTTGCGCCGGCATCCCTCCATGCCACTTCGTAGGCGGCGACGCCGGCCTGGTGCAGTACTCGGACTGACACGGTGAATGCCTCGGTGGTCAGCCCTGCGTTGCGATGGACGAAGGTCTCGGCCGCGGTTTGGGCGTCGCTGTCAGTGACCGAGACGGTGTCGGCGCCGGGCATCTGGTCCGTCAAGACGACCTCGGGCACCATGCCCGACTCCGCGTCGACGAGCGCCACGGCGCCCGGAGCATCAGCCCGGTAGAACGACCTGCCGGCCAGCCCGCCCGCGAGTTGCGCGGTCATGACCGGGACGCCCGCGGCCTTCGCCGCGTAGACGGCGGCCTCCTCGGCGGTGATTGGCGGAGGGGTCCAGTTCGGATCCGGTGTGCTAGCGCAGCCGCAGGTGATGTTGCAGCCACCCACGGAGACGGGCAGCAGGGCCAGCAGCATGGCCCCAACGAGGGTCAGCGCGACTCGTCTCATGCCCACCTCAAGTCCGGTCGAACTCCGATGCGGTCGGGCCCGTCCGGGACGAAGCGTATATCCGACGGCGGCGCGACAAGTTGACGTCCGCGACGCGCTGGCCCCAGATACGCGGCAGGGGCGGCAATCCCTTCCGGCTCTGTGGGCTCGCCGGTTTGCCGCCCCGCCACGTTCCCTCTCGCCCGGCAGTCCGGGCTCCTCTTCCTCCGACCGACCGATCGGCCCGTCAGGTTCCAATCGGCTGTCACCCGTTTATTCGGGCCTGCCGGCCGGATGGATCACTGGTGCGCGGAATCGAATCGAATGGAGGTCGGCACGGAGTGCGAGCGTCGTTCGTTTGTTGGGTGAACGCAGCAGGAGCACCATCTCTGGAGCCATGATCCTTGCGATGAGCGAGCCGTTGGAGGTGGGAAACCAAACCGAGGAGTTCTCGGCTGTTTATGCGCGCCTCCATTGCGACGTCTTCCGGTACTGCCTCGTTCTGACGAGGAGCGTCGAAGATGCCGAAGACGTCGCGGGTGAGACCTTCGAGCGGGCTCTTCGCGCCTGGAGCAAGGACGGGGCGCCTTCGGCCCTGCCCCTGCCCTGGCTACTGCTGACGGCCAGACGGATCGCGATCGATCGAGCCCGCCGTCGCCGTCTGCTGCGTTGGCTTCCGCTTTCGGCCGCCCCGCGCTCAACGAGCGTCGCATTCGACCAGGACCGGATCGACTTCTGGCTGTGGTTCGACAGCCTGTCGACGGCCCTGACGCCGCGCCAGCGGGAGGTCCTGCTGTTGCGTTACCAGTCCGACCTGACCGACGCGGAGATCGGCAGGATCCTGGGGCTCTCGGAGCCCGGGGTCCGATCCCTGGCCTCTCGCGCTGTCTCATCGCTGCGCCAGCACCCGGAGCTTCTCCGATGACGAATAACCTCGCTACCGACCCGTTCGAGTCAGAGGTTCGCGCGGCCTTCCGCCGGCACCTCGCAACCCTCGATCCGTTGATCCCCACGAACTTCGGCCAGCCCGAGATCGACCGGCCGGCGCCTGACCGCGTGGCCGCCGCTCCACGGGTTCGCCGCGGACGCTCGCTGCGGTCCGGCACAGCCGGACTGGGCGCCGCCGCAGGCCTCGTGTTGGTGGCGCTGATCGCATCCGGGCTGCTCCTGCGAGGAACCCGGCCCGCCGTTGCCTCGCCGTCACCGTTGGTGCCCGCTTCGGGCGCACCTACCGGCCAGGCCACGGTGCTGAGTCCCCGCGTGGTGGCCTCGTTTGGCTCAGATGATCTCCAGAGTGCCGTGCTCAGTCCGGACGGCGCCGCCTATGTGATCGACTCGACTGTGTCTACTGTGTATTGGCTCAGCCTCCAGACGGGGGCCAAGCTGCCCATCCTTCGAGCGGGCATGGAGCTGGCCGGCAGCGTTGTGGGCAACCCTCGAGTGCTCGCAACAGGCGGTCAGGACGTCCTGATCCTGGACGACGCCAACTCGCTGTGGCGCTGGCGGCCCGCCGACACCGACAAGACCGGCCGCGGCGCGCTGGTCAAGCTCGCCATCCCAGACAGCGTCAACTGGGGCTCGGGCGTCAGGGCGCTGGGCACTTTCATCATCAACGCGCAACTCGGCATGTACAACCTCTACGTCGTCGTCCCCAGCGCCGGTCAGATCCTCAAGTACCCGCCGGCCGCGGACGGCAACAGCTTCCCGACCGCGGGCCGGGCCAACTGGCTCGCGGTGTCGCAGGATCTCTCCACCATCGACGATATGTATGTTGACGGCCACATCTTCCTGGTCGATCGCGGGAAGATAACCCGCCACAGTCTCGGCCAGGCCGACAGCTGGGCCCCGGCCTTGCCAGCCGGATCGGCAGCGGAGCCCAATGACCCCTATTACACGCATCTCGCCGCCGACGACCCCAGCCAGGATCGAGGCACTTTCTACGCCTACGACCGCAACAACAAGCAGGTCGTGGCCATCCGGAAGGCCGACGGCTCGAGCATCGGAACATACGGAGCCTCGGCCGCGCTCAATGATCTCCGCGCGATGTTCGTGGTTACCGCCGAGGACGGCTCGGCGAGTCTCTACTGGCTCAACGGCGGCGAACTCCTAGCCGCTCCAATCCGCCATGCCGGCGGCGTTCCGACCGCCTCACCGAGCCCCTCCGTCGGGTCGGAGCCGAGCGTGGTCGCCTCGTTTGGCACGGACGAGCTCAGCCAGGCGGCCCTTGGACCCGACCGTGCTTCTGCGTATGTCATCGACACCACGGTGAACAAGATCTACAGGGTCGATCTCGAGACCGGCGTCAAGGTGGCGCTCGACGTGAGCCCGGACAATCCAAGCGCGCCGCCAGTCGGCAGACCGCGCCTGCTAGGGTCGCTCAACTACTTGTTGATCGTCGACAGCAACAACAGGTTCTGGGTAGGGCCTACAGGCAACCGCGACAAAGCCGGCAGCCTATCCGTCTCCCAGCTCACCTTCGATGCTCCCCCTTCGTTCAGCTGGGGCACCGGCGTCCGGTCGGTCTGCGTCGTCTCGGGCCATCCCGCGGACGACTCGGAAGCCGGTGCATTCGACTACTACGTCGCGTCGCCGGCTGGCGTCGAAGTGATCAAGTACGCCCCTGTGACTGCCGGCCAGACCGTGTCTCTGCACATGACCCACGGGTTCGACGTGAACCAGCAATCCGCACCGATTGATGACATGTACGTCTATAGCCAGTCCGTCGACCCGCTGAGAAGCGGCATCTTCCTGGTTCAGGGCGGTGAGATCTCCCTCTACCAGAGCGGCAAACCTGCTCCCCAGTGGACGTTCTCGCGGCCCATCAGCTCTTCCGAACAAGCGCCGTACTACACCGTTGTGGCTGGCGACGACCTGGGCGCCCTGTTCGCGTACGACAGGGCAAACAAGCAGGTGGCGGTCTTCAGCGGCGCCGACGGTTCGTACGTGAGGGCGGCCCTCTCGTCGCCCGCACTTGACGGCCTCAGCTCGATGTTCGTGGCCACTGGCATGGACCAAGCCAGGACGCTGTACTGGATCACGGGCGGGAAACTGATGGGCGCACTGATCAGTGGCGGAAGTGGCGGCGCCCCGTGAAGACCATGGCCATGTGGTGGCGGTCAGCGACCTCGATCGCCATCTCGTCGCGAATGGAGCCGCCCGGCTGGATGATCGCCGTTACCCCGGCCTGGGCCGCGGCCTGGATGCCGTCCGGGAACGGGAAGTAGGCGTCGCTGGCCATCACCGCCAGCTTTGCCCGATCGCCGGCTCGCCGTAGGGCGATCTCCACGGACATCTGCCGGCTCGCCTGGGCCGCCCCGATCCCGACCGTGGCGCCGCCTCGGGCCAGGATGATGGCGTTGGAGCGGACGTGGCGCACCGCCCGCCAGGCGAAGAGCAGGTCGGTCAGCTCTTCGAGCGTTGGCCGCCGCCTGGTCACCACCTGGAGTTGCGTCTTGTCGAGACCCAGCTCGTCTTTCGTCTCGACCAGCAACCCGCCGGCGATGCGCTTGAAGTCGAGGTTGGCGATGCCGTAGTCGCGAGGCCCTTCGACCGGGTTGCCGGGGACCGCCAGCAGAGCAAGCTGCGGCTTGTGAGCCAGGATGCCGATCGCAGCCTGGCTGAACGAGGGAGCCACGACCGCCTCGTACGAGTTCTCGGCGATCTCTCGGGCCGTGGCGCCGTCCAGCTCGCGGTTGACGCCGACGATCCCGCCGAAGCATGTCGCCGAGTCCGTCTCCAGCGCCCGACGGCACGCTTCCACCAGCTCGTCCGCGGAGGCGATGCCCACAGGATCGGTGTGCTTGACGATCGCCACCGTGGGCGCCGTGAAGTCGGCAGAGATGGCGTAGGCGGCGTCCAGGTCCAGCAGGTCGTTGAACGACGGCCGTGCCCCCTGCAGCTGAGTGGCATCGGCCAGGGCGCCGGCTCGGTGCGTCGTTTCCCTGTAGAAGGCGGCCTGCTGCGTCGGATTCTCGCCGTAGCGCAGGTCGTCCACCTTCTCCAGGACCATCGCCAGCCGTCCCGGGAAGATCTCGCCGGCGATGTTGGACAGATAGGCGGCGATCTCCGCGTGGTAGGCGGCCACCAGACCGTATGCCTCGGCCGCGAGCTTCTGGCGGAGCTCCGCCGAGACGGCTCCCCGCTGGCGGATCTCGGCGATGACCTGCGGGTAGCGGGCCGGGTTGGCCACGGCCGCGACTCCGGCGTAGTTCC
This sequence comes from Chloroflexota bacterium, assembly GCA_003158295.1. Classification (GTDB taxonomy): domain Bacteria; phylum Chloroflexota; class Limnocylindria; order Limnocylindrales; family CSP1-4; genus Fen-1039. The sequence continues at coordinate 7,747 of PMIP01000040.1, read as the reverse complement.
GCGCCGCCGCGGCGAGGAGGGCGGCGCCGCCGATGTCGATCATGCCGATGGCCTCGTCGATCGGGATCAGGCGAGCGCCTACCTGCGGCGCGAACTGGGCGACGTTGACCGCCACTACGTCGATCAGGCCGATTCCCTGGGCCTTCAGCTCGGCGAGCTGTTCCGGTTGGTCGCGCCGAGCCAGGATGCCGGCGTAGATGGACGGGTGAAGGGTCTTGACCTGGCCTCCGGCGATCGGCTCCGCGCCGGTCAGCTCGACCACCGACCGGACCTCCAGCCCTTCGCCGGCGAGTGCCTCGCGCGTGCCATCCGTGGCGAAGACTTCGACGCCCAGGGCGAGCAGATCGCGGACGAACGGTCCGATGCCCTCGCGGCTCGCCACCGAGAGCAAGGCTCGCACCAGGCCTACCTCCCTGCTGCCTGAGTCCGGACTGCCCGACTCCGGTCTCGCGGGCGCTCCCGTCGGCTTCCGGGGCCGCGCCTCCTGGTGGCGCTCGGCCTGACGCGAGTGCCGCGCCGGACCCGTGCCGCCCAGTCTGCCGGATTGGGCCGAGTATAACGCCCGGTCATGGCATACTCCGTAGACGCAAAAGCGAAAGCGCGATAATGCGCACGCCTCGGCCTCCGTATCCGGCCTCCGCGCCGATGCTCGGCCGGGCGTCGCCCAAGGCGCCCATCCAGGTCTACCGACCGCAAACGACTGAAGTCTCGGAGGGTCCGCGTGAACGGCCCGTGGAACCAGCTCAACCTGCTCCTGATCGCCTTCAACGACGGCGACTTCCACCGTCTGTGGACGCCGGTCTGGCAGATCTCGTTCTTCTTCCTGGTGGCGGTCGTCATCTTCTACAACTTCCAGGGCAGGCGACTGCGCGCCTACTCGGTCTTCCTCGACATGAACGAGTGGCTGATGTGGAGCACGCTCGGCATCTTCGGCCTGCTCGCCATGTTCACGCTCTTCAGCTTCGACTTCATCTTCGTGCTGCCGACGATGATCGGTGGCGCCGCCCTCTTCATCTGGATTCGGTTCATCCACTTCCCGCCGCTGATCCGGTCGTACGAGGAGCGGCTAGCCCGCCAGCGCTACTTCCAGCGGTCGCGGACCTCCCATCCGGAGGCCACGATTCGGGCGAAGACGGCGCCGAAGACCAAGCGCCGCCGCCGCTAGTCGCCACGAAGCCGATCGCGATGCGACCCGCTCGGGCCGCGGTCGTGTTGATCTCGCGCCGGCTCGAGGCGTAACTGCAGACTGCAGGCCGCTCATGGAGATCCGCCGCTTCGGTATCGGTCACCGCAGGCCTGAAGGGCCTCCGGGGACGCGCGGCGTGGAGTCGACGCCCCTGCACGGCGACGAGCGCGGAGTCGTGACCGAGCTGGCGTTCAGGCCCGGTGCCGCGATTGCCCCTCACACCAACTCGAACCTGGCCTACCTCCTGGTGATCGAGGGCGGCGGCTTCGTGCAGGTGGGCGACGAGCGGACGCGCGTGGCCGCCGGCGAGGCGGTCGTCTGGCCGCCGGACGTCATCCACGCGGCGTGGACGGAGCTGACCCCGATGCGTGCGATCGTCGTCGAGTTTGCGGCGGCGTGGGGCGATGCCTCGACTGAAACGACGCCGGCCAAGGATGAACCGCCTGCGTCCCCAGAGCGGGGACTGGCGGCCGAAGGCTCGCTGGCTCCCGCGCCTGCCGTGCTGCCACCCGATCGCGAATCGCCCGAGAGGGAGCCCTGGTAGGCGTCCCGCCGGTCAGCTCGCCAGCGGCGAGCGGTCCCAATCGATGGCGACTTCGTTGTTCTTGTCCGATTCGTCGACTGCGACCGCCAGCTTCACGCCGGGGGCTACTGAAGCCAGCTTGGCGAGGGGCGCCCGATGGCCGAAAACGGCCGGGAACGGTGCCTGGCCGGCCAGGCTGACCTCGACGGTGAATAGCCACATCGGGTCGTTCAGCCTGTCGGGGCTGGCGGTTGGGTCGATGTCGCGGACGGTCTTGCCGAGCGGCATCGCGGTCGTGATCACGGCCGTGCCGTGGGTCCCGGTCGCCAGGAGCTGAGCCGCGCTTCCCTTGATCTGCTTCACGCTGCCGCTCCTCACGCCGCCCGCCAGCGTGGCCACGTCCGTGGCCGAGGGTTGGCCGCTCGCATCGAATGCCATCGAGAACCCGCCGGGCGGGGTCGAGCCGACGTCCGCCGCCTCCGCCCCGGGGCCGCCGATACGGCTGAAGTCGAGCGAGACCTTCTGCGGGTTCGCCGGGTCGATCAGGACCCCGATACGGGCGCCGGGCACGGTCATGGGGATGAACAGCCGCGGAACGAGCGCCTTGGTCTCGACCTGGTACGGTGCGCCGCCGCCGGCCGGCGTGACCTGCAGGACGAACTTGTAATCGGGCGCGTTGGGTCCGACTCCCGGCATGGAAACGGTCGTGCCCGTATCCGCGATGCTCTCGATGATGGCGTCGCCGGGCAGACCGTTCTTGATTGGGCCGGTGATGCCGGCCAGCTTGCGGATCAGCCACGGACCCCAGAGGAGGGGGGCCGTGATCGAGAAGAGGACCACTATCACGACGAATACGATCACGATGATCATGTCGCTGGAGATCAGCGGCGGTTTCTGGACGGCATCTATGGCCGAAAGGAGCGCCGCCTGGACGTCGCCGTTGGGCGCGGTCTCGTTCGAGAGGGTGTTGCTCCTCCACGGCGCGCCGGTCGTGTAGCTGTCGCTCAGCCCGCTGCTGTAGTCGATGTAACCGCCGATCTGGCCGTTCGACGCCGCCAGCGCGATCACGAGGGTGTTGCCGAAGTCCGAGCTCATTCCGGCGCCGTTGAAGAAGGCCATGGTGGACGGGTCGTCCGACCCGATCGCGATGTCGACGTAGACGTTCGCGCCGATCGCGCTGCCGAGGTTCTTGGCCGCGGTCTCCGCCTGCTGCTTGCCGCCGGCGTCCAGGATCCCGGTGCCGTCGAAGACGTGCGTGCCGCTCACGAACGCGTCAATGCGGGCGAGCGTGCTCAGGAACCAGCTTTCGGTCGTTGCCTGCCCCGGCGACGAATTGCCGTTGATGAACTTGAGTTGGTTGGCGCTGAGCTTGGCCGTGAGGGCACTGCCCAGCTTGAGCTGCCCGTAGGTGCCCCGCGCGGTGAGGAGCAGGCCGTCGACGTTCCAGTCCTGCGCGATGGCGGCCGAAGCAGGCATGGTCACTTCTTCGGGCACCGTGTAGACCGCGACCCGCCCGGCGCCGGCGGCGTCGATGTGGGCCGCAAGCGCTTCGGCCGTGGTCGCCGAAAGTGTCGACAGAACCTTCCCGTAGTCGTAGACGTGGCGACCCTGCTCAAACGGAGAGATCGTGGGATCGGCCCCTATCGCAGGCCGGGCTCCGGCCAGGCCGATGGCCAGAAAGCCGAGCAGGCTCAGGCCCAGCGCGGCCAGCAGCTGCGGCCACGCATGGCGCTCGCGCCCTGCGGCCCCACTCGATGTCGACTCACGCTTCAGGCCCGGCGGCGTCTTCATCGGCTCCCTCCACTCGCGGCCAGCCGCCCCGCTCGGCGAGCTAGTGGTCGAATGGTAGCCGTGGGAGGACGTGCCGCGGTCGGCAAAGCGACACGCCGGTCCCCTCCCGGGGCCGGCGGGCAGCAGGCATGTGATGCGGGCAGGGTCAGTTGGCGGCGCGCTCTCCGCGGCTATCGGTCCGTGGCTTCGTTGACGTTGCCGGGCGTCAGGCGATCGGGGACTTCGTCCAGTCGATCGCGACTTCCTGGTTCGGGTTGGCCGGGTTGACCGCGACCGAGAGGCTGACTCCGGGCGACACGAAGGCGAGCTTCTCCATCGGAACGCGATGGCCGAACATTGCCGGGAAGGGTGCCTGGCCGGCCAGCGTGACCTCGACGGTGAAGACCCAGATCGGGTCGTTGAGAGTGGCTGGATCGGCTGCGGGATTGACCTGGCCGACGGTCTTGCCCAGCGGCATGGCCGAGGTGACTACTGCCGTGCCATGCGTTCCGGTTGCGAGAAGCTGAGCGGCGCTGCCGGTGTGCGTGGGCAACGCCCCGGTGCGGACCTGGCCCGCGAACGCTGCCACCTGGCCCAGGTTCGGATTGCCGTTGGCGTCGAAGTCCACTTCGGCACCGGCGGCTGCGGCTCCCGCGGGATTGTTGTAGTGCTGCCAGTCGGGAGCGACGTGCTGCGGATCCTTCGTGTCGACCAGGACTCCGATGCGGGCGCCCGGCAGCGTCATCGGCACGAAGAGCCGCGGGATGGCCTGCTTGGATTCGGCCTCGTAGGGCGCTCCGCCTCCGGGCGGCGTCACGAGGAGCCCCAGCTTGTAGACCGGCGCGTCGGGCCCAACGGAAGGCATCGTGACTGTCGTGCCGGTGTCCGTGATGCTCTGGATCACGGCCACAGAGGGCGTCCCGTTCTTGACTTCCGAGTCGACGCCCATCAGCTTGGAGAAAAGGCCCATGGGTCCTCCCTGTCGCGGCCGCGCCGACGCCGGGATCCAGACGTGTCGCCGGCCGAGGTATCGAACGATAGCGGCTGCCGCCTCGAATCGGTAGTTGTGGCGCCATACGGTCCAGACTGTCTGGCCGGTGGCGTGACGCGGGCAGATGCTCCGGGCCGTCCCTCGGCGCCGTCACCGGTCCTTCCGGGCCGTCAGACGAGGGCGCGCGACAGCAGCAGCCGGTCCTCGCCGCGGGCCTGGACGCGCCGGTCGAGCGCCAGGTCGGTGAACCCGTTGGAACGGAAGAAGGTCCGGGCGGCGACGGACGAGGGGTGGATCGCGGCGTCGCCGAGGGTCCAGGCCAGGAGCCTGGTGCTGCCGGCGGCACCTGCGGCCTCGGCGATCGAGTCGGTCAGGCCACGGCCGATGCCACGGCCTCGGAGGCTGGGGGTCACGGCCAGGAGCGTCATCTCCGCGAGGCGCTCTCCGTCGGGGAGGGTGAGGCCGTCGAATCCACGCGGGTCTCCCGCGGTTCGCGGCCGATCCCACGGCGCCCAGCTGGCCAGGCCGGCGATGCGCCCGGCCGCCTCGGCCAGGAGAAGCTCCGAGGCGGGAGGTAGGGCGTGTGCCAGCTCCGGGGCCAGCGCATCCAGGAAGGCGGCTACGGCCTCTCGATCGTCGGCTGTGGCCACTCGCACGTTCGACTGGATCTCCGGCTGGGCCGGTTCGGCAGCCGCCTGCGCCGGTTCGGCCGGCTGCGCCGGTTCGGCCGGCTGCGCCGGTTCGGCAGCCGGCCGGCTCGTCTCCGTCTCGTCCGCCAGCAGCGCGCCGAGCTGCCCGAGCATTCGAGCGGTCGCGCCCCAGACACGCTCGCCCTCGACCGGGTAGACGCCGAACCGGATCAGTCGCTCGCGGATGGTTCGCTCCTCCAGCTCCACGGGCGCGTCGGGCAGGAACGCCTCCACCGGCGCCTCGATGATGCGTGCGACTTCGCCCGGGGCCGGGTGGGATTGCGGTCGCCGTGCCGCCAGCGCGACCACGGGCGTGATTCGGAATCCGGAGACGGTGAGGGCAAAAACCTCCAGACCGCCCGTCACACGTAGCCCGCATGCCTCCGGATCCAGGCCGACCTCTTCGGCTGCCTCGCGCAGGGCCGTGGCCACCGGGTCCGCGTCGTCCGGGTCGGCCGATCCGCCGGGGAAGCTCACCTCGCCGGCGTGGGTGCTCAGGTGCGGGACGCGAGCCGTAAGCAGGACGCGGGCCTGGCCCTCGGCGTCCGGGAAGAGCAGGACCAGCACGGCCGCCGGCCGGCCGCGGCGGGGTTCCTCCGATGGGAAGAGCGCCTCGGGCGAGTCGAGCCGAATCGGCGTCAGGATCGCCGGCGCCGCGGGGAACTCCCTCGGCAACGCGGCCGCCCGCTCCGCAACCAGCTCGAATCTCACGGGGCCAATCTACCCCGGCCCGACGGCTCGTGCGCCGGGCCACTCGGTCCGCTGCCGCTAGTTGACCTTCTTGGGACCCTCGTCCTCGGGTTTGCCGGGGGTCCAGATGCGGTCTACGGCCGCGGCCACGCCGGCGGGCTCCGGAGCCACTCTCTTGCGGGCGTCGCGCCGGTTGCCGGCGTCGGCGACGACCGTGGCTTCGCCGGAGCGGAAGACCAGCACGCCGCCGATCGCGTCCGCGTCGGCCACGATAGACGACCCGGGCTTGAACTCGGCCCGAAGCAATGCCCTGGCCAGCGGATTCTCCACGAGCCTCTGGATGGTTCGCTTCAGCGGCCGCGCACCGTACGCCGGATCGGTCCCTTCGCGGACGATCAGCGACCGCGCCGCCGGAGTCAGCTCCAGCGTGATCTCCTGCCCCGCCAGACGCCGCTGCAGGTCCGCCACCAGCAGGTCCGTGATGGCCGCAAGGTCGGTGTCGGTGAGGCCGTGGAAGACGATCACCTCGTCGATCCGATTGAGGAACTCCGGCCGGAACTGGACCCGCAACGCCTCGGTGATCTGCCGCTTCATCTGATCGTAGGCCGCCGCGTCGGCCCGACGCGCCTCGTCGCCCGCCGCGCCGCGCTCGGTGAATGCCGAGATGAACTGCGACCCAACGTTGCTGGTCATGATCAGGACCGTGTTTCGGAAGTCCACGGTTCTGCCCTGTCCGTCCGTCAGCCGACCGTCGTCGAGAACCTGCAGAAGGATGTTGAAGACGTCGGGGTGGGCTTTCTCGATCTCGTCGAGCAGAACGACCTGGTAAGGCCGCCGCCGCACCGCTTCGGTCAGCTGGCCGCCCTCCTCNNCATGTCGATGCGGACCATCGCCGCGTCGTCGTCGAAGAGGAACTCGGCCAGCGCGCGGGCCAGCTCTGTCTTGCCCACGCCGGTGGGCCCCAGGAACAGGAACGAGCCGATCGGCCGGCGCGGATCTTTGAGACCCGACCTGGCGCGGCGGACCGCATCGGAGACGGCCTGGATCGCTTCTTCCTGGCCGACCACTCGCCTGTGCAGCCGCTCTTCCATCTCGACGAGCTTGGCCGTCTCGCCCTCGAGGAGCTTGGTCACCGGCACGCCCGTCCAGGCGGCCACGATCTCGGCGATGTCGTCCGCGTCGACCTCTTCCTTGAGCAGCCGATCCGGACCGGAGAGCGCGGCGATCGCCGCCTCCTGTTCCTTCATCCGCTGCTGCAGCTCGGGCAGCTTGCCGTACTTGAGCTGGGCGGCGGTGCCGTAGTCGGTCTCGCGCTCGGCCTGGTCGATGCGAACCTGCAGGGCTTCGATCTCCGACTTCGTCGTCCGAATGGCCGAGATAGCGCTCTTCTCGGCCGACCAGCGCTGCTTCATGGCGGTGGCCTCCTCGCCGATCTCGGCCAGCTCGCGCTCCAGGGCGGCCAGGCGGCTCTTGGAGGCTTCGTCCTTCTCCTTGCGCAGGGCCTCCCGTTNNGAAGCGCTCGGTGATGTAGCGGTTGGAGAGAGTGGCCGCCGCCACCAGGGCCGAGTCGGTGATGCGGACGCCGTGGTGGACCTCGTACCGCTCGCGCAGGCCGCGCAGGATCGAGATCGTCTCTTCGACCGAGGGCTGGTCGACGACAACAGGCTGGAAGCGTCGCTCCAGGGCGNNTTGAGCAGGTTGGAGGCGTCCATGGCGCCCTCGGCCGCTCCCGCCCCTACCACCGTGTGAAGCTCGTCGATGAAGAGGATGATCCGACCTTCCGAATCCTTGATCTCCTTGAGAACGGCCTTCAGGCGCTCCTCGAACTCGCCGCGGAACTTCGCCCCGGCGATGAGCGAGCCCAGGTCCAGGGCGATGACCTTCTTGTCCTTGAGCGT
>PMIP01000082.1:28950-29092 GCA_003158295.1 Chloroflexota bacterium | reverse complement strand
AGCTCCCATGTGGCCCAGACGTTCCAGGTCACCGGGCACGGCGGGGTTCCGGCCAATGCTGTGGCCGTGACCGGCAACGTGACGGTCACGCAGCAGACCAGCGGAGGTTTCCTCTCCGTCGGTCCTGTTGCTCAGAACAACC
>PMIP01000082.1:0-28942 GCA_003158295.1 Chloroflexota bacterium | reverse complement strand
TCACGCCCGACATGACCGGCGCCATCTACGTACCGCTGACTCCGGCCCGCATCCTCGACACTCGCAACGGCACCGGTGGACTCGGCGTCCTCCACTCTCATGTCGCCCAATGGTTCCAGGGGGCAGGCGGCGGGGTTCCAGTCAACGCCGTCGCGGTGACCGGCAACCTGACCGTGACTCAGCAGACCAGCGCGGGGTTCCTGTATATCGGTCCGGCGGCGATGGTCAACCCGACCAGCTCGACCCTCAACTTCCCGGTTGGCGATGACCGAGCCAACGCGGTCACGGTGGGTCTTGGTACCGGAGGCACGCTCTCGGTGACCTATGCTGCGTCGACCCTGGGTCCCACGGCCCACGTAATCTTCGACGTGACCGGCTATTTCGTGCCCTAGGAGGGGCGGCGGCCTGATCGCACCGGGCGAACCTATCAGTCATCAGCCGCGGTATCGAAAACGCGGACTCGAACGGCGTCATCGGAGCCGTCCGGAGCGGGCACAGCCTGCCCTCGGCAACCGGCTCGGCCCGGATCGGAGTGGTGAAACGCTCGCTCTTTTGCGCGACCAGGCGGACGGCCCGCTCCACTACTATGGCGATGACGCGGCCAGCGGAGGGTGCAGCGTGAGGAAGCCTGCGAGTGATTAGGGGACGGCTGGTCGGCCCGTCGGTGGCGGCCGGACTCCTGGCGATAGCCCTGATCGGGGGCCTCGCCACGGCCCTCGTGCTTCAGCTCACGGACGGCCGGGCCGGCTCGATCGCGGCGTCGGGTGCGGCGTCGCGCGCGCCGGGCTCGGACAAGGCCACCCAGCAGCTCGTCTCGTCGAGCAGCGACTCGCCCACCGAGACGACCGCCGCGGGTAGCTCCAGCCCGGGTGCCGGCTCGACCGCCTCGTCCCAGCCCACGCCTCCACCCACGCCGACGGCCACACCGGCCCGCCCCACCCCCGGTACTTCGTGGCAGCAGGATTCGTCCTTCCTCGCCGCCAAGAAGGAGGGCCGCATCGCGCGCGACTCCTCAGGCGCAGCTGTTGTGCTGGCCCAGGCACCGGAGCTGACGTTCCCGCCGTCGGCAACCCTGGCCGTGAACTGGTCCGGACTGATCCAGGAACCGCCGCGCACCGGCACGGACGATCGCGGCGTCGCCTACACGGACTACAACTACTCGGGCTTCTGTGGGGCCGGCGCCGCCGCGGTGACGCTGTACTACTGGCCGGCCTCCCGCGGCGCCGTCACGACCCGGTCCGGGACCTTCGTCGAACCGGTAGACCTCGGCACGAACCGCCATGCCAGCACGTACTGGAAGGCCGAAGGCACCGGCGGCTACGGCCGGGGCATGATCATGTCCCTGGCGGAGCAGGAGTGGCCCACGCCGGACCGTGGCCTATCCTGGTGGCCCCGGCCGGGGCTGATGAACTGGAGCGCCAGCCCGCCGAGCACCGAGGTGGCCAACCTCACCGACGCCGTGAACTGGGAGGCGTCGGGCGGGTCCAGGCTGGACTACTTCTACGTCGCGGTTCGGGCCGCGGAGATGGACCAGGCCGATCTTCGGACCTTCGTCCACAGCGACATCCACTACGGCGTGCCCGTGATCGTGGCCGCCCGGACCTCGAACGGCACTTACGCCCTGCCGTACTGGAACGTGAAGTCGACCTCACGCGCGGTCAACCACTTCGTCACGATCGTCGGCTACGACGACAAGGCCGGGACCTACTCGGTGATGGATACGTGCGGCACGACGTGCAACGACCAGAACGTCCGCGCGGGGGTCAAGACGATGAGTCAGGCCGCCCTGTACGCCCTGATCGTGGCCGAGTCGGACAACGACGGGGTCATCTGGTAGGCCCGGCTGCGGGCGCCTCAGCGGTGGGCGTATATCGTGGCCTGGGAGTTGGAGAAGATCGGGTGGTAGCCGTAGGCGACGAAGTCGGTGCGGATGTTCGCGGTCACGTCCGGGGGTAGCCCGGACGGTTCGAGCAGGACGTAGTCGTAGTCGCCGGCAAGAAGCTCCCGTTCGAGGACCTCGAAGCCGAGCAGGCGGCCTCCGTCGGTGTGAATGCTTACCTCCGGCTGGAGGGAGATCGACGTCTCCATCGCTCCCGTGAAGACTCCCACCGGCACGGCCACCCACTGCTGGAAACTCGAGGCGATGTTCAGGACCTTCGTCGAGGGGCCCAGGCGGCCGGCTTCCTCCTCGGCGCGCAGCTCGTCCACGACTTCGCGCCGGGGCTCATCGATGATCAGGCGCGGATCCGGATACGGCTTGGAGGAGCTGCGCTGGTCCCAATAGCCCAGTTCGGCCTCGAACAGGGCAAGCCCAAGCGACTCGGCCTCGCGGTGCTCGCCGATCTGGAAGCTGGAGACCAGTGGAGCGTCGATGCGCGGATCCGAGATGACGAGGGGGCCGACCGCGATGGGATCCGTGAAGGGATAGACGGAGACGATCACGTACGCTCCGATGGCAAGTGGGCGCAGCAGTCCAAGCCAGCGCAGCCGCACGATTGCGGCAAGTGCGCCGGCCGCGCCGATGGCGAGCATCGCCGGGATCCAGTACTCCATCGACTTCGGGACCTCGTAGTGAATCGCCTGCTCGGTCAGGCCGTTGAAGCCGACAAGCCCGGAGATTGCCCATGCGCCGACCCCGGCCGCGATCCCGCAGCCAAGAAGGATCCAGCCCCGACCCAGGCCGGCGAAGACCGACAAGAGTGCTCCAAGGAGGCACAGGTCCAGGAGCCGGAGGAAGTCGGTGGGGATCTCGGAAGCCGGATCGTCGGGCGGGTCGATGTGGGTTCGAGCGATCTGCAGCAGAACCAGGATCGCGATGGCGACCACGGCGGCGCGCCAATGGGCCGGCACGGCAGGCGTCGTCGGAAGGTTATCCACGACCCACGAGACCACCGGTGCCAGCGAAAAGGCGACGGCCAGGCCGATGACCACGCAGACCAGCCCAACCCAGGCCGGCGCTCCGATCCCCGCTACGGTGAGCGCCTGGGGGATGGCCAGCACCGCCCCGGCGCCCAGTGCCGGGATCAACTTGCGGGCAAGACGAGCCGGGTACAGGACAAGGGCGCCGGCCGCGGCGGCAAACGTCACGAGACCGATGAGGGGATGCAACAGGAAGGCGCCGCCGATGGCGAAGACCAGGCTCAGATCCGGGCGGACGAGTGGCGGCTCGGCGATCGGGGATCGGGTGGGCCGCGGCCGGGCTTCGGGTGGTCCCGCGGATTGCGGTCCTGCGCTCGGGGGCCGGACGAGTGGCGGCTCGGCGCTCGTCGGTCGGCGCAGCTCCTCGGCGATGCGGATAAGAGTCAATGCCACCAGAGGAAAGACGACCACCGTGTCTCGCGCATCTGGGATGCGCATGAAGGTGAAAGTGAGCGGGAAGGTGAGCAGGACCCAGAAGCCGGCGCTCCCGCCGAAGAGCCGCTCGGTCAGCCGGCGGACCGCGAGCGCCATGAGGATCGTGAGCGGCAGCCCGAAGGCCGCCTCGGCCAGGACCCCGTCCAGGTTCGTGACCGTGGTCAGCTGGCCGAGCAGCGCCACGTAGCCGAGCATCAGTCGGGACGGCCCGTAGATCGGCGACGGGGAGGTGGTCAGAGTCGCGAAGCTGCCGAAGACGCGGACGTGCTCGACGGGAGCAACATGGTTCGGTAGCACGTCCAGGAACGGGACGGTCGGCGAAGCGAGTTGGACGATGAGCGGGCCGGCCCAGATTGCCAGCACCAGCGGCCACCAGGCCGCCGGCCGCGAGAAGTGCACGCGAACCGACCCTGCCAGCAGCGGCCGAGATCTGCCCGCCGCGAGCCAGGCGAACGCGATGACAGCGTGCAAGAGAATCAGTTCCGGCCATCCGAACAGGCCGAGGCTGCCCAGGAGGAACAGCGTCGCGGCATCCAGAACCACCGCGGTGGCGAAGCCCGCCAGCACCATGTCCGTAAGGGAGCGGAAGGGCGGCGTTCCGGTGAGGCGGAGCACTGCGGCGCCGGCAAGCAGGTTCGCGGCCGTGGCCGCGGCCACGAGCAGTGCCGCGGGCCCCGTGACCCCGAGTTGGGAGAGGACGCCGCCGATCGCCCCGCCGTAGGTGAAGCCCCACTGGGGCGAAACGCGCACCACCTCCAGCCCGGCGAAGAGCAGGACAAAACCGCCAAGGAGAACGAGGCTCAGCTGCCGAGCGTCCCTGCTGCGGCCGAAGAGCGCCGCCCCCAGGCGGGACGGCAGGTCCGGGCGCAGGCCCGGCGCGGTGCTGGCGCGGTCTGGGTCCCTCACGGCCGAATGATCCCACAGCCGGCGGAGAACCCGGAGGCGGTGCGCCGGAGGTTGGCCGCGGCGGACCGATCGAGGCACGCGGTGCGCCCGAGGCGATCGTCCGATCCACGCTTCCGGGCGGCTCGCTCGGGCGGGGACTTCCCACGATCCGTAGAATGTCCGACAACGTAAGCGCCGGCCTCCAGGCGCGGATCGGCCGGCAGGGTCGATCGGGCGAGCGAGGATGGAGGCGACATGGCGATATCGGAGATCGGACGGGCCGGAACCGGCGAGGTGGCGGGGGCGGCCACGAGTCAGCCGTTGCTCGGACTCACGTTCGACGACGTCCTGTTGATCCCGCAGTACTCCGAGATCCTGCCGGGCGACGCGAACGTCGCCAGCCGGTTCTCACGGCACATCACGATGAACACGCCGGTGGTCAGCGCGGCGATGGATACGGTCACCGAGGACCGGATGGCGATCGCGATAGCTCTCGAGGGCGGCATCGGCGTCGTCCATCGCAACCAGGCGCCGGAGCGCCAGGCGGAGCAGGTCGCGGCGGTGAAGGCCGCTCCGATCCCTGCCGGCGCGACCCTTGCCAACTTGGACCCGCAGGGACGTCTCCGAGTATCCGCCGCCGTGGGCGTCGGTGCGGATTCCGTGGCTCGCGCGGAGGCCCTGGTCAGAGCCGGTGTCGACGCCCTGTGTGTGGACACGGCCCACGGCCACACTCGCAACGTCATCGACGCCCTACGGCGCTACCGCGCCTCATACGGCGACGCGATAGACCTGCTGGCCGGGAACGTAGCTACGGCCGAGGGAACTGCCGCGCTCATCGAGGCGGGCGCGGACGGGGTGAAGGTGGGGATCGGCCCCGGCAGCATCTGCACCACGCGGGTCGTGGCCGGTGTGGGCGTTCCGCAGCTCACCGCGATCATGCTCTGCGCCTCCGTGGCTCGGGCCAACGACGTGCCGATCATCGGCGACGGCGGCATTCGATACTCGGGCGACATCGTCAAAGCCCTCGCCGCCGGCGCGGACTCGGTAATGCTCGGCCGTCTGCTTGCCGTGGCGGAGGAAAGCCCGGGCGAAAGCGAGCGTGTCGGTGGCCGGGTCGTCAAGGAATACCGTGGCATGGGCTCGCTGGGAGCCATGTCGGCCGGCAGCGACCGCTATCCGCAGATCGACCGAGCGAAGCTGGTTCCAGAAGGCGTCGAGGCGCGCATCTCCGTGGAGGGTCCGCTGGCCGGGATCCTGTACCAGCTCATGGGGGGCATGAGGGCCGGCATGACGTACTGCGGCGCGGAGTCGATCGCGGACCTGCGGCTCAAGGCCCATTTCGTGCAGCTGACCCACTCGGGCCAGATCGAGAGTCACCCGCACGACATCGAGCTGGCCCGCTCGGCCCCGAACTATCCGTAGACGGGGGCGCCTCCGGCCGGCCGGGCAATCTCAGCGCGCTGCCTCTGCGTCGTGATCGGCGAAGTAACCGCGCCACTTGCCTGAGCCGGCCACGAACGGCTGCATCAGCGCCCGTTCGGCCTGGACCGTGTGCATCAGATCGTGGGCGGCCCACTCGTTGAGCATCTCGCGCATCGTCACGACGCCCAGTTCCGGGTGGCGGGCGGTACGTTCCAGGTCCGCCGGCGAGAGGCCGTCGAGAGCGACCAGGCTTCGAACTCGGGCTGCCTCGAACCTCCTCGCAAGCGCCGTTGGGTCGGCCGAGGGCTCGGGCTCCGAGCCGGCCGCATCCGGGTCGAAGGCGGCGAAGTCGCGGCCCGCCAGGAAGGCTTCTACCCGAACCGCGAACGCCCCCGTCTCGGTGTCGAGGATGTGCTGCAGGCATTCCAGCGCAGCCCACTCCCCAGGTGCCGGGCGCCGCTGCAGCAGGCCGATGTCGACCGACTCCGCGAGCCTCTCCCAGCGTTCCGGTGTGGTCACGAGGATCTCTCGAACCCGAGCTATCAAACCATCCATCAGGCGCCTCCTGACGGGATCGTAGCGACTCGAGGCGAGAGCCGCGGCTGGTGTCCGCCCGGAGTCGGCGTCAGCAGGGACCCCGGGCCGCGACTGAACGAGCCCCACCAGGAGGTCGGCGTCGGCAGGGTTTGCGGGCCGCAAATTCGCCCGGAAGAGTGCTGCTGAACCTTTCGCGCCTCAGGCCTCGTCTGGATAATCGAACCGATCTCCCGATCGGAATGGGCGAGGGCAATGAATGTGGAGGGCCAGCTCGTCGTCACCAGGGAAGAATCGCTGACCGGCGCTTCCTCTGACTACGTCCGCGCCGCACGGGCGAAGGTGGATGACGCCTATCGCCTCGCCGGCTATCTGCTCGGCGACGCCACCGAGGCCCAGGACGCCGTTCAGGACGCCCTGGTCAAGGCCTGGCGGAACTGGCCCAGCCTGCGCCAGCAAGAGAGCTTCGGGCCCTGGTTCGACCGGATCGTCGTCAACGTCTGCCGCGACCGAATGAGGCGCCACAGGACGCTCCGGATGGTGGATCTGGAGGCGGCCGGCCAGGTCGAGTCGGCCGACACCTTCGCAGCGATGCTCGAGGGAGACAGGGTCGGAAGCGCCGTGGCAAGGCTCCGTCCCGACCACCGCATCGTCATCGCCCTTCGCTTCTGGCGAGACATGTCCCTGGAGCAGGTCGCCGAGACGCTCGACCTGCCTCTCGGAACCGTGAAGTCGCGTCTGCACTATGCGCTCCGGGCGCTTGGCGCGGAGCTCGAGGGGAACGATCGATGAGGCCTGAAATGGACGAAATGGAAACCACGGAGCTGGAGCAGCTTCTGCGCAACTCGGTGGCAGGCCATCGGCCGGCGGCCCCCGACGCCCTTATGGAGTTCATCGAGACCGTGGCCACGAGGGAACGCCGAAGTAGCCCGATCAGCCGGATCCTCGAAGTGCGGACGGCCCGGCGCGGCATCTTGGGGCTGGCCGCCGCCGCGGCAGTGGTGGTGGCGCTCGTCGGCAGCGCGGCGCTCATGTCGTCCCGTAGGCCGTCGGTGCCCGCGGCCGAGTCGCTGCCCACGAGCGACGGCTGGGCGTGGCAGGCAACCGACGGGACCCTGTACACGACGGCTCTGGCGGTACCCAAGGGCTTCATTGCGACCTGCGGCCACAACTCTGGTCAGACCATGGTAGACGAGACCCTGTGCAGTTCCCCGGACGGCCTGCACTGGTCCGTTCCAGCCGACCCGGCCATTGTCTCGGTTGAGGGCACCGACCCCTTCCTGCCATCGGGGCTTCTCGTCCGCGATGGCACATACCTAATGGTGTCCTTGCCCCTCTCCGGGGAACACCAAGGTCTCGCCACCACCTTGTGGCGGTCGACCGACGGCGTCCACTGGAGCGTGGTGACCCGCACACCCGAGCTTGCGCAAACGGAATTCCACCTCGCCAGCGTCGCCTCTGACGGCTTCCTCGCCGTGGGAACGCGGAATGTCGGAGGTCCGCCCACCGAGGAGATGCTCATTTCGGCCGATGGACTGACGTGGTCGAAAGTCGGCGACATGCCCTATGACGTGGCGGTCGTCGGCGGCCCCGGCGAGTCCTGGGGCGCTGGCCCCTCGAGTTTCTACGTCGCCGGCCCCCGTCCCGGCGGAACGGGAATCGGCGCCTGGATGACCACCGACGGAAGGAACTGGCAAGACGTCAGCCTGCCCGCGGGGTATACACAAGTTCAGCCGGTCGCCCTTCCGAGCGGGGGTTACCTGGGCGTGGGCTCCTCCTACGACGGCGCTCTGCCGAACAGGACGATCAGCTCGACGGACGGATTGGCCTGGGAGCTGGACCCGTCGGCCCCGGAAGGTTCGGCGGACGCGCTCTTCGTCGTTGGAGACCGGCTGGTGGCCAACGTGAGCGCAAAGCCATACGAGGGGCCCTATGCGGTGTTGCAGTCGCTCGACTGGGGCAAATCGTGGAAACCCTTGCTCGATCTCTCGGGCCAACCCGTGTCCGGCTCAGCCCGCCCGCTGGGCGGAGGCGGCCGCCTGGAGATCGCGGGCGCGGACACGATCGTGCACTGGGTGCTGACCCCGGTCAAACCGGATCCGGCCGCCAGTCCCGTCGCGAGCGCCACGGCCGCAGTTTCGGCCACCCCATCCGAGTCAGAGGCGCCCAGCGCGACGCCCGCGCCTACCCCGACGATTTCGGCCGATCCGACTCCGCTGCCCACGTCACTCACCGGGGAATGGACCTGGCGGCCGACGGACGGAACTCATTTCGCGAGCGCGTTCGCGGTCCCGGGCGGGTTCGTAGCCACGTGCGGGCACATCGCCGGCAACGAGCTCGCCGACGCTTCCCTGTGCTCCTCGCCCGACGGCCTCAACTGGACCGTGCCGGCCGATCCGGCCCTGATCGTGGTGCCGGCCAGCGGTCAGTTCTGGCCGATTCACGTCACGGAGCGAAATGGCGTCTACCTGGCCTTTGCGCTGTCTCGGCCGCTGCCGACGGTGGCTGACCCGATCGCGTCGCTCTGGCGCTCGACTGACGGCCGGCATTGGAGCCAGGTCGACTCTCCTGCTCTTGCGGGGCAATCGCTCACGAGCGCGGGCCTGCTGGCCGGTGGTTTCGCGGCGATCGCCAAGTCTGCCGACGGAACAGCCGCGGCCGTCTGGCTTTCGACAGATGGGTCGACGTGGTCGAAGGCCGGCGACCTGCCGACCGTCCCCACCAGAAGCGGCTTCTATTCCCAGGGCCTTTACGTGGAGGGCAACGAGGCGACCAGGTCCCAGGTCGGGACGTGGCTTACGACGGACGGCAAGCAATGGACCCCGGTCACGCTACCCGCGGGCGCCACCAATATCTTGAGCTCCATCCGGATGCCCGACGGCGGCTTCGTGGGCCTTGGCGTCGACTTCGTCTCGGGCGGCAACGGCACGCTCATGCACTCCTCCGACGGGCTCGTCTGGGAGGCCGACCACACGACTCCGGCGGGCAATCTGTTCAGCCTGTCCCAGGTGGGGGATCGGCTCGTAGTGACCATCTCGCAGCCGAACAACGACGGCCCGTACTCGGTCTGGCAATCGTCCGACCGGGGCCAAACCTGGCAGCCGCTGCCCGGCCCGGACGGCTACCAGCTGACGACGATGACCGGCCAGCTTGGTGACAATCTCTCGTCCGTGACTGGCAGCGACGCGGTGGTCGTTGCGGTGGGAACTCTCAACAGCCGCTAGACCGCCGAATCCCGTCCACAGGGCCCGGACCGATGCGCCGGGCCCTGTGCGGCCAGCCGACTAGAATCGCCCCGTGACCCCGGATCTCGCGGCGACCCTCAAGCGACTGCCCGACCGGCCCGGCGTGTACCTGATGAAGGACGCGCGGGGCACGGTGATCTACGTGGGCAAGGCCCAGAGCCTGCGCAACCGCGTCCGGAGCTACTGGCAGAAGCAGACGGGCGGCGGCGAGAGCCAGCTCATCCGCAGCGTCATCGATCGGATCGCCGACCTCGAGTACACGATGACCGACTCGGTCAGCGAGGCGCTGCTGCTCGAGATCAACCTCGTCAAGCGCTACCGCCCGCGCTACAACGTCCGGCTCAAGGACGACAAGAGCTACCCGTTCATCAAGATCACTCTCGGCGAGGACTTCCCGCGCATCGAGCGGACGCGCAAGCTCCCGGCCGACGGAAGCCGCTACTTCGGGCCATACGCGTCGGCGAGCAGCGTCGACGAGGCGATGAACCTGATCCGGCGGCTCTTCCCATTCCGGACGTGCACCCTGGATATCCACGAGGGCCGCAGGGCGATCGAGCGACCCTGCCTGCTGTACCACATCAAGCGCTGCCAGGCGCCGTGCGTCGGCTACATCGGGAAAGCCGACTACCGAGCTCAGATCGAGCAGATCGAGCGTTTCCTCGAAGGCCGGCAGGAAGTCGTGGCCCGCGAGCTGACCCGCCAGATGAAGGTTGCCTCCGAGGCGACCGAGTACGAGCGGGCGGCGGCCCTGCGCGACAAGGTGAAGGCCATCGAGCGGACGATGGAGAGCCAGAAGATGGCCGCTCACGCCGCGACCGAGGAAGACGTGCTGGGGCTGGCCCGCCACGACGCCCAGGCGGCCGTGCAGCTCTTCGCGGTCCGCGGCGGCAAGATGGTCGGGCGCGACGTATACCTGCTCGACGCCCCTCGCGAGACAGACGACGCTACCGTGCTGGCGGGCTTCGTGCAGCAGTACTACGAGCGCGCCACGAGCATCCCCCCGGACCTTCTCGTGCCCGCGCTTCCGGAAGACGCGGCCGATCTGGAGGTGTTCCTGGCCGGCAGGCGGGGAGCGGCCGTCCATCTCCACGTCCCGCGCCGCGGCGAGAAGCGCGAGCTGCTGGAGCTCGCCATCCGGAATGCCACAGAAACCCTGCAGCGCGAGCATGCCCGCTGGCTGGCCGACCAGGGCAAGACCCTGGCCGCGCTCGAGGAGCTGGCAGAGGCGCTGGGCCTGCCGGGCGCGCCTCTCCGGATCGAGTGCTACGACATCAGCAACTTCCAGGGGGCCCAATCGGTCGGCAGCATGGTCGTCTTCGAGGACGGCCGGCCGCGGACCGGCGAGTATCGCCGATTCCGGATCAAGGACGTCGTGGGCGCGAACGACTACGCCAGCCACCAGGAAGTGCTGCGCCGCCGCTTCAAGCGCGCCCGTTCGGGCGAAGAAGGCAACGAAGAGGAGCTGCGCTGGCGGCTGCCGGACCTGGTCGTGATCGACGGCGGGAAGGGCCAGCTATCGGCGGCGAAAGAGGTACTGGACGAGCTCGGGTACCGCGATCTTGCGGTCGTGGGGCTGGCCAAGGAGCGCGAGGAGATCTTCCTGCCGGATCGGAAGGAGCCGGTGCTGCTGCCCACGACCTCGCCGGCGCTCTATCTGATGCAGAGGCTCCGGGACGAAGCGCACCGATTCGCGATCACGTACCACCGCTCCCTGCGGGCCAGGGCCGCAACCCACTCCGCCTTCGACGACCTGCCGGGCGTGGGCCCCAAGCGGCGAGCGGCGTTGCTGCGGGTCTTCGGGTCCGCGAAGCGCGTGCGCGAGGCACCGGTGGAACAGGTCGCGGCAGTGCCGGGGATCGGGCTCGCGCTTGCGGCCAGAATCAAGGCCGGCATGGAGGGTTGAGGCGGGCGCCCCGCCGACGCCGTTGTCCAGCCGAGCGCCGCTGCGCCGATCCCTGCTAACATCCCACCTCGTGCGAAAGCTAGTCCCGATCCTGATCCTCGTCATCGGCGCGCTCGCCTTCTACGTCGACTTCTTCCCGGGCGCCAAGTTCGCCGTGCTGAGCAACATCGACGCTGGCCTGGGCCAGACGCCTCAGACGAAGCTGGGCCTGGACCTGCAGGGCGGTTTCGAGATCAAATACGACACCGTCGATGCCAAGGGCAACTCGGTCACCCCAGCATCGGGTTCGATGGACGTCATCCGCTCGATCATGGAGCAGCGGGTGAACACCCTGGGTGTCTCCGAGCCGATCGTCGAAACTGTGGGATCGAACGAAGTCCTGGTGCAGGTGCCGGGCGCCACGGATCCGGATGCCATCCGGAATCTGGTCGGCAAGACGGGGCAGCTCTCGTTCGTGCTCTTACCTTCTGACGCCGCCA
The DNA here is from genome assembly GCA_003158295.1 of Chloroflexota bacterium. Lineage (GTDB taxonomy): Bacteria > Chloroflexota > Limnocylindria > Limnocylindrales > CSP1-4 > Fen-1039. The sequence goes on along the minus strand of PMIP01000082.1, from coordinate 17,120 downwards.
ACTACGGCACGAACACCACCCCGGGCGCCAAGGCGGTGCCTCTCGCCAACACTCCGATTGATCCGACGCTGCCGGCCCAGTTCACCGGCGCGCAGCTCGACTTAAGCCAGATCAGCGCTGCGGTGGACACGAGCACCGCAGGCAATCCTTGGGTCGTCAACTTCGCCTTCGCCGGTTCGGCGGGCAAGGATTTCGAGACCTGGTCCAGTCAGCACATAGATGACTTCTTCGCAATCGTGCTCGACGGCAACGTCATATCCGCTCCGTACCTGAAGAGCACGATCACGGGCGGCAAAGGCCAGATCAGCGGCAGCTTCACTCAGGCAAGCGCGAAGAGCCTGGCGACGATCCTTCAGTACGGCGCTCTGCCGTACCCGGTCGCGGAGGAGAGCAGCCAGGAAATCCCGGCCACCCTCGGCCAGTCGTTCCTCAACCAGACCCTCTTCGCCGGCGCGATCGGCATCGGGCTCGTGTTGCTCTTCATGCTCATCTACTACCGCCTGCCCGGCCTGGTGGCCGGCCTGGCTCTCACGTACTACGGCGTTGCGGTCCTGGCCATGTTCCGGATCATCCCCGTGACTCTGACCCTGGCCGGGATAGCGGGCTTCGTGCTCTCGGTAGGAATGGCGGTTGACGCCAATATCCTGATCTTCGAGCGCACCAAAGAGGAGCTCCGAGCCGGCAAGACGCTGGCCACAGCAATGGAAGCCGGCTTCAACCGGGCCTGGAACTCGATCTTCGACTCGAACGTCTCGTCGCTCATCACGGCGTCGATCCTGTATTTCGGCGGATCGTCCACGATCAAGGGCTTCGCCCTGGTGCTGATCATCGGCGTGGCGACTTCCATGTTCACCGCAATCACCGTCTCGAGGACCCTCCTGCGGTTGGTTGTCCACCAGCAGTGGGCCCAAAAGGCCTGGCTGTACGGCGTGACCGACGAGGAGTTCCAGGCCAGAGCGATGGTCGGTCGGTACGGTCGGCGGGAGGCTCGCGGTCGTGTTTGACGTCATCGGCAAGAGGAACTGGTTCTTCCTCTTCTCGGGCCTGATCGTCGTTCCGGGCCTGATCTTCATTCTCCTGACCCCGGCCACCAACGGCCAGGTCGGTCTGAAGTTCTCGGTCGACTACACCGGCGGCACGGTCTGGCAGATCCAGTTCAAGAACCCGGACGCCTCGACGGACGAGGTGAAGGCCGTTCTGGTCCAGCAGGGCGTCACCGACGCCGAAGTCAGCGAAGACAGCGCCCACAACATCACGATCCGCACCAAGCGTGCCGACCTTCTGCCGCCTCCGACTCCACAGCCGGTGCTCACGGCCGGACCGAGCCAGTCTGCGGGCGCCAGCGCGGCGGCTTCCGCGAGTGCCGGTGCCAGTCCGAGTACCGCTGCCAGCGCGAGCGCCGGCCCAAGCGCAAGCGCGAGTGCGGCTCCCAGCGCAGCCGCCAGCCCAAGCGCCGCCGCCAGTGCGAGTGCCAGCGCCGCCGCCAGTGCGAGCGCCTCGGCAAGCGCCACGCCTGCGCCGACGCCGACGCCGAACAGCTTCGACCAGGCCGGCAAGACGTGCAACCTGCACCTCCCAACCGGCGGGACACTGGCCAAGATCGCAACCGCTCTACAGGCCGATTCCAAGCTCGGTCCGATAGCCTGCACCGGCCTGCAAAGCACGGTCGGCCCGATCGTCAGCGCCCAGCTGATCCAGCAGGCCGTCCTGCTCATCCTGCTCGGCTCGTTGGGGATCCTGATCTGGATCGGCGTCCGGTTCCAGAGCATAAAGTTCGGCGCAACCGCGCTCGCGGCTCTCGTCCATGACGTCATCGTGGTCGTCGGGACCTTCGCCATCCTAGGCACGCTGTTCGGCACGCAGATAGACGCGCTCTTCGTCACGGCGATGCTGACGGTCATTGGATTCAGCGTGCACGACACCATCGTCGTCTTCGACCGGATTCGCGAGAACAAGGCACGCCACGCCGGCGAGGCCTTCGACCAGATCGTCAACCATTCGATCCTGCAGACCTTCGGTCGGTCGATCAACACGAGCCTCACGGTCGTCATTACTCTCACGGCCCTGCTCCTGTTCTCGGGCGCGTCGATCCACTACTTCGTCCTGGCGCTCCTGATCGGGATCATCTCCGGCACGTACTCGTCGATCTTCAACGCCAGCCCGCTGCTCGTGGTGTGGCAGCTCTGGGAGGACAAGCGGCGAGCGAAGCGCCTGGAGGCGCTGCGCGGAGGACGTCGGTCCTACTAGCGCCCCGCGTGCAGCCACGGGTCGGCCCCGGCGCGCGCCTCTCGATGGCGTGGTGACCGACGGATGCGCCGGCGATAAGCCGGGCGTGGCATGCTGGTCGGCATGATCCAATCCCTGTACCGCTGGCGTGGTCCGGCTCCCGTCTCCATCGATCGGGCGACCCGAGAGCTTGGCGCCGAGCGGGGAATCTCGGAGCGGTTGCTGGCGATTCTGGCTGCCCGCGGTGTGACCGGCGCCGCCGCGTTGACGGCGTTCCTCGCCCCGGCGGAGGAGGGACTCTACGATCCGCGGCTGCTCCCCGACGCCGAGGCCGCAGTTGGGCGAGTGGCACGGGCCCGGGCGCAGGGCGAGCGAGTGCTCGTCTACGGCGACTTCGATGCGGACGGCCTGACCGGCCTCTCGATCCTCGTGCTGGCGCTGCGGCACCTGGGCCTGGACGCCGAGCCGTACGTGCCTGAGCGGCTGGGAGACGGCCATGGCCTCTCCACGAGGGCAATAGATCGAGCGGTGGCGGAGGGGCGGTCGCTTATCGTGACCGCCGACTGCGGAACGAGCAGCGGCCCGGAGATCGAGCTGGCCGCGAGCCGTGGCGTCGACGTCCTGGTGACGGACCACCACCACGCGGCCACCTGGCCAGCCGCGGCCGTGGCCGTGGTCAATCCGCAGCGGGCCGACAGTAACTACCCGGAGCGCCAGCTGACCGGGGCGGGCGTGGCCTGGAAGGTGGCCGCGCTCCTCATCGCCGAGCTGGACGAAGCGGAGCGGGCGAGCGGCGCGGCGTCGATCCCCGAATTCGTCCGAGAGATGGCCGACCTTGCCCTGATCGGCACGGTGGCGGACGTCGCGCCTATCCTCGGCGAGAACCGCGCCATCGCCCGCATCGGCTTGGATCGGCTGCGCAACTCGCCCCGCCCCGGGCTGGCGGCTCTGCTCGAGCGAGCCGGTCTGGCCCCCGATCGAGTGGACCTGGAAGCAATCGGATTCGTCGTGGCGCCGCGGCTCAACGCCGCCGGAAGGGTGGGGGAGGCTGCCCGGGCGGCTCGACTGCTCCTGGCCGACGACCGCCTTGAGGCGGATGCGCTCGCCGCGGAGATCGACAAGGCAAATCTGGACAGGCGCGAGATGACTCGCGTGGCCCTGGCCGAGGCGCGACGCGAGCTCGGGCTGGATCGGGCTGCCGATGCCCCGGCGGAGATCGGTGGCGCCCCGCCCGCCACGGCGGAGACCGGCGGCGCCCCGCCCGCCCCGCCCGATCTGCCGGACGCGTTGCTGATCCGCGGGGAGTGGCCGGTCGGGATCATAGGCCTGGTAGCCGGGCGGCTGGCCGAGGATCTGGGTCGCCCGGCCGTGGTCGCGACCCTCGTCGACCCCGAGGCGGGCATCCTGCGGGCGTCGTGCCGCAGCCCCGGCGGATGCAATCTCGCGGAGGCGCTGATAGCCTGCGAGGACCTCTTGATCCGTCACGGAGGCCACGCCGCCGCGGCCGGTTTCGACATCGCGGCGAGCCGCTGGCCGGAGTTCACGGCTCGCTTCCTGAAGCTGGCCGCGCGCGACGCTCGTCCGGCCGGCCTGCCCGAGCTGACCGTCGATCTCGTGCTACCGGCCGATTCGGTGGACTACGGCTTTGTCCGCGAGATTGCCTTCCTCGATCCCACCGGGGTGGGCAATCCGGTCCCCACGATCGCCATTACGGGGCTCCGCGTCGTCAGGGTGCGAGCGGCGAGCGGTGGCCATACTCAGCTCGTCCTCGGCCGGAGGCGCGACGTGCTCGACGCGGTGGCCTTTCGGCGGTCGGACCTGCCGGGGATGCTTCACGAAGGCGATCGAATAGACGTCGTCGCGCGAGCGACCAGCCGAACGTTCGGCGGCTTCGAGTCGATTCAGCTCGAGGTTGTGGACGTCGCAGCGGAAGGCGCGCAGCCGGCCACGGCCGGTGCATCGAAGGTGACGGCACCGACCTCGCCGGCCCTACCGGCCCAGTGAACGAACCGGCCCACGCCGCCCGCACGGCCCACGCCGCCCGCACGGCCCACGCCGCCCGCACCGGCCTCGCCAGGCGATTCGACCGCGTAGGCCGACGCCGCGAGGCCGTGACCGGCACGGCTCGCGTCCGGTAACCTTCCAAGCCATGGACTCCTACCTCGAACGCCTGGCCGCGCGAACGCGGGCCGTCGGATCGGTGCTGTGCGTGGGCCTGGACCCGGTGCCAGAGGCCCTGCCGGCAGGTTTCCCGGCGACCCTTGCGGGCGTCGAACGCTTCTGCGAGGTGCTGCTTGAGGCGGCCCTGCCCTACGCGACGGCCGTGAAGCCGAATCTGGCGTTTTTCGAGGCTTTCGGGTCGGCCGGCATCGCGGCTCTGGAGCGCATTCGGGGACGCGTGCCGGCGGAGGTGCTCTTCATCGCCGACGCCAAACGCGGCGACATCGGCACGACGGCGGCTCGTCAGGCGATGGCCCTGTACGACATCCTGGGCGCAGACGCGGTCACGGCCAATCCGTACCTGGGGTCGGAGGCGATAGAGCCGCTCGTCGCCCGCGGCGACAGGTTCGCCTATCTGCTGTGCCGAACCTCGAATCCGGGAGCCGGGGAGTTGCAGGGGCTCGAGGTCGCGGCCGATGCCGCCACGGGCGCCCCGGCGGAGCCTCTCTATGCCCGGGTTGCCCGGCGAGCCCAGGCCTGGGGACCGGGCGGGACGGTCGGCCTGGTTGTCGGCGCGACCGCGCCCGTGGAATTGGGACGGATCCGTGGCATCGCGCCGGGGCTCGCTCTCCTGGTTCCCGGCGTGGGCGCGCAGGGCGGCGAGGTGGAGCCGGTGCTTCGGTTCGGTCCTGCGGTCGCCGCCCCGGCAGGAGGCCGCCCCGGCGGGGGATTGCTGGTCAACGTATCGCGCGGGATCGCCGGGGCGGCGGGGTCCGCCACGGCCGGGGAGGTGGGCGAGCGGCTCGCGAAGGCGGCCGCCGAGTGGTCGGCACGGCTGCGGGTGGCCACCTGAGCCACCGGCCGGCGCCACAGCCGGCGCATGGCCGGGGGCGCTGGGCTGGCGCGATAGACTAGGTTCATGCCAAGCCAGTCGGACGCCTTCGAGACAGCGGCCGCCGGGGGCGCAGCCGCCACCGGTCGCCAGGCCGCCGCTGGTCGTAAAGCTGCCACCAGCCGCCAGGCCTCCGCTGGCCGCCTAGCCGCCGCCGGATCGGCCGGCGAGGTTGGCATTCGATCGCGTCCGCCGCGCCACGGGCGCCCCGCCGGAAAGGCGGGCGCCGGCGGCCACGAGAGCGAGCCGCCCGCCTCGCGCGGCGACGTCGTGACCGGGCCGGCTTCCGCCGAACAAGGCAACGAGAACGAGCAGCGCGTGGTGATCCTCAGCGGCCTCTCCGGAGCCGGCAAGACCGCCGCGACCAAGCTGTTTGAGGACCTCGGCTACACCTGCATGGACAACGTGCCGGGCGAGCTCCTGCCCGATCTCGCGGAACTCGTTTCGACCGATCGCCGCAGGTTCGAGAAGGTCGCGATCGTCCTGGACGTCAGGGCGGGCAATGCGCCGCTCGCGCTGGCCGCGATGCGCGGGGCTCTCGAGGGCCGAGGCATCAAGCCGCGGGTCATCTTCCTCGAGGCTCGCGACGACGTCCTGATTCGTCGTTTCTCGGAGACGCGTCACCGCCACCCGCTCGCGGGTCGTCGTGGGATCGCCGGTTCGATCGCCGAGGAACGCCGTCGTCTCGAGCCCATTCGGGCCGACTCGGACATCGTCGTCGACACCTCGGACCTGTCGCTCCGCCAGCTCAAGGAGCGGATCTTCTCCCACCTGACGGACGCGGCTTCGGAGCAGGGGCTGGTCTTCCAGCTGATCAGCTTCGGCTTCAAGTACGGCGTGCCCCTGGAGGCGGACCTCGTTTTCGACGTCCGATTCATGGAGAACCCCTATTACGTCGACGAGCTTCGTCATCTCTCCGGCCTGACGCCGGCAGTGCGTGACTACGTCATGGGCCAGCCGATCGCCCAGCAGTTCTTCGACTTCTTGAGCCGCTTCCTGGATCTGACGGTGCCGGGGTTCAAGAGCGAGGGCAAGACCAGGCTCACCATCGCCATCGGCTGCACGGGCGGCTACCACAGATCCATCGTCATCACCGAGGAGCTGCGTTCATGGCTGGAGCGGCGAGGCTTCGGCACAGTCGCCGTCTTCCACCGTGAGCTGGAGCGCGAATGAGCGTGCCGCGTCTGCGGATCTCCGGCTCGACATTGCGGCGATGGCTGGTCCCTGGGATCGGCGTCAAGCGCTGGCTTGTGATCGTGTTCATCGGCGAGCTCTGCCTGGCACTTGCGGGAGCCCTGCTGCTGCGCCAGTTCTACCGCGAGGCCGAGATCTCGGGGCCGGGCCAGGCGGTCGTCTGGACGCTGACTCTCCAGTTCCTGCCGTACTGGGTGCGCGGCGCGATCCTTGGCCTGACCGGGGTGGGGTTCTTCCTGTACGGATCGTGGCGCGTCATCGGTGCGCTCATGGCGCCGTTCCTTTCGTCCTCGGCCGATCAACCGCTCGTCGAGGTCATCTACCAGAAGAGATTCCTGTCGCGCGGTCCACGGATCGTCGTGATCGGCGGCGGCACCGGCCTATCGACCCTCCTGCGGGGCATCAAGGAGCACACCAGCAACATCACCGCCGTGGTGACGGTCGCAGACGACGGCGGTTCGTCCGGGCGTCTGCGCGAGGAGCTGGGGATCCCGGCCGTCGGGGACATTCGCAACTGCATCGTCGCGCTGGCGGACTCCGAGCCATTGATGGGCGAGCTCTTGCAGTACCGATTCCCCGGTGACGGGGAAGCGAGCCTGGGCGGGCACACCATCGGCAACCTGCTCCTGGCGGCCATGACGTCGGTTCAGGGGGACGACTTCGAGGAGGGCGTCCGCCAGATGAACCGCGTTCTCGCGGTTCGAGGTCAGGTCGTTCCGGCGACCGCCACGCCGGTGACGCTGCACGCGCGGCTGGGCAACGGGACGGAGGTCACGGGCCAGTCGGAGATCGCCCGATCCGCCGGAATCGACCGGGTCTGGCTGACCCCCTCCAACGTCGCTGCAGGAGACGACGCCCGGCATGCCGTCGAGGAGGCCGACCTGATCGTCATTGGGCCCGGCAGCCTCTACACGAGCATCATGCCGAGCCTTCTGCTGCCCGAGATAGCGACTGCCATCCGCCTCTCGTCGGCGGTCCGGCTGTACGCGTGCAACGTGGCCACGCAGACGAGCGAGACGGAGGGATACGACCTGGCCGACCACGTCCTTGCCTTGGAGCGTCACACCGGGCCGGGGCTCATCGACGTGGTGCTGGCCAACAACCGTTTCGATGCCAGGCGCCCCGGCGGCTACGCGGCAGAGCCGGTGAAGCTGCGCTGGCCGCCGGCCGGTCCTCGGTCGCGCGAGGCCGGGCCTCGGTTGGTCCTGGAAGACGTCGTGGATCCGGACAACGCCCACCACCACGACCCGTCGCGACTGGCGGCGGCGATCATGCGCGTGTATGAGCGCGAGGCCTACGGCCGGCGCCGCTCGCGAGTCTCCCGGACGGCGTGACATGCCGGCGCCGGACTCACGATCCCGGGCGCCCGAACGGAGACTGGCATGACGACGGCGGAGCGTGATCTGGCGGATGCGCTGCGCGCCGAGCTGGCGGCGATCGATCCTCCGCGGCGATGCTGCCGCGCGGCGGAGGCGGCCGGCATGGCCGGTACCTTCGCGCCGCGTCGCCGGACGATCGCGCGAGTGGCGCTGCGGCTCGCCCGCGGCCACGTCCCGGGCGAGACGGCTCCTGCACGGCCTGCGCCCGCAGGCGCCGCCACGGAGGCCGCCGCGTCGCTCCCCGCCGGGTTCGATTGGGAGCGCTCCCCGGAGCACTGCCGCGTGGCATACCTGCGGGGCCGGTTCCTGGCGCATGGATCGCTCAGCCTGGCGTCCGGGCGGACGCATCTCGAGTTCGTCCTGCCGGTGGAGGAGGCACGCGAGCTGTGCGAGAGGCTGCGCCAGTTCCAGCTGGAGGCTGGATGGCGCATTCGCCGCGGCCGCGGCGTGGTCACCTGGAAGAGCGTGGAGACAGTCGGCACGTTCCTGCGGCTGGTGGGCGGCGGAGCGGCACTGCTCGAACTGGAGGCGCGGCAGGTGTCGCGGTCGGTTCGCGGTGATCTCAATCGTGTCATCAATGCCGAGTCGGCCAACCTGCAGCGGGCGGTGGCCGCCGCGGCCCGCCACCTGGAGGCGATCGACATCCTCGAGGCCGATGGCCGCCTGGCGGAGCAGCCGTACCTGGTCAGGCTCGTGGCCGACGCCCGCCGGGAGGAGCCGGAGGCTACCTTCTCCGAGCTCGCCGAGCGCCTCGGAATCCACCGCTCCGCCGTACAGCGCGCCCTGGACAATATCGAGCGCCTCGCCCTTCATCCGGACGAGAGGGTAGGGAAGCGGAGTCGCTCTCGGGCCGACTGACACCCAGGCTCGGCCGTTCGGCCGCCCGCGAAGGGCCGAACCTCCCTCCGGAAGGGCCGCTCACTCTGTCATCATTCCCGGCCATGAGACCCCTGATCATTGCCGCCAACTGGAAGATGAATACAACCCCCGCGGACGCCGGTGAGCTGGCCGCGACAATCGCCGCCCGGACCGAGGAGCCGGGCGTGATCCGAGTCATCTGCCCCCCGTTCGTTTGCCTCGCGGCCGTCCGCGACGCCCTTGCCGGGAAGAACGTGGCCGTAGGAGCCCAGAACGTCCACCACGAGCTGGCCGGCGCCTACACCGGCGAGACATCTGCCGCCGCCCTCGCCGGCCTCGCGACGTGGGTCATCGTCGGCCACTCCGAACGACGCCGCGATGCCCACGAGTCCGACGAGCTGATCGGCAAGAAGCTGGCCCGTGCCGTCGCTTCCGGCCTGCGCCCAATCCTGTGCGTCGGCGAGCTGCTTGCCGAGCGTGAAGCCGGTCGTGCCGTCGAGGTTGTAGCCACTCAGCTCCGCGGCGCCCTGGCCGGCAAGGACGTGGACGCGCTCATGAGCGCGGGCTTCGTCATCGCCTACGAGCCGGTATGGGCAATCGGCACCGGTCGCACCGCGACGAGCGCCGATGCGGCTGCCATGGCCGACGCCATACGTTCCACCCTCTCCGCCGACCTCGGTTGGGGCGACGCCGCGGAAGACGTCCCCGTCCTGTACGGTGGCAGCGTCACCAGTGCCAACATCGGCGAGTTCCTGGGCGAGCACTCGATCGACGGCGGGCTCGTCGGTGGCGCCTCGCTCAAGCCCGACGAGATGGCCGGCATGGTGGCCCGCGCCGCCGTGACCGCCAGGGCCCGCGCCGCGGCCGAGGGCAACGCCGAATGACGACCACCACCTCGCCTCGGCCCCGCCCGATCTGCCTCGTTGTCCTGGATGGCTTCGGCATCGGCCACAAGCCGGAAGTGGACGCCATCGTGCAGGCTCGAATGCCTGTCTGGAATGGCTTCCTGAAGCGCTGGCCGCACAGCTCCCTCGAGGCGTCCGAGGAGTTCGTCGGGCTGCCTGTGGGTCAGATGGGCAACTCGGAGGTCGGCCACCTCAACCTCGGGACCGGCCAGCCGGTCCTGCAGGATCTGCCTCGCATCAGCAAGGCCATCTCGACGGGCAGCTTCTTCACACGACCGATTCTGCTCGAGCTGTGCGCCCGAGCGAAGGAAGACGACCACACCCTGCATCTGATCAGCCTGGTCGGCCCCGGCGGCGTCCACGCCATCGACAGCCACCTGGTCGCGGTGGCCGAGCTGGCTGCCCGCCAGGGCGTCAGGCGCGTCCGCGTCCACGGCCTGCTGGACGGCCGGGACACTCCGCCGCGATCCGCCATCGAGTTCGTGCCGGACCTGGAGAAGCGCCTCGCCGCCGCTCATCCGGACGCCAGGATCGCCACGATCGGCGGCCGGTACTTCGCCATGGACCGCGACAAGCGCTGGGAGCGGACCAAGAAGGGCTACGACGCCATCGTCCACGGCGTCGCCGATTTCCACGCCCCGTCCGCCGTGGCCGCCGTAGAGGCCGGCTACGCGCGCGGCGAGAACGACGAGTTCATCACGCCGACGGTCATCGATGGCGTGGATCACGGGACGATCGCCGACGGCGATGCCGTCCTGCACTGCAACTTCCGTGCCGATCGGGGCCGGCAGCTCTCCCACGCTCTCGCCGACGCCGACTTCGCCAGCTTCGATCGCGACGCGGCCGGCCCCGCTCCAAAGGGGATCCTCTACGCGACGATGACCGCCTACGAGGCCGACCTGCCGGTGCAGGTTGTCTTCGGTCCCGAGGTGGTGCCCTCGCTGGCGGAAGCCGTCAGCAAGGCCGGTTGGAAGCAGTTCCACGTCGCCGAGACGGAGAAGTACGCCCACGTGACCTACTTCTTCAACGGCGGCCGCGAGGAGCCGTGGCCGGGCGAGGACCGGAAGCTCATCCCGAGCCTGAAGATCGCTACCTACGACCTGCAGCCGAGCATGGCGGCCGAGGGCGTCTGCGATGCCCTCGTGGCGGCGATCGCCGGTGGCAAGTACGACCTGATCGTCGCCAACTTCGCCAATCCGGACATGGTCGGCCACACCGGCGTCTGGGAGGCCACCGTCAGGGCGTGCGAGACCGTGGACGCCTGCCTGGGCCGGATCTCCGAGGCGATCCTGGCTGTGGACGAGGGCGATCCCGGGGCTCCCGGCGGAGTCCTCCTGATCACCGCGGACCACGGCAACGCCGACGAGATGAAGGACGAGGCCGGAAACCCGGTGACCAAGCACTCCCTGAATCCCGTACCGCTCCTGGGAATCGGACGGTTCATGGATGGGAAGCGCCTGGAGGACGGCCGGCTTGCCGATGTCACGCCCACGATCCTCGAGATCGGTGGCCTGGAGCCGTGGCCGGAGGTGACCGGGCACTCGTTGCTCGCCGATAGCTGACCCACGCCCGGGCCACCCGGGCCACCCAAGCCCAGCCGAGCCACTCCACCCGTGCCCCGCCGCGATCGACGGGCCTGCGGGGCCGTCTGGCCGCGGTGGTGTGCTAACATGCGCCGGTCCGCCGTCGAGCGGACCCACAGACGAGGTTGCTTCCAGCTGTGAATCCCGCGATGGCCGCTGGCCAGGACATCATCGGCGTCTTCTTGGTCATATCCATCCTGCTCCAGGCGCGAGGGTCGGGTCTGTCCGCAACCTTTGGCGGCGACTCGTCCGTGTACCGCAGCCGGCGCGGGATCGAGCGGCGCCTGTGGCAGTTCACGATCCTTCTGGCGATCCTGTTCTGCGCCTTCTCCGTCGTGAGCTACACCGTTTTCCCGCAGCCTTGACCCATCGGGCACGGCGGTCCCGCGGTTCCCGGCGCCGGCCGCCGAGGGACGAGATAGAAACGTAGATGGCGCAGCCCAGGCCATGACTCGGATCGACCGAATCGTCATCTGTGCGCTGGCCGTCGTGCTGGCGCTGATCGGCGGGGCGATGCTTCAGACGGCGCCCCCGAGCAACGTCCGTCCGGCCACTCCTTCGATCGCTCCTGCCGTGCCCTATCGCGAGGGAGTCATCGGGCATCCGAGCTCCGTCAACCCACTGACTCCGCGATCCCAGGCCGACCAGGATCTGGTCGCGCTGCTGTTTCGGGGTCTCGTCCGCGAAGGGCCCGACGGCTCGATGCTGCCCGACCTTGCCGACAGCTGGGCCAGCTCGAGCGACGGGCGAACCTACACGTTCCAGCTCTCCTCGAGCGCCTACTGGGAGGACGGCGAGCCTGTCACGGCGGCAGACGTCGTCTTCACCATCGGAATGCTGCAGGATCCGAGATACGACGGCCCTTACGGCTCCTCCTGGCAGGGGATCCACGTCACCGCGGATGGCCCCTCGACGGTCCGATTCACCATGACGCTGCCGATCGCCGGATTCCTGAGACAGGCTGCCCTGCCGGTTCTGCCGCTGCACCTGCTGGAGGGGGTTTCGGCCCTACAGCTCGCGGGTTCTGCCTTCAGCTCCAGGCCCGTCGGCGATGGACCGTACCGACTGGTGGCCCTGGACAAGACCCACGCGGTCCTGCAGCGTGTGCCGTCCGTGGTCCGGACCAACTCGCCACTACCGTCTCCGACGGCGAGTGCCGGCCCGACTCCGAGCCTCGGCACGAACCTAGGCACGACTCCGAGCCCGACCAAGGTGGCCTCTACGGCAAGCCCAGGCAAGGGGGCCTCCGCGGCGCCTTCCGCGGCGCCTTCCGCCTCGGCCACGCCCACGCCGACACCGACGCCCACGCCTACGCCCACGGCATCGCCCACACCAGCGCCAGAGCTTACCGGCCCGCAGAGCACGCTCGACACGATCGAGCTGGTCTTCTTCGACGACGCTCAGTCGGCGGCGGCCCAATTCGCGACCGGCGGGCTGGATTCGGTCGGCGGACTGACGCCCGAGCAGATCGACGCCGCCCTCGCCGTCCCCGGATCCAGCCTGATTCCCTATCGCTGGACGAGCCTCCTGAGCGTGGTACTGAACCAGCGAGTCGACCATCCCGAGATGCGCGACGTGAACGCCCGGAGCGGGCTTCTGGCCGCCATCGACAGGAAGGCCCTGCTTACGACCGTCCTGGAAGGTCGTGGCAGCACGGCGGACCTTCCCATACCGAGCTGGTCGCCCGCTTTCGACCCCACGGCGCTCGTCTCGACGGCCTATGACACCACGGCGGCGATCAATCACCTCGACACCGCCGGATGGCAGCGGACCGGGACCGCCTGGATGGCGCCGAAGAGCTCGGCGGCGTACTCGCTGGACCTGCTGGCGCCGGACGAGGCAAGCAACCCGATCGTGTATCGGGCCGCCGTGAAGGTGGCCGCAGACTGGCGCGCGATCGGACTCGACGTGGCCCTCGACGCCCAGCCGACGGCAACCTACCTGAGCCGGCTGGGCGGCGGGCAGTTTGCGGCGGCCGTGGTCGATTTCGAGGTCGGGTTGGACCCGGATCTGGGCCCGCTCCTCCTCTCCTCGCAGGTCGGGTCGGGGGGCTCGAACGTCTCCGGGATCCAAGACCCGGCCCTGGACCAGCTCCTGCTGACGGCGCGCAAGACCATCGATCCGGTCGATCGTCAGACGGCGGTTTCGGCGGTCGAGAAGTACGTTTCCACGGCCGAACCCATCCTGCCGCTCGTCTTCCGGGACTACGATTTCGTCGTCTCCAAACGGGTCCAGAACGTCTCGGGGACCCAGATTTCGGATCCTTCGAGTCGATATTGGGATGTGATAGACTGGCGCCTCGCCAGCGACGGGTAGGCCCGTTGTTGCGTGCGCCGAGGTGGCGGAATTGGCAGACGCGCTGGTTTCAGGAGCCAGTGGCCGCAAGGCTGTAGGGGTTCAAATCCCCTCCTCGGCACCAGGGTCTTGGGTGCAGCGACGTGGAGCCGTCGCGGTCGAATCTCGTGCCCAGGTGGCGGAATTGGTATACGCGTACGTTTGAGGGGCGTATGGAGCAATCCATCCGGGTTCAAGTCCCGGCCTGGGCACCACCCTCCGTTCTAGAAATGACACCAGGGCCGCCAGGCGGTCGTTTCGCCGCCCACCGCGGCTCTCGGGGCGGTTAGCTCAGTGGTTAGAGCGCCTCGTTTACACCGAGGATGTCGCAGGTTCGAATCCTGCACCGCCCACCACTCCGAACCTTGAGCCGATGCGTCGAGTCAAACCATCGGACGGCCCGGCGCTCTCGTCCGTGGCCTGCTGCTAGACTGACTTGCGCGCATCCAAGCCGGGTGCCTAACTGGATCGGAGAAGGGGCATGCTGCCGCTGATCATCGTCATCGTCGTTCTCGTGGTTCTGATCGTGTTCCTGGTCGGGATCTACAACGGGCTAGTGACCAGGCGAAACCGGGTCGACGAGGCCAACGCGCAGATCCAGGTCCAGCTCAAGCGCCGCCACGACCTCATCCCCAACCTGGTCAACGCGGTCAAGGGCTACATGGACTTCGAGAAGGGCGTCCTGGTCCAGGTGACCGAGGCTCGCGGAAACGCCATCTCAGCCGGGACCCAGGGTCCCGCCGCTCAGGCCCAGGCCGAGAACGTCCTGAGCGGAGCCCTCAAGTCCCTCTTCGCGGTTGTCGAGAACTACCCGCAGCTCAAGGCCAACGAGAACGTGATGTCGCTGCAGGAGCAGCTGACCACGACCGAGAACCAGATCTCGTTCGCCCGCCAGCACTACAACGCCAGCGTCCTGGACTTCAACAACTCGCTCCAGACCTTCCCGAACGTCCTCCTCGCCGGCCCGTTCGGCTTCAGCAAGCGCGAGTTCTTCGAGGCCGAGCCGGAGGCCGCTGAGGTCCCCGTCGTCAACCTGGGATAAGCGTTGTGAGGCCGCGCCGGCGCGATGTCGGTTCGGCCTCCCTGCCCTGAGGCCACTAACGTGACCACGACCTTCTATGCCGAGGAATCGGCCAACCGTCGCAATTCCATCCTGCTCGCCTTCGTCGTCATCGCCTTCCTGGCGGTCTTCGGATTCGTCATCGGATTCAGCATCGGGTACGGCAGCGGCAACGAGGTGGCGTTCGGGATCGGAGCGCTGGTGATCGCCGTCGGCATCGGCAGCCTCAGCGCACTGTTCTCCTACTACGGCGGCGACAAGCTCGTCCTGGCCAGCTCGCATGCCCAGGCGGTCACCGCCGAGCAGGCCCCCCAGCTGTACAACGTCGTCAACGAGATGGCGATCGCGGCGGGCGTCCCGATGCCCAAGGTCTACATCATCGACGACCCCTCGCCCAACGCCTTCGCCACCGGCCGCGATCCCCAGCATTCGTCCGTGGCCGTCACCACGGGCCTGCTGAAGGAGCTCAACCGCGAAGAGCTCCAGGGCGTTCTGGGCCACGAGATGTCCCACGTCCGCAACTACGACATCCGCTTCACCCTGTTCGTGGGGGTGATGGTCGGGAGCATCGCCCTGCTGGCCGGCTTCTTCCTGCGCTACACCTTCTGGTTCGGCGGTGGGCGCCGCGGCAACGACCGCGAGGGCGGCGGAGGGCTCGGCGTGATCCTTCTCGTCGTGGGGCTGGTCATGGCGGCGCTGAGCTACTTCTTCGGGGCGCTCGTCCAGATGGCGGTCAGCCGCCAGCGCGAGTACCTGGCGGACGCCTCCTCCGTGGAACTGACCCGGAATCCGCACGGTCTGGAGAGTGCGCTGGCCAAGATCGGCGGCGACCCGGCCGTGCTGCACTCGGTGAACGGCGCCACGCAACACCTCTACATCGTCAATCCGCTGAAGAAGCATGGGATTGGCTCCGACCTCTTCTCGACTCATCCACCGATCGTCGATCGCATCAACAGGCTGCGTCAGCTGACCGGCGAGGCGCCGATGGATCAAGCCCAGGCGAGCGCTCTGACCGGGGTCGAATAGGGGGCGAGGGAGTCCCGGCGGCCTGCCCGCCTAGCGTGGTGGCGGCTCCACCGGCGGCCGTTCGGCAGTCCTGCGGCCGCGCTTCCGCTGCCTTGCGGCGGTTCGGTTCCCCGTGGTACCTTTCCTCGCGCCGACGGGCAGCCAGTCCGTCTGTTGAACGGGCCGAGATAGCTCAGTCGGTAGAGCACGCGACTGAAAATCGCGGTGTCGCCAGTTCGATCCTGGCTCTCGGCACCATACAATTGGACTGGCACGGTTCTTCGAGCGGAAGTGGCTCAGTTGGTAGAGCATCACCTTGCCAAGGTGAGGGTCGCGGGTTCGAGTCCCGTCTTCCGCTCCACTCCCTGCATGCTGTCGACCCGGGCCATGCCGGCCGAGAGATCGATCCTCTGCCCCTTCGTCTAGTGGTAGGACAGCGGACTTTGGATCCGTTAGGCGAGGTTCGAATCCTCGAGGGGCAGCCAGTCTGGCCCGCACCATAGCCCGGTTCCCCTACCGGCCGTCCGAGGCGACGTACCCAAGTGGTTAAGGGGGAGGTCTGCAAAACCTCTATTCGGCGGTTCGATCCCGCCCGTCGCCTCCACTTTCCCTCGTTAACTTGCCTCCCGGGAGGGAGTCTGTCCGGCCTCGGTAGCAACACGGTAGCAACAGGGCATACAATCGCAGACGAACGCGACGGCCCCCTGGGCCAACCGGAGGCCATCTGGAGCGCTCCTGTGGGGAGCACCGCGACCATGAGCGAGCGAATTGCCGCGAAAAGGGACCGGCATCGGTCACCCGGCGAAGGGTCGGTCTACGAGGTCGACGCGGGCGGCCACCGCTGGCGCGGCGCGATCACCTGGACGGACCCCGACGGCACCCGGCATCGACGAGTCGTCCAGGGCGAGACGTCCAAGGATGCCAGAGACAAGCTCGACCGGCTGCGAGATGAGCTGCGCCTCGGCACGATCGCACCCGCCGGCCAAAGTGTCACGGTTGGGGAGTACCTGGCGGACTGGATCGAGCGCGAGAAAGCCCACGTCCGTCCCTCGACGTGGCGCAGCCGCGAGATGCACGTCCGATGCTATCTGATCCCCACGTTCGGAAAGCGACCGTTGTCGCGGTTATCCCCGGCTGAGGTTGAGCGTGCGCTCGCCCGGTTTACGCATTCGGGGCGGCCCGTGCTGCCGAATGAACGGCTCGGCAGGCGTCCCAAGGACCCCGCGAAGCTCAACCGCGACGACGAAGGTGGCACGGTCGGGCCGCCGAAGCGGCACGAGCCCATCTCGCCTTTGACGGCCCGCCACGTCCGGGCCACGCTTCGGATCGCTCTGGCGTCCGCAGTGCGCGACGGCCGACTCGGACGGAACGTTGCCGCCGATGCGCGGCCGCCCTACGTCCCGCACAAGCCAGTGGCCTACCTGTCCGCCGATGAGGTGCGAAAGCTGCTGGACGAAACGCAGGGTGACTCATACGGCCCGATCTATGCCGTAGCTGCAGCGACGGGCCTGCGGCTCGGTGAGC
>PMIP01000080.1 GCA_003158295.1 Chloroflexota bacterium | reverse complement strand
TCGGCTGGTTCGGCTTCAACGGCGGCTCGGCCCTCGCGGCGAACGGCCTGGCGGCCAATGCGTTCGTCGTCACCAACACGGCCGCCGGCATGGCCGCTCTCACCTGGGTCACCGTCAGCTGGCTGCACAAGGGCACGCCGAGCGTCGTCGGAGCGGTGGCGGGAGGCGTGGCCGGGCTGGTCGCAATCACGCCGGCATCCGGATACGTGGATGCGAGCGCGGCCATCATCATCGGTTTCGCGGCCGGCTCGGTTTGCTACGGGGCGATCCTCCTGCGCGAGCGGCTCAAGGTCGACGACGCCCTCGACGTATGGGCGGTCCACGGCGTCGGTGGAACCCTGGGCGCGATTCTGACCGGCGTCTTCGCGGTCGCCGCGGTCAACGGCGCCTCGGGCCTCATCGACGGCAATGCCGGCCAGGTGGGCAAGCAGCTCATCGCGGTTGCCGCCACGTGGATCTACAGCGGCGTTGCCACCTTCGCCATCCTCAAGGTCGTCGACTTCTTCGTGGGCCTCCGCGTGGAGGAGTCCGAAGAGGAAGCCGGCCTCGACTCCTCCCAGCACGGCGAGGTGGCCTGGCAGTCGTGATCGATCTATAAGTCGGGGCCGGCCTCAACGGCCGGGCCCGAGCCGCGCAGCAGCCGAGCTCGGCAGGGTTCGGCTGCTGAGACGCGTCCCAAACCACAACCCTCACGCCACCAGAGCGTCACCGCCGCGCCACCGGGTCGCTACTGATTCGCGGTCCAGACCTCCATACGCTTCACCGGACCGAAACCTTTCCCAGCGTTTCGTTGCGATCTCGAAGCGAAGGAGTCCCGAGCGTGATCAACGGTGGCGACACCGCCTGGGTACTGACCGCGACGGCGCTCGTCATGTTGATGACGCCCGGCCTGGCCCTCTTCTACGGAGGCCTGGTACGCCGCAAGAACGTGCTCAGCATCCTGATGCAGTGCATGTTCATCCTGGCGCTGGTCAGCGTCACCTGGGTTCTCGTCGGCTACACCCTCGCGTTCGGCAAGGACGTGAACGGCTGGGGGATCATCGGCAACCTAGACAACCTCGGCCTCAAAGGCGTCGGTGTCGCGCCCGGCCCCTACGCCCCAACGATTTCCGGCAGCGCCTTCGCGCTCTTCCAGATGATGTTCGCCATCATCACCCCGGCCCTGATCATCGGCGCCTTCGCCGAGCGCAAGCGCTTCAAAGCGTTCGTGCTGTTCGCGCTGCTGTGGAGCCTGCTCGTCTACTCGCCGATCGCCCATTGGGTCTGGGGCCAGGGCGGCTGGCTGAACAAGATGGGTGTCATGGACTTCGCCGGCGGCACCGTGGTCCACATCAGCTCCGGCGTGGCCGCGCTCGTGGCCGCGCTCGTCCTGGGGCCTCGAGTTCGACGTGAGTCCGAGCGCTTCGAGCCTCACGATGTGCGCCTCACCGTCATCGGTGCCGGCATCCTGTGGTTCGGCTGGTTCGGCTTCAACGGCGGCTCCGCCCTGGCCGCGAACGGCCTGGCCGTCAACGCCGTTCTCGTGACCAACACGGCTGCCGGCATGGGTGCTCTGACCTGGCTGACGATGAGCTGGCTGCACAAGGGCTCACCGAGCGTCATCGGCGCGGTCTCGGGCGCGATAGCCGGCGAGGTCGCGATTACCCCGGCCTCGGGCTACGTGGATGCCAGCTCGGCCATAGTCATCGGCTTCATCGCGGGGGTGGTCTGTTACGGAGCGATTCTCCTTCGTGAGCGGGTGAAGATCGACGACGCGCTCGACGTCTGGGCCGTTCACGGCGTCGGCGGCACGCTTGGCGTTCTGCTGACCGGCATCTTCGCCACCACGGCCATCAACACGGTGATAACCAAGGGCGGCCTGATCGACGGCAATCCCGGCCAGGTCGGGACGCAGCTCGTGGCGATCGCCGCGGTTTGGATCTACAGCGCCGTGGCGACTTTCGCGATCCTCAAGGTCGTGGATCTCGCCGTCGGTCTTCGCGTTGCCGAATCGGAAGAAGAGGCCGGCTTGGATGCTTCCCAGCACGGCGAGGTGGTCGTCTACCAGGGCTAGCCTGGACCAGCCGGACTGCCGCTTCTCGCCGCGATAGCGACCCGGGTGCCTACCCCCCCCCATGGCACTCGGGTCGCGCCCGGCATGCCGCCGCCTGGCCGCCCCATGTCGCGTCGCCGCCTGCGCCATCGCCGCGCCTCTTCAATGAGGCCGTGGACGCCCCGGCCTCGGAGACCGGACCCGAGGCCCTCGTCGGAGGCCCTCGTCGACGAGCAGGCCGTCCCGAACCGCAACCCCCGCGTCACCTGAGCGTCACCAATGGTCTACTCGAGCGCTACTGATTCCGCCCGGCACCGACCATAGACTTGCGATCAGTGAATGGGACGAGGGTCCCGCGGTTCAGCCGAAGGAGCCAAGAGTGATCGCAGCCGCTTTCGTGAGTTTCGGGGTCCTGGTCGTCGGTTGGTTCGTCGCGCCGTCTCGCGCAAAGGCAGCGGAGTAGAACCTCTCGACCTCGACAGTCGCGATTTCCCCGGCCGGCTGAGGCCCGGCGCCACCAGATAGATGACTCACTTCAGCATCGACCCGCGCACCTTTCGGCAGGCAGCGCGGGTTCGTTGATTCTTGGGTGAGGGCGGGGCCCCTGAGGCCGCCGCCCTCACCGTGACTAGCCGGCCTCTTCCAGGCGGTAGCCCACTCCGCGGACCGAAGCCGGCACCGGCGCGCCGGCTTCGCCGAGCTTGAATCGCAGGCGGGCGAGGTGCGGCTTCAGCCACTGCGGGTCCGGGTTGGGTTCGCCGGGCCAGCCGGCGCTGAGCAGAGCGCTGTGCGAAACGACATGGCCCGCGGCCGCGACCAACGACGCCAGGAGGCTGTACTCGGTGCGCGTGAGGACGAGCTGGGCGTCCGCGACGGAGGCGGTGTGGCGACCTCGATCCAGAACGATCGATCCCCAGCGCAGCTCCCCGGCGCCCCGTGGCTCGGCCTCGTTTCCGCGACGCCGCATGACGGCCCGGATACGGGCCAGGAGCTCCTGCTTGCCGAAGGGTTTGACCACGTAGTCGTCCGCCCCCATATCGAGCGCCTCGACCTTGGCCCGCTCGTCTGACTCGCCCGTCAGGACGATGATCGGCGTCTGCGACATGCGCCGAATCGCCCGGCAGACCTCGACTCCGTCGAGGCCCGGCATGGCGAGGTCGAGGAGGACGAGGTCCGGCCGCTCCTCCGAGAAACGGCGGAGGGCCGTGTTGCCGTCATACGCGGTGACCACGCGGTGGCCGGCACGTCCGACGAGAGCCGAGACGGCGCCGACCATGGCGGGCTCATCGTCGACGACGAGTACCAGCAGGCTCGTCTCCTCATTCGGACCCATGCCGTTCACCTCGATGTCTCCACTGTTGTGCTACCCCTCCGGGCCTGCTTCGGACATTACACCTGCCTCCGGCCCGGCGGTGCCTTCGCTAGTTTGGCGCATCTCGGGAACGGCTACCACGAACCGGCTTCCACCGAACCCGTTCGACTCGAGCCACACGCGACCGCCCATGGCCCCCATGAGCCGCCGGGCGGCGTACAGGCCTATCCCGGAGCCGCGCGGCCGGTTGGCCGTTCGAACGTAGGCATCGAAGACGGACTCCCACTCCGACTCCGGGATGCCGGGACCGTCATCGGTGACGTAGACGAGAACCTCGGAGTCTTTGCGCAGGGCGCCCACGCTCACGGAACCGCCTTCCGGCGAGTACTTGACCTCGTTCTCCAGGAGGTGCTCGAGGACCTGGCGGAAGCGGCCCTCGTCGCCGATCCCCATCAAGGCATCCCACGTTCCGCTCCGCCGGAGAGGGTGTCCGCGCAGCAGCGGTGCCATCTCGCCGATGGTGTCGTTTACGGCCTTGGCCACGTCGAAGCCGACGCGCGCGAGTCCGGCGGCCAGGCCCTCGCCCCGAACCGAGGCCAAGATGGAGTCGACGAGCCGATCCAGCCGCGTCACCTGGGCGGTGGCCTGGGCCCGCCATTCCTCGACGAGAGCCGGGTTGGGGCGCGGGCCGGCGATGGCGTCACGGTCGTCGCCGGCGCCTCCGGTCGCGTCGACGGCAGCATCCGCCATCAGATCCAGATAGGCCCGCACCACTGCCAGCGGGGTGCGTAGCTCGTGTGTCACCACCGCAAGCAGCTCTGCGCGGGCGCCGTCGAGCGCGGTGAGCGTCTCGACCTGCTCCTGGGCCTCGGCCTGCAGGCGGCCCTTCTCCACGACGCCGCCGAGCAACGCCCCGATGGTCACGAGGAACTCGATCTCCTCGGGCGAGAACGTGCGGGTCTCGATCGCCTGGACGTTGACCACGCCGACGATGGTGTCGTTCCAGGGCATCGGCACCGAGAGCATCGACGTGAACCGTGACTGATCGAAGCCCGGGACCCACTTGAAGAGCGGGTCCACTCGAACGTCCGGCGACGCCACGGGCTGGCCCAGCTGGGCCGCTCGACCGGTCAGGCCTTCCCCGAGGGCCATCGTGACAATACCGATCTGGTCGCGGTCCAGGCCGTTGGTGGCGGCCAGGCGCAGCCGGGCCCCGTCGCGCTCCATGAGGTACACCGAGCAGACCTCGACGTTCAGGGCGTCTGTCGTCCGGTCGACGATGGTCCGCATCAGCTCGTCCCAGTTGCGGGCCGTTGTCAGCAGCTTCGCGAACTCGTGCAGGAACTCCAGCTCGCGCAGCTTGCGCTCGGCATCCGGCGAGCTCCCGGCGCCGACTGTTGCCGCGACCGCCACGTAACTGCCGGGCGGACTCTTCAACCCTAGCTTCGCCGAGCGACCGCCGGTCGCGATCGTCTCCGCCCCGGGCGAGGGCCGGCTGGCCGGCCCTCGGGCCTTTGACGGGTTGACCGAGTTGGAGATCGGTTTGTCTGCGCCCAGGACGGGCCTCCTAATCAGCCGCCGCCGGCGGAGCGTCGAAGACCTTCGTCGGCAGGCTCTCGAGCAGTGGATCGGTCCAGGTCCAGGCTGCGCCGTGGCTCCGGCCGACGGCTCCGTGGCGAGCGGCTTCGGTCCGCAGCGGCAGGCCGAAGATCTCGATGAAACCTACCGCCGCGGCGTGGTCGTAGCTGTCGTCCGCCTCGTAGGTAGCCAGGGCCTTGTCATACAGAGACAGTGGGCTGCGCCGGCCGGTGACCATGGCGTTGCCGTGGTCGAGTCGGATGCGGACGTCGCCGCTGACCACGCGCTGGCTGCTCGCCGCGTAGGCGCGCAGGTCGCGGTGCAGGGCGCTGAACCAGAGCCCGTCGTAAGTGAGCTGGGCCAGCTCGTCGGCCACGAGCCGATTGAAGCGCAGCGTGTCCTTGGAGAGCGTCAGGCCCTCCAGGGCGCGATGGGCGCGATGAATGACCGTGGCGGCGGGAGCCTCGTAGATCTCGCGGCTCTTGATGCCAACCAGGCGGTCTTCGACATGGTCGACGCGTCCGACGCCGTGGGCGCCGGCGAGATCGTGGAGGTGCTCGACCAGGGCCACGGGACCGAGCCTATCCCCGTCGAGCGAAACGGGGACGCCGCCCTCGAAGCCAATCACGATCTCGACCGGATCGGGCGCCGCCTCGGGATCGACCGTCCACTTGTAGACGTCCTCGCGCGGCGCGGTCCAGGGATCCTCGAGGATGCCGGCCTCGATCGAGCGGCCCCACAGGTTGACGTCGATCGAGTAGATCGATTCCTTGGAGATAGTGATCTCGATGTTGCGCGCCTTGGCGTATTCGATCTCCTGCTCTCGACTGAGTCCCATGCCGACGCGCATCGGGGCGACGACGGCCAGAGATGGGTCGAGAGCGTGCGTGGCGACGTCGAAGCGAACCTGGTCGTTGCCCTTGCCGGTGCAGCCGTGGGCGACGGCCTGAGCTCCTTCCTTGTGAGCGACCTCCACCAGAAGCTGGGCGATCAGCGGCCGGGCCATGGCCGTGGCCAGCGGATAGACGCCCTGGTACAGGGCTCCGGCCTGGACGTGAGGCCAGCAGAAGTCGCGCACGAAGCGTTCGCGGCCGTCGACCACGTATGCGCGAGTCGCTCCGGCACTGATCGCCCGCCGGTCGACGTCCTCTTTGAGCACACCGCCGCCCAGGTCGACGGTGAGCGTGACGACCTCAACGTCGTACTGTTCGCGCAACCAGGCGACGGCGACAGAGGTGTCGAGTCCACCGGAGTAGGCGAGCACTACCTTGTTCATCGAGGAGCCTCCGAATTCGCGAAAGGTCGGGCGGGCAGCAGCTTGTCGGCGCCGGCCGGTTGGTAGGTCTGGAAGCGGACCAGCCACCGCTCGAGGGCGGCCTCGGTCTCGAAGAGCACGAGCAGCGTGTTGTCGCCGGCGAGGGTGCCGACCTGGTCGAGCAGGCTGGACTGGTCGATGGCCTGAGCGATCGCCCCGGCCGAACCCGGAGTCGCCAGCAGAACCAGGCTGAGGCCGCTCCGCGCCACGCGGACCGGGATGTCTTCGAGCAGCCGGCGGAGCCTGGCGTCGTAGACGTCGCCGGTCGCGGCCGTCTCGGGCGTGGCGTAGACATGACGGTCGCCGCGGGGCACCTTCACCAATCCGAGCTCGGCCGCGTCGCGGCTGACGGTCGCCTGCGTGACCTCGAAGCCGGCCTCGCGGAGCAACTCCACGAGTTCCTCCTGGCTGCCGACCGCCGAGCGGGCCACGAGTTCCAGGAGGATGCGCTGGCGGCGCTGTTTGGCGTGGATCTGGCTGCCGTTGAGGATCATCGAGGTCATCCGATCAGGCCGGTCCGGCGGAGGCTTGATTGGCCTGGCGGGCCGCCGTGATTCTGGTCCCGAAGGTCGGATCGGAGAGGGCACGGGTCAGGGCGTGCGGGTCGGCTGAATCCGCGATGACCGCCTCGGCACCCGGCCAGTTGACCGCCTGCAAGGCGGCCCGGATCTTGGGCACCATCCCGCCCTTGATCACGCCGTCGGCGATCATTTTCTCGGCCTGGTCCGCGGTCATCGCGGCGAGCTTCTCGCCGGCGGCGTCGCGGACTCCGTCGACGTCGGTCATCAGGACGAGCTGGCGGGCACCGAGCCCGGCCGCGATGCCGGCGGCGGCGTCGTCGGCATTCACGTTGCACACGATCCCCTGCTCGTCGCGGGCGAGTGGCGCCACCACGGCCACCTGCCCGGCCACGAGCAGCGTATCCAGGAAGTCGCGCCTGATCCCGACGATGTGGGCCACCAGCCCAAGGCCGGGGACGCGCTCCGCGATCATGAATCCGCCGTCGACGCCGGAGAGCCCCACCGCGTCGACGCCACGGTCGCGCAGGTCGGAGACAAGTTCGGAGTTGACCACGCCTCGGAGGACGGCCGCGGCTACGTCCAGGGCGGCCTGGTCCGTGACGCGGAGTCCGCCCTCGAACCGGCTGGGGACGCCGAGACGCTCCAGCCATTCGGTTATGCGCTTTCCGCCGCCGTGGACCAGGACGACGGGGCGCCCGCGGGCGACCGTGGCGACCTCGTCGAGGACGTGCGCCTGGTCGGCGAGCGTTGTCCCGCCGAGCTTGAGGACGAGCACTTCGCTCACGTCGTGTACTCCGAGTTCTCGATGACGTAGCCCTCTGTCAGATCGCAGCCGAACGCCTCGCCGGTGCCGTTGCCCAAGCCCAGGTCCAGGCGGATGAGCACTTCGGGCGCATTCATGGCCGCCCGGACCGCGTCCCGGTCGAAGGGGAGGGGAGTGCCGGCGAAGACGATGGTTCCGGCGATCGCTATACGCAGGCGGTCGACCTCCAGGTCGGGCGATCGGCCGGCTCGGGGCATGGCTTCGGTGTGGTGCAGGCCCGCCGCCTCGAGCAGCTGCTCGTCGGGGAGGCGGGCGTTGCCGGCGGCGCTGGCGACGCGGCCCCAGTTCGGGTCGCGGCCGTGGACGGCGGCCTTGAGAAGGCTGCTGCTCACCACGGAGCGGGCAACCGCGCGAGCGTCGTAGTCGTCCGCCGCGCCGCTCACCTGGCAGGTTATGAGAGTAGTCGCCCCCTCGCCGTCGGCGGCCTGCTGGCGGGCCAGGGATCGGGCCACCGATTCGATCGCCCGGCCAAGGGTCTCGGCTTCGGGACTGGCGGTCGCCACGGCGTGGGCTCTCGATCTGCCCGAGGCGAGCAGGAAGACGGTGTCGTTGGTGCTCGTGTCTCCGTCGACGCTGGTCTGGTTCCACGTCCGCTGGACGGCCGGGGACAGCAGACCGAAGAGCGCCGCCGGCGACGCGCTCGCGTCGGTCAGGATGAGGCTGAGCATCGTCGCCATGCGCGGGTGGATCATGCCGACGCCCTTGGCTATCCCGGAGACGGTGACCATCACCCCCTTGCCGTCCGGCCCCGGCAGCTCGACCGAGGTCGTGGCCAGCTTGATCTTGGTGTCCGTGGTCATGATCGCCGTCGCGAACGCCTCCAGGCCGGCATTCGTCGGCTCCAGCAGGGCCGCGAGCCGGGCCAGGCCATCGCAGACCTGTGGCATGGGAAGTCTCACGCCGATGACACCCGTCGAGATGGCGAGCGTCCGTTCGGGCTCCGTGTTCAGCAGCGCCGCGACGGCCCTGCCCACCTCTTCCTGGTCCGCTTCGCCCTCGGGCCCCGTGGCCGCATTCGCGGAGCCGGCCGTGGCTACCACGGCGTCCGCCCAGCCGAACCGTCCGCCACCGCCTATCTCCGTGGCGTTGAGATGAGCCCGCGACAGCCGGATCGGCGCGGCGACGACCGTGTTGCGGGTGAAGACCGCGGCGGCGGCCGCAGGACCGTCCAGCGTCGCGACGAGAGCCAGGTCCGTCCGGCCGGACGGCTTGATCCCGCACGCCAGCCCGGCGGCCTGGAATCCGGACGGCATCACGGCGCGCTCTTCGACGGGCGGAAGAGAGTTCGTCAAAGGCGCCAGCACGTCGTTTGGCGACGGCCCCGCATTCGAGGAGCGGTCGGAACCCGGCTGCATCGGACTGGCTTGCCTCCCACTGGCGCCGGCAATCGGCTGGGCTGTGCGACGGTTCGCGGTAGAGCGTGCTAAGGCGCGATCGGGTACTGCTCCAGGCCGGCAGCCTCGGGCAGGCCGAAGAGAACGTTGAGTGCCTGAATCGCCTGGCCGGCGGCACCCTTGACCAGGTTGTCGATGACCCCCAGGGCGAGCACCTTGCCGGTTCGCGGATCCACGCGGACCCAGATCCGGCACAGGTTGCTGCCCAGGACGTGCTTCGTGGCGGGCGGATCGGCCGTGATCTGCACGAACGGCTCGTCGCGGTAGGCCTCGCTGTAGAGCGCCTCGAGCTCGGCCTGCGTGACCGGCCGCGTGGTCCGGACGTGGCAGCTGGCCAGGATCCCCCGCGNNCATCGGGATCAGGTGCGGCAGGAAGTCGACCGTGGCCACGCCGGGGTTCGCGTCGCGGCTGCCCATCGCTCCGCGCTCGCCCTGCTCTCCGAGCTCCTGTTCCATCTCCGCGGTGTGGCGGTGGCTGAAGATGCCGTACGCCTTGACGCTCTCGTTGACCTCAGAGAAGAGCAGGTCCGGCTTGGGCTCGCGCCCGGCGCCGGAAACGCCGCTCTTTGCGTCGACTGCCACGTCCGCGATCAGACCCGCCCGCGCCAGCGGCGCGAGGGTGAGGATTGTCGCCGTCGAGTAGCAGCCCGGCAGTCCGATGATCGTGACCGTCCGATCGGCTGCCTCACGAATCTCCTCGCGGTGCAGCTCCGGCAGCCCGTAGACCGCCTGAGCCAGCAGCTCGGGAGCTGGGTGGTCGAACTTGTACCAGCGCGGATAGTCGGCCGGGTCATGGAGGCGAAAATCCGGCCCAACGTCCAGAAGGGCGGAGCCGCCGGCCACGATCCCGCCGGCCATTTCCGCCGCGGCGCCGTGTGGCAGCGCCGTGAAGATGGCATCGGCCTCCGGGATGGCGCGGTCCATCACGAGGCCCGTGGCCCCGAGATGCGGGTGCGACGCGGCGATCGGCTCGCTGTCGCGGTTGCGGCCGTACAGTCCGGCCAGACGGACGTTCGGGTGACGGAGCAGCAGTCTGACCAGCTCGCCGCCCGCATAGCCCGTGGCCCCGATGATGCCGACCGTGATGGTCCGGCCGCCGGATCGCTTCCTGGCCGCCTTGGGCCCCAGTTCTCCTGCCAGCCCGGCGGACGGACCACGGCCCGCATCCTGGGTCGCGCCGCCGGCCGTAGCCGGCGCCGAACCCTCCAGGGCAGTCGCAGAGGCAATGGGAACGCCGTCGGGCGTCGGTCGGGTGGCGGTCATGGTCCCGGGATTATACGGTCTGATGCATAGTGATGCAACACGGCGCCGATGACGCCCGCACCCGGATTCCTCACGCCGCGCCGACGGGACCGGCGCAGGTCCTCAGACGTAGCCCGCGGCCACCATCAGGACCCAGGCCATCATGAACCAGTGAAGCAGAAAGCCCCATACGAACGATCTGGTTCGCCAGGCCAGGATCCCGAAGAAGGCGCCGCCCAGCACGGTTGAAAGCTGCTCGATCTCGGGCTTCCAGACGTGCATCAGGGCGAAGGGAATGATCTGGAGCCAGATGGCGTCCGTCCCGTACTTGCGGCCCAGCCCCCACAGGAGCCAGCCGCGGAAGAAGAACTCCCAGGCGAAGAGGTCGATGCCGGTGTCTATCACCAGCCGCCACATGGGCCGGCCGCCGATCGTTTCCGTGTAGTACTGGTGGAAGTCGGGCCAGCGACCGAACAGCCAGATGACGACGGTCATGGCCGCGATTCCGACGACGGTCACCGCCAGACCGAGCCGCCAATCGCCAATGCGGAGCCCGTATCGCCTGGGGTCTTCGCGCCAGGCCAGCACGATGATGGCGAGCGGGACGATGAACTCCAGGATGAATCGCTCGTACTCGTCCTGGACGAAGCGGTTGTTGAAGGCGACGATGAGGATGAGCGTTGCGGCCATGACGATCTGGACGATGCGGGCGTCGAAAGACACGCCCCAGATTCGCCATATCCGAGGCTCGCCTGGATCGAGGGTGCCCGCCTCCGGAGTCTCGATCTTCCTGTCCCTCCCTCACGCCAGACGGAGTCGCCGGCTGTCAGTCTGCCAGAACGTCCTTGAGCGGGCCTTCGACCACAACCTCGACGGACTCCTCGACCGGCGGGGCGCCGGCCGCGGCGGGCCGCTTGATGGTGTAGCGGTGGCTGATCCGGGCCACGCCGGAGGCGAGTTGGGCGCTGACCGTGCAGTACTTCGTCGCCGATAGCTCGATCGACCGACGCACCGCCTCCGTGTCCACGTTGCCTTCTACGACGTGAAGGACGGTGATCTCCGTGTACACGTTCGGCGCTTGTTCGCGCTGGGTGCCGGTGGCCTCTACCGAGTAGCCGTCCACGACCTGGCGCTTCTTGGCGAGGATTTCGATCACGTCCATTGCCGTGCATCCGGCCAGCGCGGCGAGCACCAGCTCAGTCGGCCGCGGGCCGGTGTTTCCGGCGGCATTGTCCATGACGATGTCGTGGCCTGAGCCGGACCGGGCCACGAAACGCGACCCTCCCGTATGCCTGAGGCTGAGGTGCTTTTCGCCCACGCGTTCCTCCATGGATTCGGCGCCGTCATGGCGCCGACTCGATTGCGAGCTAGCCTAGCTCCTCTGCGATCTCAACATGCCGAGGTCCGGCGCCGTCCTGCGGCTCGGCCACATCGGCAGCTCCCTGGCGCGCGAACTGAGTTCTGTACAGCTCCGCGTAAACACCGCCGGCGGCGAGCAGGTTCGCATGCGTGCCCCGCTCGACGATGTGCCCGTCGACAACGACCAGGATCTGGTCAGCGTCGCGCACGGTTGAGAGGCGATGCGCGATGACCACCGACGTTCGGCCGGCCAGCGCCGTCTTGAGCGCCAGTTGCACGGCCCGTTCCGACTCCGAGTCGAGGTGGGCCGTGGCTTCGTCCAGCACGACGATGCCGGGCTCCTTCAGCAGCAGCCGGGCGATCGCGATGCGCTGCTTCTCTCCGCCCGAAAGCCTGTAGCCGCGATCGCCGACGACGGTGTCCAGGCCGGCCGGCAGCGAATCGACGAGTGGCAGTATCTGAGCCGCCCGCAGCGCCTGGTCGAGTTCGGCCTCCGAGGCGTCCGGTCTGGCGTACAGCAGATTGGCCCGGATGGTGTCGTGGAAGAGGTGGGCGTCCTGGGTGACGACGCCTACCTTGCGCCGGATCGACTCCAGGGTGGCGTCGCGCAGGTCGAGGCCGTTGATGCGGATGGCACCCGAACGCACGTCGTACAGCCGCGGGATCAAGTGGCTTATGGTGGTCTTGCCGGCCCCCGACGGCCCGACCAACGCTACGAGCTGGCCAGGCTCGGCGGTGAAAGACACGTCGCACAGCACCTGCTGCGACGGGGCCTGGTCGAGCACCGCGACCGACTCGAGCGATGCCAGCGACACTTCGTCGGCCCGCGGGTAGCTGAAGTCCACGTGGTCGAACTCGATGGTCGTCGGACCGTCCGGGATCGCCACTGCCTCGGGCTTCTCCGCGACCATCGGTTTGAGGTCGAGCACCTCGAAGACGCGGTCGAAGCTGACCAGCGCCGTCATGATGTCGACTTGCACGTTTGACAGCGCCATCAGCGGGCCGTAGAGCCGGTTCAGATATGCAGTCAGGGCCACGACAGTTCCGACGGGCAGCGCACCCTGGGCCGCCAGCACGCCGCCCCAGCCGTACACCAGCGCCGTGGCCAGTGAAGCGGTCACCAGGATCGAAGCCATGAACACACGGGTGTACATGGCCTGCGTGATTCCGATGTCGCGGACCCGGCCGGCCTTCTCCTCGAAGCTGTGTATCTCGCGTATCGGCTCACCGAACAGCTTCACCAGCAGTGCCCCGGCCACGTTGAAGCGCTCGGTCATCGTCGAGATCATCTTGGCGTTGAGGTTGTAACTCTCGCGGGTGATGGCCTGAATTCGCCGGCCGACCCAGTGAGCGGGGAGCAGGGCTATTGGCAGCAGGGCCAGCGCCACGAGCGTGATCTGCCAGGAGAGCAGCAGCATGGCCAGCAACGTGATCGTGACCCCGATGACGTTCCCGAGCACCGACGAGAACGTGTCGGTGAATGCCTGCTGGGCGTCCAGCACGTCGTTGTTGAGCCGGCTCACCAGGGCGCCGGTCTGGGTCCTGGTGAAGAAGGCGATCGGCATGCGCTGGAAATGCGCGAAGACCTGCGTTCGCATGTCGAAGATGAGGCCCTCGCCGATGCGCGCGGAGAACCACCTCTGCCAAAGCGACAGCACCACGTCCGACAGCGCCAGCACGGCCAGCAGCAGGGCCAGCTGGACGACGACTCCCGAGTTGTGAGGCAGGATGCCGTCGTCGATGATGGCCCGGTAGATCATCGGGTTGGCGGCCCCGAGCAGCGCGTCCAGCACGATAAGGACCACGAACACCAGCAGCATCCGTCGGTAGGGCATGGCAAAGCGCGCGATACGGCGCAGGATTCCCGCGGAGAGCTTCTGGGACGTGACCGACTCGTCTCGCCGAAACGAGCGCATCAGCCCCCAGCCGCCACCTCCGCCCCCGCCGCGACGCATGCTCATCGGCGATGCTTCTCGGCTTCTATGGGGCCACCGTGGTGCCGGCGCGGGCTCCTAGGGCCTCGGACGACGCCTGGGCCTCTAGCCAGCGCTCCGCGTCGATCGCGGCGCGGCATCCTTCGCCCGCCGCCGTCACGGCCTGGCGGTAGCGGTGGTCGTCCACGTCGCCCGCAATGAACACGCCGTCGATCGAGGAAGCGGTAGTGGCGCCGCCGGTCGATAGATAGCCCTTATCGTCGGTCCCGAGCCAGTCGCGGAATACCTCCGCGTTGGGCCGGTGCCCTATGGCCACGAAGACGCCATCCAGCCGCAGCGTCTCCTCGCCCGGCTCGTCCGTCTTGCCCAAGCGCAGCCCTTCGACGTGGTCCGCGCCGAGGACCTCCGCGACGGTGCGCTTGAGATGGAGCTCGATCTTGGGATGAGCGGCCGCCCGGTCCTGCATGATCTTGCTTCCGCGGAACTCGTCCCGGCGATGGACGAGGTGGACCTTGCTGGCGAAATGGGTGAGGAAGAGAGCCTCCTCCAGGGCGCTGTCGCCGCCGCCGACGACCGCCACCTCCTTGTCGCGGAAGAAGAACCCGTCGCATGTGGCACACGCGCTGACGCCGCGACCGCGAAGCCGGGTTTCGCTCTCGATGCCGAGCCATTGGGCATCCGCGCCAGTGGCCACGATCACGGCCTGGGCACGGTATTCGACGCCGGCGGCCCAGAGCCGGAAGGGCCGCGTGCCGAGATCGACGCGCGATACGTCCGCATCGACGACTCGGGCGCCGAAGCGTTCGGCCTGCTTGCGGAAGAGGTCCATCAGCTCGGGTCCGCCGATCCCCTCGGGGAAGCCCGGATAGTTCTCCACCTCGCTCGTGATCATGAGCTGGCCGCCGCCACTGACGCCCCCGATGACGATCGGCCGCAGATTGGCGCGAGCGGCGTAGATCGCGGCGGTGAGACCCGCCGGTCCCGAGCCGACGATCACGACGCGCGCTTCCTCCGCGACGCCGGCCTCGGCCGGTGCCGTGGTCTCAGGGCGAGCCTGGGCCGTTCCCTCACCTTCCGCCGGGGCGAGGAAGGTCAGGCTGAGGCCGCCCAATGGGCGTGAGGACTTGCGTGTGGCGTCGTCACTCATGCGCTCATCCTACCACGTCCTCGATACTCCCTGGGAGTATATCGTCCCGCCCACCGGGCCCATCACATCGCGGCCTCGCGCCTCGGCCAGAGCCACGCCGCAAGAACGGAGGCCGCGGCGAGCGCTGCCAGCATCGCCAGCCAGGCGGCGCCCGCAATCAGCTCCGCGTTGGCCTCGCGCTGCTCGACGGCCCGCAGCGAGCGCCCGGCCAGGACCGTGCCGCCGCTCCAGGCGACCGTTACCGTGGCGACCCGGACGCCATCCCGGGGCTGCCAGGTAACGGAGTTTGGCGAGCCCGGCCGGGCCGCATCCAGGACGCCCTTCGGCGGCGCCGGTTGCCCGCCATCGAGGATCGCGTCCGAGGCCAGGACTCGACCCTGCGCGTCGAAGACGATCACGAACGGCGCGAGACTGCGGGCCAGATCGACGGGAGGGTTCGGGCCCAGCACCGAGGATGGAGTTGCGCCGGCGTCCAGACGAGTGCCGGCATCCTCGGCGAGCTGGAGCTGAGGGTCGTTCGCACCGCTTCGGAGGGCCTGCTGAGTTTCCGCGTAGGCCAGTCCGCAGGTGGCGGTAGCGAGCACTGCAAGCGGCAGGAAGAAGGCCGCAGCTCGACGCAGGAAACGGAATGGAGTCCGCCCGATTACCTCCCCTTGGGCGGAGGTTGTCGCCATCGGTTCGCCGCTAGATGGTCGCAGGCTCGAGGTCGTGGACGGGAGGGATCACCTCGCGGCCGAGTGTCTCGATGTTTCGGATCTCCCAGACGTTGCCCACGCTGAATATGACGTGCTGCACCCCGACCGCGGCCAGGGCTCGGAAGCGCGCGATCACGTTGGCCGGACCTTCGCGCTCCAGGTCGATCGACTGGAGGTTCGTGCGCTCGATCTCGGCGAACGGCCGCCCGACCTCGGCGCAGCGCTCGCGCAGGACTCCGAACTTGTGAGTCAGCTGGTCCGGACCGCCGAAGATGTTGCATGCGTCGGCGTACTTGGCGACCAACCGGAGCGTCTTCTGTTCGCCGCCGCCGCCGATGAGGATCCTGGGATGTGGCTTGCTTATCGCCTGGGGCGAGTTGAGGAGCCGCGTCGCCTGGTAGTGGTCGCCCTCGAAGGCCTTCTCGGAGCCATGCTCGCTCTGCCACATCGATTGGCAGATCTGGAGCGTCTCCTCGAGCATCTCGAAGCGCACGCCGAGGGGCGGCATCGGGAAGCCCAGGCCGTGGCTCTCCTCCTCGTTCCAGGCGGCGCCGATCCCCAGATAGGCACGCCCGCCGCTGAGCACGTCCAGTGTGGTGGTGGCCTTGGCCCAGAGGGCCGGCAGGCGATAGTGGACTCCGCCCACCATCAGGCCCAGCGTCGCCCGCTTCGTGTGGGCGGCCATGTAGCCCAGGGCCGTCAAGCCCTCGAGCATCGGCTCCTCGGGCCGGCCGACACCGCGTATCTGATAGAAGTGGTCCATTACCCACAGCGAGTCGAAGCCGACCGCGTCGGCGGCTTCGGCGACGCGGGCCAGGGTTGGGCCGATCGCGGAGTCGCCACCCGGCCAGGTGAACGAGGGGATCTGCAGCCCGATCTTCACGGTTGTGCTCCCTGCCGGCGGCTAAGCCGGCGAATGGATCGAGGATGTGGGGCAATGGCGACAGGGTAGCACCGGCCTGCGGACGCGCCCGATCCTGACGACGGTCATCGAGATTGAGGCGGGAACGGGCGATCACTGTGCGCTACTCGTCCGCCGAACGGGATCCCCGGGCCCGTCGTGTTTGCGCGGTTCTCACCTCTCTGCTAGGGTTCCTGCCGATCCCCGCAGCCCCTCCAGCCTGATCTTCGGAGCCATTCCCCGCACAGGAGCCCGTATTGCATCGAGCAGCGGCTGCCGTCAGCCGGGTACTCTCCCACCTCGCCTTGCCGATCTCCGCGGCCGGCCTGCGGTCTTTCATCAGGCCTGCCTCGGACGCGGTGAGCGAGCTCGTTGGGCGCGGCCGATCTCGAGCCGCAGGCGGCCCGTCTGGGGCCTCCAGACTCCCGGCTTCATCCGCCAGTCGCTCGTTCGCGACGGGTCAAGCGTTCCGCCGGATCGCGGACAATCTCGACCGATACGACATCTTCGACCGCCTCGTCCCGGTCGGAGTCTGCTTGCTTCTCGTGGCCGCGGCCGTTGTCAGCTCGCTGCCGGTTGCCAGGTCCGCGTCCGCGGCGGGGCGGCCCAGCGCCACCGCTCCCGCGCTCGGCGCAGCCGAGGCGTCGGCGTCGAGTGACCCGACGATCGGCCCGGAGGCCACCGCGACCGACGATCCGTACGTTGGCGACGGCTCGATCCCGAACACGATGCAGAACCCCGGCGTCGCCACGGATGCCAAGAGCATGCTGCTGTCCTACGCCGTGCAGCCGGGGGACACGCTCAATCAGATCGCTCACAAGTTCGAGCTGGCCACAACCACGATCTACTGGGCCAACAAGGCACAGCTCCCGAATCCAGACTCGCTCCGCCCGGGCCAACAGCTGCTGATCCCGCCCATGGACGGCGTCCTGGTGAAGGTGGGGGCCAAAGACACGCTGGACTCGCTGGCTGCCAAGTACAAGGTGTCGGCGCAGGACATCGCCGACGTCAACAACCTGCCCGATGCCAGCGTCGTGCTCGGCCAGACGGTCCTCATCCCAGGGGCGAGCGGTGGGCCGATGCCAGCGTCGAAGTCCGGGTCCGGGTCGTCCAGCCGCAGCGGCGGGTGGGTATGGCCGGTCGGCGGTAGCAGCTACATCAGCCAGTACTTCTGGTCCGGCCATCACGCCCTCGACATCGCCGCGAACGAGGGCACGCCGGTCGTGGCCGCTGCCGCCGGAACGGTTGTGCTGGTCGGCAATCGGGGATACTCGGGCGGCGGTAACGTCGTCTGGATCCAGCACGGAACGAAGCTGTACACGACGTACAACCACCTCTCGTACTGGAACGTTCGGGTGGGCCAGAAGGTATCGGCCGGACAGCGCGTCGGGCTGGTCGGCCATACCGGCGATGCCACGGGCCCGCACCTCCACTTCGAGGTATGGCTCGGCTATCCGTGGGGTTTGGGTACCACCGCCGACGCCGTGAATCCCTGCAACTACCTGGCGGCCTGCTAGCGCGAGGGTCCTGGACCGACGCGGCCTCCGACGGAGACGGCGCGGCCTCCGGAGGGGAGGCGGCCGAACTAGATGCGGCCGATCCCGCGGGACGCGAATCGCGGCCCGTAGCGCGGGATCTTGATCCCGGACGCCTCCAGCAGACGGATCACGCGAGCCCGCTGGCCTCGGTACGGCTCCAGCAGCTCGAGCATTCGCCCGTCGTCGGCTCGAGGCTCTCCCGCAAGCGTCCACGCCACCAGATCGGGGATATGAGCATCGCCGAGACTGACGGCGTCGGGATCGCCGAAGGCAATCCGCGTCGCCTCGGCCGCGGTCCACGGTCCGATGCCCCGTATCTTCTGCAGGCGGGCGTACGCGTCGCCGGGCGGCAGCATCATCAAGGCCTCGATCTCGGGTCCGCGCCGGCCGATCAGTGCCAGAAGCTCGGACCGGCGGCGCTCCAGGCCCAGGGGATGGAACTCGAAGTAGGGGACTTCCGCAAGGCGGGCAGTCGCCGGCGCCAGGAGCAGGCCCGCGGGTCCCGGTGCCGGCTCTCCGAAGCGGCGGACGATGGCTGCATATGCGGCGAGTGCTTCGCCGGCAGTCACCTTCTGCCCCAGGATGGCCGGCACGAGCGTCGGCAGCAGTTGGCCGGTGCGGGGCAGCCGCAGGCCGGCGAACCGACGCTGCAGCTCCCGGAGCAGGGGATGCTGAGGCTCCAGAGGACTCGGGTCGTCCAGCAGCCCGGCCAGTCCTGGGGCTGCCTGCAAGGCCGCGGCCGCGCCGGGCCCCCAGGCCTCGGCTCGGACCGCGCCGCCGGGGTCGTCCGTCCAGAGGCGGAGACTCGCCGGGCCCGTCTCCGTGCGACGTGTCAGCCACACGCCGTCTCGCCCGATACGGATCGTTGGATCGCCGCTGCCGTGCTGGAGCGGCGCCAGCGTCAGTCGGAGATCGA
This sequence comes from Chloroflexota bacterium, assembly GCA_003158295.1. Classification (GTDB taxonomy): domain Bacteria; phylum Chloroflexota; class Limnocylindria; order Limnocylindrales; family CSP1-4; genus Fen-1039. The sequence continues at coordinate 73,341 of PMIP01000080.1, read as the reverse complement.
GTGGCCCGGGAGCGGGGAAGCTGGCCGAGATCGGCCCCGCATCATCCACACTGGGAGAAGAAGCTCGGGTGGCCGACAGCCGGTGCAGGCGCCGCCGCGGAGCCGGCGGTTGGCGTCGGCGCCGCGGCGGAGTCGGGTGCCGGGCGGGCCAGGATGGCCGCGGAGTCGGGTGCCGTGCAGGTGCCGCCAATCACGGGAACAGGTCCATCTCGCGGGGCATGAGCACGTCCGCGATCCGGCCCTCGCCGCGGGTGGGGTGCGTGCCCCGAACGATCGCCGCGGGCCGGCCGGCGGTCTTGCCCAGCGCCAGCTCGGCGGCCGTGGCGATCTCGTCTGCGGTGGCGCGGACGGTGCTGCGCATGATGCGGCCGTCCGCGTCGGGAGAGCCGCGCAGATCGTCGAGCGGGAGCATGCCGCTCACCCCGATGGCTACGTCTGTGATGCCCCAGCGCCACGGACGTCCGAAGCTGTCCGAAATGAGGACCGCCACGTCCACGCCGAAGGCTCGCGCTACGGCCGCCCGTATCCGGCCGGCCGACGCGTCCGGATCGACGGGCAGCAGCGTCACCACGTTCCCGCTCAGCGGCCCCATGTTGGAGGCGTCGACGCCGCCGTTGGCGCAGATGAAGCCGTGGCGGGTCTCTGTGATGAGCACGCCGTTGGCCATGCGGACGACACGTCGGGCCTCGCGCAGGACGACCTCCAGCTGGCGGGCGTCGCGGTCCCAGCGCTCGGCGAAGGCCACGAGCTCCGGCCGCGGCTCGATCGCCGTGAGATCCACGATTGCGCCCTCAGCCTTGGAGACGACCTTCTGGGTCACGACCAGGACGTCGTCGTCGCGGAGTGGCAGCGCCAGAGGCGTGTTCCGAAGAGCCTCCAGGAGCATCGCGGCCAGGTCGTCGCCGGGGCATATCTCGGGCACCCCTTCGAGGGCGATCACCGCGACGCGTCCGTCGGGCTGAGCGGCGGCTTGCACGGCCGGATCGGGACTCACCGGCCGGCCTCGTGGTCGAGACCGCGCCGGTCAGCCTCCAGCAGGTCGTCGGGCGTATCGACATCGAAGGAGAGTGGCCCGTCCAACTCCAGGTACGTCGCGCCCGCGGCTCCGGCCGCCGCCGCGTGGGCGGCTCGACTCCCCTCGCCGAAACGAAAGTCGATCGCGCCCGGCGGAGCCAGGAGCAGGGCATTCGTGCCGCTGCCGTGCCGGTCTGGAACCAGAACGACGACCGGCCGATCCGGAGATTCTCGAAGCGCCTGCTCTGCCGTCTCGGCCAGCCGGTCTATCGCGGCCGCGGTGATTCCGGGCAGGTCCGCCGGCAGCGCGACCACCGCCGTGGCGGCCCCGGCGGCGAGGCGGGCCTCGACCAGGGCCTCGTTGAGCCCATCGGTCTCCTGCCGGACCGTGACCGCCCCCATGGCTCGCGCCCGCTCGAGAAGCTCGGGGTCCCTCGAGACGACCAGTACCCCGGCCAGGCGTCTGGCCGCCCGAGCGGCATCGACGGTGCGGCGGAGCAGCGCCAGGATCAGGTCGGCCCTCTCCTCCGGATCCAGCGGCTCACCCAGGCGCGACTTCGCCCCGCTGAGCGATCGCACCGGCACCAGGGCGACGACGCGGGACAGATCGGCGGCGGTCACGGCCGCAGTCCCGACTCCGGGTCCGGGGCTGGACCTCGTCGGGCGCTGGAGACAGCCGCCGCGTCGAGCATCTCGCCGGCCAGTCGGGCCCGCGACGAGGCGTTCGGCATGATCGTGTCCGTGACGACGACGTCTGGCCCGAGTGCCTTGATCGGTTCCTCGAGATCGTCGTCCTGGTGGTCGATGAGGAAGACGTCGAGCAACTGCTGCGCGGCGTATCGCCGGGCCACTCCGAGCGCCGACGACTCCTCGCCGAGCGCGGACATCATCCTGTCGGCCGGGCCGCGCAGGGCCTTGCCGCCAACGATGCCGGAGACTCCCACCGCCGGGACGCCGCGGGAGCGAGCAGCCAGGATCTCCGCCAACAGCCCCGGCACGGCCAGAATCGGCCCGATGGAGACGATCGGATTGGATGGGGCGATCACGATCGTCTCGGCCGAACGGATCGCGTCCCGGCACTCGGGGGTCAGGCTCGCCGACTCGATGCCCGCGAATCGGACCTCTCGGACGTCGGGAGCCTGGCGCAGCCGGACAAAGTAGTCCTGGAAGTCGAGCCAGCCGTCGTCCGTCCGGACTCGGGTCCGAACCGGCTGGTCCGCCATCGGCAGGACGCGCGATGGGACGCCGAGAGCCCGAGACATGTCGAGCGCGATCTCCGTCGGCCTGGCGCCGTCGCGGAGTCTCGCGGTTCGGTACAGGTGGGTGGCGATGTCCTTGTCGCCCAGACGGAACCACGTCTCTTCGCCCAGCCGGGCGAGCTGGCCCATCACCTGCCAGGTCTCGCCGGCGATACCCCAGCCCTGGCCCGGTTCGGCGATGCCGGCCAGCGTGTAGAGGACGGTGTCGTAATCCGGCCAGATGGCAAGGGAGTGGCGCTCGAGGTCGTCGCCGGTGTTGGCGATGACCGTCAGCTCGCCCGGCGCCAGCGTCTGCTGGAGGCCGTCGGCGAGCTTCGCTCCGCCGACACCCCCCGCCAGACAGACGACTCGCATGACCACTCCCGTTCTACGGCGGCATCGATGCAGGGAAGGTTAGCGCCGGCCGGTGCCGATGTCGCGGCCCGGGGCGGAGGCAGTCGCGCGCGGCGGCGGAGCGCGCGGCCAGCCGATGGGGCCTTCTCAGCCGACCTTTTCGAGCGCAGGCCGAACCTCGCTCGCGAGGCGGACGGCCGACTCCTCGTCGTACGGCGCCGGGTGGCCCACGACCAGATGGCGGTAGCCGATGCCCAGGTACGGCGACAGCATCTCGGTGACTTCCTCGGGGGTGCCCACGGGCTGGTCCTGCCAGAGCTGTTTCACGCGGTTCACTTCGAAGAGTCGCCTGTAGACCCGCTCGGCTTCGGCATGCGAGTCGCGGATCACCACGACCCCGACGCCGGCCGTTCGCTCTATCTCGCTCTCGTCGCGGCCGACGGCCTCGCAGTGGCGGCGCAGAATCTCATCCTTGCGCTTGACCGTCTCGAAGCCTCCGCCCAGGTTGTCGGCATCCGCGTACTGCGCGACCAGCTTGAGAGTCACCTGCTCGCCGCCGCCGCCGATCAGGATCGGGAGTCGTGGCTGGAGCGGCGCCGGGTCGTTGCGGACGTGGACGGCGTGGTAGTGAGGGCCCGCCGCCGTGGGCGCCTCTCCGTTGAGCATGCCGCGCAGGATCGGCAGGGCCTCGCCGAGCCAGCGTAGCCGCTCCGGTATTCCGGAGCCGAACTCGATCCCGAAGTCGCCGGCTTCGGACTCGTTCCACGCCGCGCCGATCCCCAGGTAGGTACGGCCGCCGCTGATGTGGTCGAGGGTGGTTGCCATTTTGGCGACCAGGGCCGGGTTCCGGTACGGGTTGGCGCCGACCATGAGCCCAACTCGGATGTGCTCGGTGGCGGCGGCCCAGGCCGCGATCGTCAGCCAGCCCTCATAGAACGGCCCGTCCGGGTCGCCGACGATCGGGTAGAGGTGGTCCCAGGCCCACAGGCTGTCGTAGCCGAGCCGGTCGGCTCGAACCCCCGCCGCATGAAGCGACGGCCAGTCGGTGTTCTGGTTCCAGCACAGCAGTCCGAGTTTGACGGCAGGCACGTGGTGTCTCCTCCGCGGTTCAGGCGGTCAGCCCGGGCAGCACTTCGCGACCGAAGGCCTCGATCCATTCGGCCTGGTTCCGGCCGACGTTGTGCAGGTAGATCTGGCCGAAACCCATGTCCAGGAACTTCTGGATGTGCGTGCGATGGACTTCGAGATCCGCGGACATCACCATCCGGCCCGCGAAGTCCTCCGGTCGAACGAGCTTGGCCATCTGCTCGAAGTCGCCCGGCGAGCGGATGTCCGCCTTGGGGAACTTCATCCCGCCGTTGGGCCACTCCTCCATGGCGTTGCGAACGGCCAGTTCGTCGGTCTCGGCCCAGGAGAGGTGCAGCTGCAGAATCTTCCGCATCGCGGCTGGATCCTTGCCCGCTTCCCGGGCACCCTCGTCGAACTTGTCGAAGATCATCTCGATCTTGCCTTCTGGCGCTCCAACGGTGATCAGGCCATCGGCGAGCGCGCCCGTCCGCTTGGCGGTGATGGGACCGGCGGTGGCGATGTAGATCGGCGGCGGGACCTCCGGCATCGTCCACAGGCGTGCCGTCTCGAGCTTGAAGTAGCGGCCGTCGTGCTTGACGTCTTTGCCGGTGAAGAGCTTCCGGATGATCTCGATCGCTTCGAACATGCGGTTGATCCGCTCCGGAGTCTCAGGCCAGTAGCCGGCTACGACGTGCTCGTTGAGGGCCTCCCCGGAGCCCAGGCCCAGCCACGTTCGTCCCGGGAACATCACTTCCAGAGTGGCCGCGGCCTGGGCGACGATCGCCGGATGCATCCGGAATGACGGGCATGTGACGCCCGGGCCAAGGTCGCCCTTCGTGCGAACGCCCGCGATCGCCAGGACCTCCCAGACGAATGACGCCTGGCCCTGCTGTGGCGTCCAGGGCTGGAAATGGTCCGCGGCCATGATGCCGGAGAAACCGGCTGCCTCCGCGGCGGCGCAGAGGTCCAGGACCTCGCCGGGCCCGAACTGCTCGAGCATCGCCGCGTAGCCGATCTTCGCTCTGGCCATCTCTACCTCCCGGCTGCAGCCGCAGGGCTACCGCCCGCTGGACGCTCGAAGATCCTCGCCGGTCGAAGCCGGAATGGGGGAATCGTTTTCGTGGTCTGAGGCTATCGTCGAGCGCGAGTCGGCTCGATGGTAGCGCCGGCAGGGGGCGCCTGCCGCGACGCCTCTGCGTGTGGGTGTCCGTGGACCCTTCGCCGGACTCAGTCCCTGGGCCGTTACTCCCCCGACGCGACCGGCGGGCGGACCTTGCCGTCCCAAGTGCCCACGGTCGGGATCGCGAGCCTCAGCTCATCCATGTCTGAGAGGCGCCGCGGCTGCACGGGGGCCAGGGCGGATCGTCCGAGCAGATAGCCCTGTCCGAAGTCCACTTCGCGCTCCTGGAGCGCTATCAGGTCGCGCCGGTTCTCGATCCCTTCGGCGATCACCTGGGCTCCGATCCGGCTGCTGAACGACACGAACGCCTCAACGAGCGCCTTCTTGGCGATGGCATCCTTGTTCCCGATCCCGGAGACGATCTCGCGGTCGATCTTGATGATCGAGGGCTCGAGGGCGGCGATGACGGTGAAGCTCGCGTAGCCCGCACCCGCGTCGTCCACGGCAAAGCCGAAGCCCAGGCGGCGCAGGGCCTTGACCTGCTTCTTGAGGCGCGGCACGTCGTGGATGGCCTGTTGCTCGGTGCATTCGACGATGATCTGGCGCGGGGACAGGCCGGCGGCCCTGACCAGATCGGCGAGTACATCGGCCTCGAACGACGGCGACAGCAGGCTCGTCGGCAGGAGGTTGACTCCAAAGCGCTGGCGCGCTCCGGCGGGGCCCGGTTGGACCACCTCAGCGATGCGATGGAGGACGCGGTCGACAACGAAGGTGTCGAGGTCAAGCGGGCGATTGGCCTGAAGCGCCGCGGCCACGATGTCCGAGATGGAAGTGGACCCCATGCCTGGGCTCAGGCGGAAGAGGCATTCCCACTCATGCGCCTCGAACGTGGCCAGGTCCACGATCGGCTGAAACTCGACGTGGTGCTCCCGGCAGGCGAAGAACAGCCAGAGGACCTTCCGGCTGGCGATCTCCGGCGTCTCGCCCATGCCGATTCGATCGCCCAATCCGGAGCTCTGGATGGCGTTCCCAAGGGCTACCAGGTACCGCTCGGTCGGCGGCCCAGCCGCGTCCACGTCGGCCAGCCCGCACGCCGCGTCCCCGGAGATGCGCCGCACGAGGTCATCGGTGAGTTCGCTTGCAGGGGCGATGACACACCAGCCCGAGTTCGCCAGCTCGATGACTCGAGACTCGGGCAGATGCTGCGTCACGCGGGTCACAACTCGACTCTCGCGAGTCCAGAGGAGTCGCTCGACGGCCTCACGCCTGGTTCTAACGAACCGCACGGTGGTTCCTCACTGCCTCGACCCTCGTGACGGGTACCCGGCCGGTGGAGGTTCCGAACCGACCAAACGGGGGTCTTGGCTGTCTCATGGTGGCACAACCCTGCGCCCGAACCTGGCATCCAAGGGTACGGGCCACCCTTAAGATACCGATAACATCCGACCGATTCCAGTGGCGGAACTGTCGTGTGTGCGTATGTATCCCAGGTTCTCCACCTTTTGTCTACACCAAACTGCATTGTTCCTCTCGTGAGTCGCCTGGACCGCCAGCGCGGGAATCCCGATTCCGTTGCTTCAAGGCCACACAGCCCACCAGTTATCCACATTGAGGAAGCCCGACCGGCGTGCCGGAGACTGTCTGGGCAGAACGGAATTCGGTCGCCCGGCAGAGCGCCGAGCGCCATCTCACCTGACGGCCGCCGACGGTCGCGGACGTTCTCTCGGCCGCGGCCGTTTCGTCGGCGGCCGGAGCCCGTAGAATCTGGTTCGGGCTCGCGTCGGCGCGCCCGTTCGTCCGGCACGCCGCCGGCCAGCAGCGCAAGGAGCGGGAGCAGCACATGCCTCAGATCCACCTCCGGGCCGAGTCCGAGGATTACGCCCCGGTCGTCCTGCTGCCCGGCGACCCCAACCGCGCCGCGTGGATCGCGGAGAAGTTCGACGGCGGAGCCGGCTCCGCCCGCCAGGTCAACACCCATCGCGGGCTTCTCGGCTATACGGGGACGTACAAAGGTGTACCCGTCAGCGTCCAGACCAGCGGCATGGGGGCTCCGAGCATCGCCATCGTGGTAGAGGAGCTGCTACGTCTGGGTGCCAGGCGCCTGATCCGCGTAGGCACCTGCGGTGGCATCGGGCGGGGCATCAAGACGGGCGAGATCGTCATAGCCAGCTCCGCGGCGCCGGTCGACGGCGCCACGCGCACGTACCTTCACGGCGACCCCTACGCCCCAACGGCCGACTTCGGCCTCGTCCGGACGCTGGTCGAAACCGCCGAGAGACTGGGCCAGAAGCCTCACGTCGGGCAGGTCGCAACGGTCGACGTCTTCTACAACCCCGATTCGGACTACTTCTCCAAGTGGCGCAGTCGCGGTGTCCTGGCCTTCGAAATGGAGACGTCGGTGTTCTACTACCTGGCGGCTCGGGCCAGGGCCGCGGGCGCGGAGGTCTCCGCGGCGACGATTCTGACCGTGAGCGACGTGCTCTCCGAGGAGGTCAATTCGGAGGAGTCCTACCTGCCACTCGACGAGCTCAATCGGTCGATCGAGCGCACGATCGAGATCGCCCTCGAGGCAGGGATCGCGGGCTGATGGGGTCCGACCCCTCTTCGCGCTCAGAGGCGGATCTTGTCCGGTTCGGCCGGTCATCGGCCTTTGGACCCGAGCTCGCCCTGGCCATCGACCTGGCTCATGAGGCCGGCCGAATTCAGATGGAGCGGTACGAGCATCTGGAGCGGATACAGGCGAAGGGGCCGCGCGACGTCGTGACCGAGGTCGACCACCTCTGCGAGGACCTGATCATGCGGGCCGTCCGGCTGCGCTATCCGAACGACCACTTCTACGCCGAGGAGATCGGCGAGGTCGCTGCGGCGGGCGAGGTGAAGTCCGGGCGGACCTGGATCGTGGACCCCCTGGATGGAACCATCAACTATGCCAACGGCATCCCGTTCTTCTGCGTCTCGATCGCGCTTGCGGCGGAGGGCCGGCCGGTCCTCGGCGTTGTGCACGACCCCAGTCGCAACGAGACGTTCGCGGCCGCGATAGACGGACCGTCGCTGCGCAACGGCGAGCCGATTCGCGTGGGCGACAAGGAGCTGCTGGCGGATCTCGTCGTAACCCTTGCCGTCGGTGGGCGCGGGACCGTGCGCAAGCGGCGCGAGGCTCTCAGGAGCATTCGTGCCAATCGGTCCATGGGCTCGGCCGCCCTGACGCTCGCATACGTGGCCTGCGGCCGCTTCGACGTCTACGCCCAGAGTGCCGGCCTGTCGGCCTGGGACGTAGCCGCCGCGGGGCTCATCGCCGAGCGGGCCGGGGCGGCGGTCTCGAGCCTGGACGGCAAGCCCTGGTTCGACCTGGCCTACCCGGCCAAGAAGTGGTCCTGCCTGGCCGCGTCGCCGCGCCACCATGAGACCATGCTTGGGCTGCTGAAGTAGCTCCCCCCAGGCCTGCCGGACAGGGGATTGCCCGTGTCGCCCCGCTAGTCTCGCCAGAGATGCGGGCGCTCGGCCAGGCGTGGCTGGCCCAGTTCTTCGCACAGGGTCACGAATGGGCCGCGGCGCGCCCCGAGCCAACGCAACTCCTCCGCTTCGCCTTGCGGCAGTGGCACGTCCGTGCGCAACGTCGCGAGATCGCGGTACAGCATCGCATCCGGCCACTGCGCCCTCAGCGTCGCGTTGAGCGTGCCCGCCGACCGAACGTCCACGTGCCAATCCCCAACGGCTGCCGGAATCGTCTCCAGGTGCCCGAAGCGGGCCAGGACGGCGGCGGCGGAGCGGGCGCCCCATCCGGGCAGACCCGGGAAGCCGTCGGCCGCATCTCCGACGAGAGCCAGGTAGTCGGGGATGGATGCCGGCGACACGCCCCATTTGTCGCGTACTCCGGCCGCGTCGATGGTCAGACCGCGGCGCCGATCCCGCAAGACGACCCGGTCACCTGCGACACACTGCGCCAGGTCCTTGTCCGGCGTACAGATCCAGATCCGTTCCACTTCTCTCCGGTCCGCCCATCGGGATGCAGCCGTGGCCAGGGCGTCGTCCGCCTCGAACTCGACCATCGGCCAAACGACCACGCCGAGCGCCTCCATGGCCCGCTCGGCCAGCGGGAATTCGGCCAGCAGCTCGGCCGGGACGCCTGCTTCTGTCTTGTAGCCGGAGTACAGCTGGTTGCGAAACGACCGGATGACGTGGTCGGTGGCGCATCCCACGTGCGTGGCGCCCTCTTCCCGCAGGAGCGTCAGCAGCGTGTAAACGAGCCCCACGACCGCGCCGACGTCGCGCCCATCCCGTGTCCTCACGGCCGGCCTGGGCGAGTAGTAGGCCCGGAACAGCTCGTAGGTGGCGTCGACGAGATGCAGCTCCATGTCGATCCGGGACTCCTCCTTGCGATGCGGCTTCGGGTCGCTCCACGCTTCAGACGGCCGGGCGGGCCGCGCGCCAGCTTGCCGCGGCCGGCGGGCTCAGCCCGCGGGCGAGCTCTCGCCGACGAGCATTACGCCTGCCTTCTCGAGTTCGTCCAGGGCTCGATCTCCATCGCCCGGCTCGAGGTCGACGGCGCGCACCCCGTCGAGCAACACCGCCGTCTCGTAGCCGAGCCTCACGCCATCGAGGGCCGTGGCCTTGACGCAGTAGTCCGTGGCGAGACCGACCACGACCAGGCGCCTTGCTCCGCCACGGGCGATCGTCTCATTCAGCTCCGTGGGGATCGGGAGACCGCCGGTCGGGTTGCGCATCGAGAAACCTGAGTACCCGTCTTCGCCATCGGTTCCCTTGCGGATGATCGGGCCACGGACCGCCAGCGTGGGAAATAGCTCGGCGCCCCAGGTCTCTCCGACGCAGTGGACGGGCCAGATGCCGCCGTCCTGGGCGAAGTGGGGCGTATGCGCCGGGTGCCAGTCCTGGGTGTACGCAACCGCTGCGCCGGCCCGGAGCGCTCGATCGATCTCAGCGTTCACCACTGGCACGATCTCTCTTCCGCCGCGAACGGAGAGGCTGCCCGAAGGGTCGGCGAAGTCGTTCTGCAGGTCGACGACGATCAGAGCCACCTGCGGGTCGTATCGGGCATCAGGATCGCCGACTTCCCACCGATTGCCCTGCGGCGACCTTGAGCTGCCTGTCATGGCCCGGCATTCCTCCGCTTCGGGTCTCGCGTTGGCCCTTCCTCCGGCCCACCGCTTTGTACGCGATGCGGGGTCGTGGCGCAAGCGGCGGCGATGGCGTCCCGCATCTGTTGGCCTTCGGTCTCTCTGCAACGTCGATGCAACGACGCAGGAAGCGAGCGGGACGCGGCCGACAGGTTCCCGAGACTACGCTTGGGTCCTACTCCTCCAAGAAGTACGCACCACGGAGACGCCAGTGACGGGGCGTCCTCCGACGAAACCAAGCGGCCCGGGTCCCCCCTCCTCGGGCCGCTTGTCCTTGTCTCCGGGGAGAGTCGGATGGTCGGGCCTGAGGCCCGTGTCGGGCCGGCTTCGATCGTGGCGCTCCACACCACTCTTCACCGGGCGGGCCCGCGCCCGGCAGCGAGGCGCCGTCTCTCGACCTGTGGCGAGCGGGTCACTCGGAGGCCGGTTCCACGTCGAGCAGATAGCCGATCCCCTGGAACGTCTTGATGCGCCCGGGCTCGCCCGGCTTTGCGCCGAGCTTGCGCCGGACCCGGCTGACCCACACGCGCAGGTACTGAAGGTCGTCGCGGTACTCGGGCCCCCAGACCTTGGTGAGGAGTTCCGTGTGCAGGACGACCTTGCCGGCATTCGTCGCGAGGTGCTGCAGGAGCAGCCATTCGGTCCGCGACAGCTCGACGATCTGGCCGTCGCGGGTGACCATTCGTCGCTCCAGGTCGATCTTTATGTCGTCGAACTGGACCGTTCCCGTGCCTGCGGTCACCCCTGAGGCCCGCCGAAGCACCGCGCGAACGCGGGCCGCGAGCTCGTCCAGGTGGAACGGCTTGCCGATGTAGTCATCCGCCCCGAGATCGAGACCTTTGGCCTTGTCGCCGGCGGAGCCCTTGGCCGTCAGCAGGATGACGGGCACGGAACGGCGCTCGCGAAGCTGGCGCATCACCTCGATTCCGTCCAGGTCGGGCATGACGATGTCGAGCAAGACGATGTCGGGTCGGATCTCCTCGGCTTTGGCGAGCGCTTCCTCGCCGCCGGAGGCCGTCACAACCCGGAAGCCTTCGTCGCTAAGGGCCATCGAGACGAGCTTGGTGATCCGTTGCTCGTCGTCGGCAACCAGCACAAGCGGCTGTGTGCTCAATCGGCTGCTCTCCTCTCGCCCTTCGCCCGACTGGACTGGCATTGCGGCCGCGGCCGTTATCTCCACCAGGCTAACTGTGCGCCGATTCTTCCCCCAAAGCGAGAGGCAATGCGAATGGGGGTCACGCTTCGGCCCGAGGCGACCGCCATCGTGACGCTCCTGCTTCCGATCGGCTAACCTGCGATTCCAGGTCGTCCTCGGCCAGAGCGTTGCCGCGCCCGACCGAGATCCCGGAGAAACCGCCAGACCGATGTACTTCGACGAGTTCAAGCACCAGCTGCCCGACATCGACCCGTCCGAGACGCAGGAGTGGCTGGACGCCCTCGACCAGATTCACGGCCAGGAAGGGGACGAGCGTGCCCGCTTCCTGCTGTACAAGCTGCTCAAGCGCGCTCGGCAACTGCGCATCGGCCTGCCGCCCCTGACCCAGACGCGGTACATCAACACAATCAGCCCCGAACAGGAACCCTTCTTTCCGGGCGATGAAGAGATCGAGCACCGGATCCGGCGACTCATCCGCTGGAATGCGGTGGCGATGGTCCTGCGGGCCAACAACCGCGCACCCGGGATCGGCGGCCACCTGGCCACCTATGCCAGCGCGGCGACGCTCTATGAGGTCGGGTTCAATCACTTCTTCCGCGGCAAGGACGGCGCGTCGTCTGGCGACTCGTCGCTCGGCGATGCGCCGCCTGACGGCAGCGGCTCCGGCGACCAGATCTTCTTCCAGGGCCACGCGGCTCCCGGCATCTACGCCCGAGCCTTCCTGGAAGGACGTCTCAGCGAGGAGAACCTGGACCACTTCCGCCAGGAGGCGCTATCGCCGGTAGGGCTGCCGAGCTACCCGCATCCCCGCACCATGCCCGACTTCTGGGAGTTCCCGACCGTCTCGATGGGCCTCGGCCCTATCGCGGCCATCTATCAGGCCCGGCTGAATCGCTACCTGGCGAACCGCGGTCTGGCCGACACCTCGGCCAGCCGTGTCTGGGCCTTTGTGGGCGACGGCGAAATGGACGAGCCCGAGTCGGTTACGGCTCTCTCGCTCGCGGCTCGGGAGGGCCTCGACAACCTGGTCTTCGTGGTCAACTGCAACCTGCAGCGTCTCGACGGCCCGGTCCGAGGGAACGGCAAGATCATCCAGGAGCTCGAGGGGCTATTCCGCGGCGCGGGTTGGAACGTCATCAAGGTGATCTGGGGCCGCGAGTGGGACGATCTGCTGGCTCGCGACGTGGACGGTGTGCTCGTCAACAAGATGAACGAGACGCTCGATGGCGAGTTCCAGAAGTTCTCCGTGGCCGGGGGCGCCTACATCCGCGAGCACTTCTTCGGTCCCGACGAGCGGCTGCGGCGCCTCGTCGGGAACCTTTCGGACGATGAGCTGGCCCGGCTGCGGCGGGGTGGCCACGACTACCGCAAGGTCTACGCCGCATATCGCGCCGCGACCGAGTACCGGGGCGGACCGACGGTGGTCCTGGCCAAGACGATCAAGGGCTGGGCTCTGGGCCCCGGCGTCGAGGCTCGCAACATCACTCACCAGGCCAAGAAGCTCTCAGAGGCTGAACTTCGCGTGTTCCGCGACCGGTTGGAGCTGCCGATTCCGGACGACAAGCTCCACGATGCCCCCTACTACCACCCCGGCCCCGACTCGCCGGAAGTCCAGTACATGCTGGAGCGCCGCCGCGCCCTGGGCGGCTTCGTCCCCAAGCGTGTGGTTCGGGCCCGGCCGCTGCCGGCGCCGCGGCCTGAGGTTGACGCCGAGTTCACAGCAGGCTCCGAGATGGCCGTCAGCACGACCATGGCCTTCGGCCGGTTGCTGCGGAATCTCATCCGCGACCCGCAGATCGGATCGCTTGTCGTGCCGATCGTTCCGGACGAGGCGCGAACCTTCGGCCTGGATCCGCTGTTCAAGGAGGTCGGGATCTACGCCGCTTTCGGCCAGCGCTATGAGCCCGTGGATTCCGATCTTGTGTTGAGCTACCGCGAGGCCACGAACGGCCAGGTGCTCGAAGAGGGGATAACGGAGGCCGGTGCCGCGGCATCTCTGCAGGTTGCGGCGACCGCTTACGCGACCCACGGCGTGCCCCTGATCCCGTTCTACATCTTCTACTCGATGTTCGGCTTCCAGCGGACCGGCGACCAGTTCTGGGCTCTCGGCGACGAGCGCGGTCGCGGCTTCGTGATGGGCGCCACGGCCGGGCGGACGACGCTGATGGGCGAAGGCCTCCAGCACGACGACGGGCATTCGCACGTGCTGGCTTCGGTCATCCCGAACATCCGGAGCTACGACCCGGCGTACGCCTACGAGCTGGCCGTGATCGTTCGCGAGGGGATCGACCGGATGTTCGCGAAGGGCGAAGACGTCTACTACTACATCACCCTGTACAACGAGAACTACGCGATGCCCAAGCGGCCCGAGGATCTGACCGATCAGCAGATAGTGAGCGGCATCTACCGGCTTCTCGCCGCGCCGGACCTGGGCGGAACGGCCGGGGCCAAGACGGCTCGGAGCCGGGGCGCGGCCACCGGATCCAAGGTTGGATCGAAGCTCGGGCGAGAAGCCGGTGCGCGCGGTGCAGCGCCGGTCCGGCTGGTGGGCAGTGGCTCCATCCTGCAGCAGGTCGTTGCCGCCCAGCACATCCTCGCCGAGCGCGGCATAGCGGCCGAGGTGTACAGCGCCACGTCCTTCCAGCAGCTCCGAGCGGACGGTCTGGCAGTCGATCGCTGGAACCGTCTGCACCCCGGGGAGCAACCGCGCATCCCGCACGTCGCCAGGATGCTGCCTGCGGACGGCGGTCCGATCGTGATCGCGACCGACTGGATCCGAGCCTATCCGGATCTCGTCGCGCCGTGGCTGCCCGCCTCTCGCCTGGTTCTGGGCACGGACGGGTTCGGCCGGTCCGATACGCGCGAGGCACTGCGGGAGTTGTTCGAGGTCGACGCTCCGCACATCGCCGCGGCCGCCCTGGCAGGTCTGGCCCGGGACGGGCGACTGAGCCGGGCCGATGCGGTGGCCGGCATCCGCGAGCTGGGCGTGGACCCGGAGGCTGCCGACCCGCGTTCCCTCTAGGGTTGGTCCGGGGGCGAGTCCGGCCGGCGCCCGAGGGCCGGGACGGATCGATGCCGCTCGTGACTCGGCCGAGAGAAGCGCTTCTTCGATGTTGAGGCGGGCCCCGCGGCGCCTGTCTGGGTCAGCTCGCCGGCGGTAGCAGCTCGACCACCACCGCTCCCGTGGCGTTGATGAGGGTCGTGCGGCCCACCTCTACGGACCAATCGCTGGTCGCGGCAAGGGGCGTGTGGCCGTGAAGCCACAGCGGGGGAGCCAGGCGATCCATCAGCCAGCGGTATCCGCGGAAGCCGCGGTGGTACGCCCCGTCGGGCATGTCTCCAGCCCCGAACGGCGGCACGTGGCTGATCACGATGAGCGGCTTCCTCCTGCCGAGCCGGCGAGCGGCCAGCGAGAGAGCCTGGGCCCAGGCCAGCCGCTCGCTCCTTGTCGCCCTCTTGCCACGCGTGCCCGGCCAGCCCAGGCCGGCGATCGACAGGCCCGAACGGTGCAGCACTGACGAGGAACGGATCGGTTCGGGGCAGTAGCTCGCGCCGGCTGCGAACCGTTCCCCGGAGTCGTGGTTGCCGTGGACATATACGAGCGGGGCATTGAGCCCGTCTGCGATGAAGGCCAGGTCGCTGCAGTCGAGGTCGCCACATCCCACGATCAGATCGATCGGGGCCAGAGCCTGGCGGTTGCGCAGATCCATGAGCGTCGGGTCCACGGCGTCCGAAACCACCAACAGCCTGATCGCGGCTCCACCGCGGTCGCGGAACGGGGTCGGGTCCGGCCACTCGAGCGCAATGTGGTGCGTCACGTTAGTCGGACTCCTGCGGGTCGAGGGGTTCGCGCGCCGGATACCGTTCTGTGACTTCTTCGGTGGCAGCGTCCTGAGCGGCAATCTCGGCGCCGTCGGGGGCGTGCTGCTCCTCGTGACGCATACCCATGGCCGGTCGCAGGCCCTGTGCGGCGGCTCGCATCGCGCCGGACTCGCTCATGAACGAGAGCAGGTTCGTGGGGCGCTCGCTGGTCTGTCCGTCGAGCGGTATCAGCTCCGTCACCATTGCGTCCAATCCGACTCCGTTGGCATATAGCGTGGCGGCCACTCGATTATGCCCGTCGACGACCCAGTACTCGCCCTGGAACTTGATGAGATCTATCGGCGGAAGCGGCTGGAGATTCCTGTTGGCCTGCTTGATGCGTTGCCAGCGGGCCTCCCAGTTCTCGCCTCGAAAGGGCTTGAGGGGCAGGAAGTCGCCGCCTCGCTGGGCGATGCCGGCGACGGCCGTTCCGCGAATCTCCTCGACCGGGACGAAGCGCAGGCCGAGCTCGCGCGGCGACGAGAGGCGAGCCTCCGGGTGGAGCTCGTACAGATCGGCCAGGGGCTCTCTGGCCATGCGCCGGACCCGGCGTGCGACCGCGATCTCCTGTGCGGACCAGGCCTGGCTGGCCGCCCCGATCATGCTGCCGATGGCACCCGCAACAGGCGCGACGACGTAGTCCATGAAGGGCTCGACGGCGCTGACCATCGGCTCCGTCACAGCCTGGAGGTGGCCAACGATGCCGCCTGAGGAGCCGTCGGAGTCGGTCGGCTCGGGCTCGGGATGCGTCTTCTCGGGAGGATCGGAAGAGATCCAGGCGCGCCGCGGCTCGACTGCCTCCGGCCGGCGCCGGCTCGGACGAGTCGAGCGGGAGCCGACCGGGGCGGGATTCGCGCTCGGGGACGCCGCTTCGTCTGCCGGATCGTGCCGTTCTTCCACGATCTGAGCCTAACATTCCACTCCGCGTTCGACCGCTTCGGGGATCGCCGTTCCTGACGGGGATCTGCCCGAGCTCGAAGGGGCCGCCCGCCGCAGCCGGCCTCCCGCGGGGAGGCTCAGTTCCGCCGCGGCAGCATATCCAGGTGGACCAGGGGTGCCGTGGCCCACCGCTCCAGGCGGCCGTCGCGGGTGCGCCATCTATCGACGACCTGCCGAAGCCACAACGGCCAAAGTCCTACAAGGACTGCCAGGCGAGTCAGCGAGAAGATCGGCATGGTGGCCGTGGCCGCGACGAAAGCCAGCCAGTCCAGGCGCCAGCGGATGGCCACGAGGATCACCAATGCCCCGAGGGCGAGACGGATGGCCAGGTCGAGACCGCCCTGGTTCGGGACGATCGCGTACACGTACATGGCCTGCATCTGCGACTGAGCTTCCCAGCCGAACGTACCGAGGTAGTCGGACCAGAGGCCGGGCGCGACCGCGAACGAAGCCAGGCAAGCCGCGGCGAAGACCGCGCAGCTGATTGCGAGCGGCCGGCGGGTCTCAGGGCGAGTCATCCACAGGTACGGGATCAGGAGCGCGGGTCCGAACTTCATGCCCGCGAACCACGGCAGGAGATAGATGCCGGCGGTAGCTACCCGGCCACGGCACAGGCACATCAAGAGCACCGCCCCGAGCTGGAGAGTCACGTTGCCGAAGCCGATTTCGGCGAATACGGGCCACTGGATCGCGGCCAGTACGGCCAGCTTCCACGACCCGGCCAGGTAGCGCAGACACAGGACGCCGACGATCCGCCAGATCCAGTCGACGATCCCCTCCGGTGCAAAGCCGATCGGAAGCACCAGCTGGGCGTAAACGGGCGGGTACTTGTACGCTCCGGCCGTCCAGATCTGGGCTTGTGTATACAGCTCGTCGCCGTCCAGGAGGTGTCGCGCCGCCAGCCAGTATGCGTTGGTGTCGTAGGCTGGCCACCAGTGGTAGCTCATGTTGTCGACGACGACTGCGGCGAGCTGCACGGCGATGGCGATCAGGACGAACCAGGCAACCAGGAAGCCGACGGTGTCGGCCTTCGATCGGGTCGGGACGAGCCTTCTTACCAGGGACCGGCCCCAGACGGCGAGAGGGTGCTCGGAGTGACCGCCGCGGGTGGCGGAACCACGGGGGGCCTGTGCGGGAGGGTCGTTGGGAGAGAGACGGGCGTGCTTCAATGCGGGCCTTCGTCGAACGGTGGGCGGAGGGTCCGATAAGTCTACCGGCAGCGAACTCGCTTCAACCGCGCTCAACCGGCGATCGGCTGGCCCCACCACACGCTGGCCGCCAGGATGACGTACAGGCCGATCAGGGCCGTCCCCTCGAGCCATGTGGATTCGCCGTCGATGACCACGAAAGCGGCCAGGAGGGCGGTCAGAGCGAGCGCGGCGACCAGGAGCGGAGAGACAACCAGGGTCAGGGTCGCGCCGCCGAGGAAGAGGCTGGCGAGGACAAGGATCGGGGCGAGCGCCAGGGCCACCTGCAGGCTGGAGTTGAGGATCACGCTGATGGCGAGGTCGCCCTTGTTGGCCAGCATCGCCTGGACCCCGACCAGGTTCTCCACGGCGTTGCCGGCTATAGCCACGACCACAAGGCCGGCGAACGCCTCGGACATTCCGAGCGAGCTCATGGCCGGGCGGAGAGCGCCCACGAACCAGTCCGACACGAATGCCGCGCCCACCCCGGCCATGACCAGCGTCCCGAGAGCGAGGGAGATAGGCCAGGCCGGCCGACTCGACGGTCGCTCTTCGACGGCTCCAACGGCCGATCCCTTGCCGATGGCGGAGGGGATGCTTGCCGCGAAGACGACCAGGAGGACGATCGAGACGACCACGGAGAGTTCGGTCTCGTGGCCGTGTGCGGGGCCGCCGGGTGCCGTGGCGATCGTCGGGATTGCCAGCGCGGCGACGGCAAGGACGAGGAGCGTGGATATCAGTCGCGTCTGGTCGGCGCCGAACCGCTGCGGCCCATGCCGGAGGCCTCCCAGCAGGAAGGCGAGCCCCAGGACCAGCAGGGTGTTGGCCAGGATCGAGCCGACGAGTGCCGCGCGCACGACGTCGAGCAGGCCGGCGCGCAAGGCGAAGATGCCGATGAAGAACTCGGGCAGGTTGCCGAGAGCGGATTGGAGGACGCCCGTCGCCCTGGGCCCCAGCCGCCGACCCAGCTGCTCGGTCCCCTCGCCGACCATGGCCGCGAGGCCGGCCAGACCCACAGCGGACGCGGCGAAGACGGGGACGCCTTGGGCGCCGATGACGAGCAGCGCCAGCGCGGCCAGGCTTGCGCCGATGGCCACCAGGGCGATGATCCTGGTCCTGGTCTCCAGGTAGTGGAGCAGAGTGGTTCCTCCTGCGCGGATTGTGCCGGAGGGCGAGGCGCGGCGTTGGGCCGATGCGGCGGGGGAGCGAAGAAGAGGGACGCCGGTGCAGCCTGCGCCGGTCACGGCAACCGGTCAGCGGGAGGAGCCGGCCGGCGTGCCAGGCCGGCCCGCGCCGCTGGACGCCCCCGCCGTCAGTAGGGGGGCCAGGGGATGGCGGGGCGGTTGCGGTCCGGGCGGGGGAGGCGGCCCGCCTCCAGGAGCGCCTCGATGCGCCGCGACGTCGCCCGGACCTCGGCCGGGGTGAGGAGCGGCACGAGCTCATCGCCGAGTCGACCCGCCATCTCCTCGTGGAGCCGTTCCAGGACCGTGCGCTCTTCATCGGTGAGTGGCTGGCCGCGCCACCGCCACAGGACCGTCCGCAGCTTGGGCTCCACGGCGAAGCAAAGGCCGTTGTCACAGCCCTGGACCCGTCCGTCGGGGAGTGGCAGGAGGTGCCCGCCCTTGCGATCGGCGTTGTTCATGACCGCGTCCAGGACGGCCATCCGCCGGAGGGCCGCGTTGTCGGACTGGATCAGCTCGGCCAGATCGACCGACTCGTCGACTTCGACCCAGAGCTGCACCATCCCCTCGCCGAACGGCCCGTCGCGCAGGACCGTGGGCGGGATGATCTCCCAGCCGCTCGCCTCCGAGAAGGCGTAGGCGGCAGCTTCCCGGCAGGCGAGGGTGCCGTCCGGGAAGTCATACAGCGGCCGCTCGCCGCGAACCGGCTTGTACACCACGCTGGCGGCGACGCTCCTGCCCGATTCGGGGTCGGGTCCCTGGACCAGACAGAAGAATGTCGAGTTCGAGGCCGTCACGAGTCGCCCGACCACGCTTACTTCGCCCTCGTTCAGCAGGCGCACGGCCGTGGCCTTCTCGAGCCGGCCGGCAACCTGGCGTCCCTCCAGCGCCGCGGCTTCCATTTCGGCCCGGGTCAACCCGGCGGCCGCGGGATCGGGCGACCCTCCGTCGCCGGGCCCGTCACGTGTGCCGGAGGCGCCGTGCGCGCCCGCGTCCGTCATCTGCTTCAGTGCATGAAGCCGTTGCGGCGAGCGCAGATGTGGCCTTCCGGGTTGAGCGGCTGTCCGCAGAACGGGCATGGCGGTCGGCCGGCGGCCACGACCTCGAGAGCCCGTTGCGAGAAGGCGAGTGCCTGGGCCGGCCGGAGTCGGACCCGTACGACGTCGGACTCGCCCTCCTCATCCTCGTCCGCCTGGCCGGTCCCTCCCGGCTCTTCGTCCGCCTCGGTGATCTCGCGTGCCTCTACCAGAATCGTCTCCTCGTCACCATCCCAGACGATGGCCATGGTGCCGACACGGAAGAGCTCGTCGATAGGCTCTTCAAGGGGCGCACTGTCGATCTCGTTCGCGGCCGGTTCGTCGGGCACGCCGGCACCGCGTTGGCGGACCTCGGCCAGCAACTCCGCAAGCCGCTCGGCCAGGAGCGCGACCTGGACCTTCTCGACGAGGATCGAGACCAGTCGACCCGCGTCACGAGCCTGCAGGTAGAAGGTTCGGCTGCCCGCCTGGCCGATCGCTCCGGCCACGAACCGGTCCGGGTTCTCGAAGTTGTAGATGCGTCCAGCCATAGTGGCCTCCAGCCGGGTCGAAGCGTTTCGCACGCTGCCATCCCGAATCTATACCCCATCGCCATTGCGGTCCGGGGCCGCCGGTCGATGCGGCGCAGGCCGATCTGGCAGCGTCTGGCGCGACGCGTTCCCAGGCCGCGGCCGAGCCTCCCGTTCCGGCCAGGAAGCCGGATCCTCCTGGCACTCGTTTCGCTCTTAAACGGGTGGTGTTGGTTGTGGGAATCACAAATTGATAGCTCGTCCTTGACAAATAGAATGTGCGGATGCAATAGTGTAAATCAGCAATGGCCCATACCTCCAGGCTTGCCGGCGATGCCGGACCAGGTTGGGGGTAGGGCTCGAGACAGAAGCTGGTAACGAATGTCACGCGACGTCATCTCAACCTGTCNNCATGGCACGCGACGTCATCTCAACCTGTCCGGTCTGTTCGAGCGAATTGTCGATAACTCGGCTCGTGTGCCGCGGCTGTGGCACGGCGATCGAGGGCGACTTCAACGTCGGTCGGTTCGGGCGCCTGAACCGCGAGCAACTCGGGCTGCTCGAGAGCTTCCTGCGCGCCAGGGGCAACGCCAAGGAACTCGAGCGCGAGCTCAAGGTGTCGTACCCAACCGTTCGAGCTCGGATCGACGCTCTGGTAAGGGCGCTTGGGCTGGCGGACGGGGCCCCGATCGGCGACGAAGGCGAGGACGAGACCACTCGCTCGGGCGAGACGGCCGAACTGCGCCGTGAGGTGCTCGAGCGGCTGGCCCGACATGAGATCACGTCGGAAGAGGCCGCGGCGGCGCTCCGCGGTCGGAAGGAGTAACGGGATGGGGACGCTGGAGCGCACTGAGACGCTCGCCCATCGGCTGGGTACCAGCGGACGAATGTCCATCAAGACCATCGGCGGTCTGCTGCGAGTTCGCGGCATCGACGGCGAGGAAGCTCGGATGACGGTCGCGTACAGGATCCGAGCGACCGATCACGCCTCGGCCGAGCGAGCGCTCGAGACCGGGCGAGTCCTGATAGACCGCGGCCCCGGATCGCTCGAGATCGAGACGCCCGAACGGCGCCTTTCCTCTGGACTGGCCTGGCTCTTCGGCGGAGCACGCGTCAGCGCGGACATCGCCATCGACGTGCCCTGGGGGACGCGGGTTCGCCTGGAGACGATGAGCGGCTCGATCGAGGCGATCTCCCTGATCGGCGACCAGAAGTACCGGACGGTCTCGGGCGACATTCGCCTCTGGGGCCTGGGCGGGATCGTCGAAGCCGGCTCCATCTCCGGGTCGATAGCTCTCGATCGCGGCGGCGACCTGAGGCTTCGCTGCAACACGATCTCGGGGGGGATACGGGCTCGGGCCAACTGCTTCCACGGGATGATCCTCTCTTCGACGAGCGGCGGCATCTCCGTCATAGGGGAGTTGGATCCGGCGGGCGACTACCGGGCGGAATCTATCTCCGGCAGCGTCTCCCTGACGCCGCTCTCGGGTGTCACGGCTGAGCTCCGCACCGTCTCGGGCTCGATCGTCTCCGAGATCGAGCATCGGGTAGAAGGCGGACGAGGTTTCTGGCGGTCGATCGTGGGCGACGGTCGCGCGGCCTTCCGGGTCAACTCCACCTCCGGCGGCCTGCATCTGCTGGCAGCCAGGCCTGAGGACCGGACCGTCGCCGCCTCGGGTCCGGCCGCGTCCGGGAGCACGGAATCCGAAACGTCGGGCACATCGTCGCCGGCCCCGGCGACGATGGCGGACCAGGTCACGGCCGAGCCGGAGGAGTCCGCTCCGGCCGAGTCCGTCGAGAGCTGGAACCCCGAAGAGACGGCCGAATCCCAGGGCGAGCTGGCCCAGGATGAAGAGCTGGCCGTCCTGCAGGCTCTTGAGCGAGGAGAGATCGGCGTCGACGAAGCTGCCGAGCGCCTGGATCGGTCGGGGAGGCAGGGTCATGTCGGGTGAGCTCGAAGCGCTCCTGAAGCTGGTCTCAGAAGGCCGGCTGACCGCCGAGGAGGCCGCCCCTATCGTGGCCGCCCTGGAAGAGAAGAGGCAGCCGGAGGCACGCGGATCGGCCGGCGGGCGTCAAGACCCCGCTCCCGACTCGAGAGCGAGCGCCGAAGGACGCCGCGGTTCCGCGCAGGACCTCCTCGCCGGCCGTCGGATTCGGATCTTCGTCGCCGAGAACGGCCGGCCCGTCGTGAATATCCAGATCCCGCTGGCGGCAGCGGGTTTCGCGATCGACCAGGTACCCGGCCTATCGCCGGACCACCGGTCTCGCATCGTCGAGGCGATCCAGAGCGGCATGACCGGACCGATCCTGGAGGTCTCCGACCACGGCGATGAGGTTCGAATAGTCATCGAGTAGCGCGGCGGCCCGGGGCCGTCGGCCAATCCTGATCCCGAAACCCGGGACGCCCAAAGCGGCCCGGCCCGGACGAGTGTTGCCTGAAACTGGCAAAGGGGGACGAACGTGTTGCTGCAGCTCGAGGAACTTACGAAGGTCTACAGGACGGGGACCCGAGCCAACGACCAGATCAGCCTGGCCGTCGGCGAGGGTGAAGTCTTCGGCCTGCTCGGCCACAACGGTGCCGGCAAGACGACCCTGGTCAACCAGGTTGTCGGCCTGCTCCGGCCGACCTCCGGCACCATCCGGATCGACGGCCGCGACATGGTCGCCGATCCCGGCCTGGCACGGCGGCTATGTTCGTTCCAGGCGCAGGCCCAGGTGCCGATCGACGGCCTCACGCCCCGCCAGGCGATCGATCTTCTCGGCCAGCTTCGTGGCTCGTCGAAGTTGGAGGTCCGCCGCCGCCGCGAGCGGCTGGTCGACGCGCTCGACCTTGGCGAGTGGTTGGACATCGACGCGGCCCGTCTCTCCGGCGGCGTGAAGAGGCTCGTGGCATTCGCCATGGCGGCAGTCTCACCCGGCCGCGTCGTGATGCTCGACGAGCCTACCAACGACGTGGATCCGGTCCGCCGCCGCCTCCTGTGGCGGCAGGTTCGAACGCTGGCGGACCACGGGGCCGCCGTCCTGTTGGTGACCCACAACGTGATCGAAGCCGAGCGTTCGGTCGACAGGCTGGCGATCCTGGACGGGGGTCGAGTCATCGCCGAGGGGACGCCCGCGGAGCTCAAGGGCCGTCTCGGCGCCGCGCTCCGACTGGAGCTCGTTCTGAGCCCGGACTCGGCCGTCGTCCCGATCTCTCCGTTCCCCGGATCCTCGGTCTCGGTAGGCAACAGGTTGATGGTTGGGATTCCCATGGACGGCGCCGGCCAGGCCGTGACCTGGGCCGAATCGCTCCAGCGAGCCGGCGCCATAGAGGAGTTCACGCTCGGGCCGGCCACGCTCGAGGACGTATACGTGGCGCTGGTCGGCGGCGTGGAAACCCGGCCGGCGGAGCCAGAGGAGGCCCGAAGTGCAACTGCTGCGTAGCTATCAGCTGCTTGTGACCTGGCAGGCACTGCGCAAGAAGGCGTACCTGCCGCTGATGATGGCGGTCCAGACGCTCTTCTCGCTCGGGATCGTGCTGGGCTACCCGCTTCTCTTCCCGACGCTGGACCGGACGTCGATCTACCTGATCGCGACGGGAGCGCCGGCGATCTCGATGATCTCGGTCGGTCTGGTTGCCCTCCCTCAGACGGTTGGGGAACAGAGGACCGAAGGGAGTCTGGCCTACATGCGGTCGCTGCCGGTGCCGCGGCTTTCCTACCTCGTGGCCGACCTGACGGTCTGGCTCGGCATCGTCATCCCGGGCGTGGTCCTGGGCGTTCTCGTCGGCGCGTGGCGGTTCGGCCTCGATCTGCAGGTCAGCCCCCTGGTCGTCCCGGCCATGGTGATGGTCGCCCTTACGGCGACATGCCTCGGCTACGCCCTCGCCTCGGTCCTGCCCTACATGCTGACGGTGATCATCACCCAGGCGATCGTGGTCTTCGTGTTCATGTTCTCGCCGCTGACGTTCCTGCCGAGCAAGCTCCCGGCATGGCTGGAGACGATCCACAGCATCCTGCCGATCCAGGCCATGGGCGAGGTGACCCGAGGCACGATCGCGCCTAACGAGTTCGGGCTGCCGCCTGGTGCGTTCCTGGTGCTGGCCGTGTGGTGCGTTCTCGGGTTCGGAGTGACCTACGCGGCAATGACCCGACGGGGCTAGCGGGCGATCGGAGCTGATCGAGAGGGGCGCACCCTGGGGCGGCCCGCACGTTAGGCTGTCGGACATGACGACGCCAATCGCCGATCGGTCGTGGAGGTGACCGGCCTTCCGGGCAAGCTGCCGGCGCGGGACTTCGAGGAGATCCGCCTCGCCGAAGCCCTGGAGCGTGGCCGCTGCCCCGTCTGCGATGCCCGCCAGGAAGCGAGCTTCGCGGCTCTGCGCGGGCTGGCCCGGGAGGGCGCCACCGATCGCGGACTGCGGGACCAGATGGACGGCGGCCTCGGTTTCTGCCAGCCGCACAGCTTCGGTCTGTCGCGCATGGAGCTGCAGCAGACCAGCAGCCAGCTGGCCACGGCGGTCCTCCTGGACGCCGTTCTGCGCCGCCGGCTGGTCACTCTCAAGAAGCTCGCCGGCAACGACGCCGCCACCCAGGCCCGCGGGCTTGGAGAGCTGGCCGATCCGCACTGTCCCGTGTGCGCCAGAATCTCCGAGTCTTCGCGGGCCGCCGCCAGGCGATTGCTCGACCTCGCGGCCGATCCCGCCTGGTCGGCCGCCTTGGGCTCGGCCGAGATCTGCCTGGATGACCTCTGTTCCCTCTGGGCCCTTGCCGCGACCGGCCCCAGAGAATCCCAGCAGCGCTGGTCGGTCATCGTCTCGGCCCAGCTGAGGCGTCTCGAGGCTCTCCAGAAGACCCTCGCCGACTACGCTCACAACAGCACCCATGATCGGCGCCACTTGATCACGCCGGAGCAGAAGGAAGCCGGTGCCGCCTCGATCCGATTCTTCGGCGGCTCGCCGGACCGCGACCGCCAGCGCTGAGGACGGTCAAGGCGTCGCGCGCGGGGTCGAATCGCCCCCCTCCGCATCGCCCCTTCGACGGGAGTGGACCCGGAGTCCCTACAATTCCGGCAGTCACGTGAAGGCGTCTCTTGTTCGGAGGCCCAATTGCCCGCGCTCCCGTATCCGGTCGCCCGTCTGATCGATGCCGCCCTGGTGGGCGAGCTGACCGTCATCGGCGCCGATGACCGGCCGATCACCTACCCGATGATTCCGCTCCTGTGGGGCGACCGCATCTTCATGACTTCCAGCGCCCTCGACAGCGCCAAAGTGGCCCACATCAAAGCCAACCCGCGGGTCAGCTTCTCGGTCACCAACCCAGATGCGATCGGGACGTTTGCCGGCAGGGTGACCATCCAATGTGACGCCAGAGTCGCCGAGGACGACCTCCATGCCGGCTGGGAGCGGCTCCTGGACAACTGGAAGCGCAAGGATCCGTCCGTCGCCGGCCTGCTCAAGGCGCGGCTGGGATTCCCGTTGCTCTTCGAGCGGGTGCTGATCGAGCTGACTCCGAGGCGGACCTGGTTCTGGCCCGACGGCCGGACGGATCGTGCACCGCAGGTGACCATCGCGGCCGAGGTGGCCCGATGAGCCCGGCACTCCGACTGCCTAAGTTCGTCCAGGCCCGAGCGGAAGGGGACCCGACCGAGCCCGACCCGACCGAGCCGAAGGGGCCGAAGGTGGCGCTGCCGAAGCGGACCCGACCGAGGCCGAAGGTGGCGGGCTCCGCCGAAGCCGGGACCAACGAGGATGGCCCCGGTCGCCTCGGCGCGGATGCCGCCCTACCGGAAGCGCAGGTCGCGGGAGCTGAAGCCTCAACCGCCGCCGTGGCCACCTCCGCCGCAGCCGGCGAATCCGCCGCTCCGGACGGACCACCCGAGTCCGAGCATGCCGCGGCCCCCCCGCCGAACGTGGGAGAGAGCCTGGCCAAGCTGGCCGCATTCGAGCATGCGGTCCTCAGCTGGATCGCGGAAGACGGCTACCCGGTCAACGTCGACGTCGAAATCGAGGTCAAGCCGGACCAGGGGATCGTCCGGTTCTGCGAACCGTCCGGCTTCAAGCTGCCGGCCGGCGCTCCCGTCGCGTTGACCGGCAGCCACATCCGGGCGCTTCCTCAGGGCGGGTTCGACGAGCGCAGCCACGTGACGGTGTGGGGGGCGGCGGCCGCTCGGCCACGCGGGCGATTCGTTGTCACGGCGGCACGCGCCTGGGCATGGGATGAGCGCGACCTGCCCCTGCCGGCGGCCTACGAGCGCAGTCTGCCGAAGGCCCGGCGGTACTTCGAGGCCCTGTCCGCGGCCCGAGGCGTGTCGGTTCGCCCGCGCCTGTCGCCTGCGCTGTTGCTCTTCCGCGCCACACGCGCACCGTTCCTGAGCGCCACGTTCGCTCCGGTCCTTCTCGGACTCGCCGTGGCCGCGCGAGCCGGCTTCTTCGACGCCGTGACGGCGTTGATCACCCTCGTGGCTGCCAGCGCCGTCCACCTCGGCTTGAATGTGGCCAACGACGTCTTCGACACGCTCCAGGGCGCCGACGATGCCAACACCACGCCTACCAAGTTCAGCGGCGGGTCGCGAGTCCTGCAGAACGCACTGGTATCGATCCGCGAGATGTCTCTCCTGGCGGCCGGCTGCTACGGGGTCGCGGCCGCGTTGGGGCTCGCCCTGCTGGTCATGCGAGGCTCGCCCGCCCTGGTGGCGATCTACGCCCTGGGCCTGTTCATAAGCCTTGGCTACACCATGCCTCCGGTCAAGCTCGTGTATCGCGGGGTGGGGGAGATCGCCACGGCCATCGGCTTTGGGCCGGTGATGCTCCTGGGAGCCTTCACCGTCCAATCGCGCGGTACCTTCACTCTCGAGGCCTTCGTGGTCTCGATCCCCGTCGCGCTGCTGGTTGCCCTGATCCTGTACGTCAACGAAATCCCCGACCGGGTCAGCGACGCGAAGGTCGGGAAGGGGACGCTGCCGGTTCGCTGGTCCAAGCAGGCCGTGATCCGGGGCTTCGACGTGGCCGCCGCCGCCAACTTCCTCGTGGTGGCGGGCGGCGTGGCCGTCGGGATCCTGCCGATTCCAGCCTTGCTGACTCTGCTGGCGATCCCTCTGGCCGTTCGGATCCACCGCGGTCTGGTCAGCTTCTACGACAACCCCTACGCGCTGATGCCCACGATGGCCGCCAACATCCAGCTCCACATGACCGTCGGCCTGTTGCTGCTGGCGGGCTATGGCGCCACGATCGCCGATCAGACCCTGCTCGGGCGCGCGCCCTTCCTCTGGTAGCGCGCCTTCGGGTCCGGCCATCTCGGCGAGCCCAAGGGTCGGGACCCGGCACCCTCAGCTGCGCTCTGCGAACCAGCTGTCGAATCCAGGCGTCCAGGCCAAGCGAGCGTTCGAGCCGTCGGCGTCCGCGGTCACGACGCAGCCCTCGTAGCCGGGCCGGCCGGCGACCCAGGCGAGCCCGGTTGGGCCCATGGCGAAGGCAGCCGTGGCGTAGGCGTCCGCGAACGTGAGGCTGGGACCCACGACCGTGACGCTCAGCACGCCGGAGGGGGCCGATCCCGTGAATGGGTTGCGGACGTGCTCGCCGCGTTCGTATGCCCCGGAGGTGGCCACACAACCGTCGCGCACGGCCAACACCGCCGCCAGCCGGTCCGCGATCATCGGATGCCGTATCCCGATCCGCCACGCCTGCCCCGGCGCCGCCTCGCCGTGAGCGACTATGTCCCCGCCGCCGTTGATGCAGTAGTTGACGGCCCCGGCCGCTTCCAGTATCCGGCCGGCATTCTCGAGCGACCAGCCCTTGACCAGGCCCGATGGGTCGAGCCCGCCGTCGGTCCGATGAGCTCGAATGTCGAAGTAGCCTTCGCTGTCCCGACGAACCTCCTCGCACAGCTCCAGAACCTGCCGCAGCTCGGGGCTGCAGTCGCGCTCCTGCACTTCCCCTCGTCCGAGGCGGCTGACCTCACTTTCAGGCTTGTACGTGCTGAACCGGTTGTCGACTCCGCGCAGATATTCGAAGGCGTCGGCCAGGGCGCCGGGCGTCACGTCCGCATCCCGGACGTCCAGGCTGATGGCCGTGCCCATGATCTGCTCCACGCGGCGCAGGCCGGGCAAGGGGCTCGAGGCCCGGGCGACCCCCGGCGGCAGGGGTGGGAGATCTGGAATAGGCTCAGGCATGGAAGCATTATCGGGACTCGAGCCATCAGTGACGGCCCGGCGCGCGGGCCGCGGCGAAGGAGTCGGAGTGCTAGCCGCGCCGGAGCCAAGCTGCTGGCGTCCAGCTTCGGGAAGACCTGCGGAGGCCGCAGGCGCGGCTCACCAAACTGTGCAATGCTGCCGCCTACGCGGCGGCGCAGGCTGACTGGGGGCGTCGCCGCCACTCCCCATTGACCGCTCGGCGCTGTCCCTACGCGCCCCCTCAGTGGCCTTTGGGACGAAAGAACCGAAGCAGCATGGCCGGTAGCCCCGGAAGCGGCATGAGCTCAGGCTGGCTGGCCGCGACCCAGGCTTCGTGACGCTGGTCCAGCAGCGGCGCGATCCGATCGTACGTCTCCCAGGTATCGGGGACGTCGTATCGATCCGCCCGCCTCCCAAAGACCTTTCGCCAGTCTCGAGCGTACCCATATTCGGGAGCGTAATAGGCGCCCGTGAACGCTTTGCCCTCGGGCGTGAGCATCTCGCCGACCAGTCGCCCACCCGTCACGTCGCGCAGAGAGCCGGGCGTTCCTCGGCGCTCGGCCACGGCGCTGGCCACCTGCTCGGCTCCGGTCCGGGCGACCCAATCCGAGTCCACGAAGCCGAAGTCGAGCAGCCAGGTCACGAAGACCCCGATGTGAACGTAGCCCTGCTCGGCAGGCTGGTCCTTCGGGAACTTGCCCTCCACGTGCCAGCGCCAATCGTCGTACTCGGCCAGGGCCTCCGCCTCGGCGGGTGTCAGCTCGTCAGTTGTGGGAGGCTCCGGAAGCGGCATTGCCGGATCGTACCGGAAAGCAGACCGGACAACCGTCGTCTCCCGCGGAGGGAGCGCTCAGCCCCGGTAGCGGAAGCAGCCCGGCAGATGATCGTCCACCAGGCCGACGCTCTGCATGAACGCGTACACGATCGTCGATCCGACGAAGCGAAACCCCCGCCTGCGCAGGTCGACCGACAAGGAGTCCGACTCGGGTGTCGTGGCCGGCACGTCGGCCCAGGTGTCAGCGGACGTGAGAGTCGGCGCCGGTCGTGGGAGGTACGTCGCGAGGTAGCCGGCGAACGATCCGTGTTCGGCGGCCACTTCCAGGAACAGCCCGGCGTTCTTGATGGTGGCGTCGATCTTGGCTCGGTTGCGGACGATTCCCGCGTCGGCCAGCAGGCGTTCGCGGTCGGAGAGGCCGAATGCGGCGACCGTCCTCGGGGCGAATCCGGCGAAAGCACTCCGAAAGGCCTCGCGCTTGCGCAGGATGGTCGCCCACGAAAGCCCTGCCTGGAAGCTCTCCAGCGCCAGGCGTTCGAAGAGGGCGCGGTCCTCTGAAACCGGGACGCCCCACTCGTCGTCGTGGTAGGCGACCATCAATGGATCGGCCCCGTCGAGTCCGTCCGGCCACCAGCAGCGGAGTCGCCCATCTTGCTTCACCAAATCATCCTCAGCCGTTCCGCTCTGCGAAGCGGAGGACGGCATCGCGGAAAACCTCCGCTCGTTCCACGGCCGTGGCAGCGGCGGCTCGGTCGATCGGGCCGGTAAGCTCGCGGGTCGAGGCTTTGCGAAGGTCTGCCGCGTCGAGCAGCCAGCGGTGATAGGCCGAGTAGAGGCGACCCGTTCGACCGAAGCGCTCTCCGTAGGCCACGCAGACCGCCCGCGTGGGCCGCGGAGAAAGGCCGTCCTGGTCGAGGCACGCGCTCGCCAGGCGGAGCATGGCCGTGCACGCCTGCTCGGCGGCCGTTTCGACGTCGTTGGCCTCGAGTCCGAGGCGGGCCGCGACGATGGCCTGATCCGCCGCGTCGACCAGCTGGGCGAAATGGGCCGTCACAGGGATACCGCCTCGGCCCGGACTCTTGGCAGCCCGCCGTCGGTCCGAGTCCGCCAGTCTGCTTCGGAGACGAAGGTGCGGCTGACGACCACTCCCAGCTCCAGCGAGAGCGACGCAAAGACCGTGCTGGTCCGGTCGAGCTCCTCTCCGTAGCGCTCGATGCGATCCAGCACCACCATCAGCTCCACCTCCGAGTCATGCGGTGCTCCGCCAGCCGCCCGTTGGCCGTACAGGAAGACGCCCCGAAGGCGTTCGCCGTAGATCGCGCGCATCCGCGCGGCGACGGTTGCTCCCGCCTCGAGGCCTTGCGGATCTGCCTTCATTCCGGCCACGCCACCGCCCGAGATGGCGACCTTCTCGGCCGGCGGGTGTCCCGGCATCGTACCAACGTGGAGTGGGGGAGCGGAGGTGGTCCCGTCTGCCTGCAAGTTGCCCGGAGCCGCCGGGAGCGTAGGCACGCCCACCAGAAGCGAGCGAAGCATCGTCGCGAACGGCGACGCCGAGCCGCGGAAGAAGACTCGATTCGCTTCGGTTTCACGCTCGATCAGGCCTGCCGAGACGAGCCTGGCGAGTTCGCGGCTGGCGGTCCCGGGGCTCGTGCTCGCGCGTCGCTGGATCTCTCGCAGGTGCAGCCGAAGCCCCGGCTCCGCCAGCAACAAGGCGAGGATCCGCCGCCGAACCATCGACCTGCCTACCGCCAGAGGCACGATCTCGCTGTTCTCAAACATGAGAACTGAACGGCTCATCACGGAACGGCCGGTCGCGAGATGGAGAGCGCTCTTCGTCGGCCATCCCACAAGCGTACTCAGAGTTGAGAACAGGTCAAGGGTCCGGCCGGGATCGTGACGTGCGCGGCGCCCACGCTCCCACGACCTGCCATCAGGTCCTGCGGGCCGAACGCCAGGACGGCTGCCGCTCGGCTTGGCATACTCGCACCATGACCGCGACTCAGCTGGACGAAACGCGGGCGGCCACCCGGTCCTCGGAACGCACGGTGGGGCCTCGAGGCCGAGATCCGCTGGAGGTGCAGGCCCCGGTGCGATCCGCCCGCCGCTACTCGATCACTCGACTTGTCGTACCGACCGGGGCACGACTGTATTCGAGGCTGCGTGTCGAAGGCCTGACTCGACTGCCGGCCGGACCCTATGTCCTGTGCTTTAGCCACCAGAACTGGGCCGACCCGCTGTTCGTGCTCGGGGCGATGCCCGGCCGGCCGCGGATCTTCTTCTTCGGTCCCGAGCAAGAGGAGATGAGGCGAGGCGTTCGGAACCGCCTGATGCGATGGGCCGGAGTAGCGGTGCCGTTCCGCCCCGGCAATCGGGGCCTGGTCGCCGCCACGGCCAGGGCTCGTGCGCTGCTCGCCGACGGCGCGGTCGTGGCCATCGCCGGGGAGGGGAGGATCCACGCCGGAGAAGGAGCGCTCTTGCCGTTGCGGAGCGGTCCGGCCTATCTGGCTTTGCGCGCCGGTGTCCCGGTCGTTCCGATGTCGGTCAACGGCACGAGCTGGCTCGGATTCCGTCGGGTGGTTCGCGTCCGCATCGGCTTGCCCATCGCAACCGGGTGCCAGACGCGCTCGCGCCCGACGAGCGAGGCGGTCGACAGGCTGACTGCGCAGATAGAGTCGGCGCTCCAGACGCTCGTCGCCGACTTCCCCGATCAGCCCAGACCGGGCCGGATCGGCAGGTGGCTGACCGAGCTCTTCAACATCTGGCCGGACGGCGCACGGCCCTCGGTCCCGTCAGGGGAGTCCCAGTATCAGTAGCTTGGGGCGGATCGCTCCCGCCCCGGGCCTCGATGGCGGCGGAGCGCGGCTGCCGTAGGGCGGGAGTCTGCGATACTGCGACGGACACGCAAGGAGGAGAAGTGGGCGCGACAGGCCTGGCCCCGAACCCAACGGAATACCGCGAACGGCTGCGCCAGCAGACCGACGAGCAACTCGACGCCTGGGTTGCAGAACTCATGCGAGACGTGGCCGTGCGGCGGGGAGTGGTCAAGGTCGTCGCGGACCTGCAGAGGACCGCGCATCTGGACGAGCGGGCCTTCCGGCGGGTCTTCGCGCGCGGCGGCGGCGCCCCCCACGTCGTCGGCAAAGACGCGCAGGGGCACCTCGTCGTTCCGGCGATCGCGCTCCATTTCCTGGTTCCGGGATTGCGGGTCGAGCTGCCGGAGGCGCGCGAGCGCCTGATCGCCTACCTCGTGTCGAGCTTCGACGAGATCGTCTACGTCTAGTCGGACGGTTGGGGGCCGCCGGCGGCCGGCGACGCGGTCGGCGGTCCGGCTTGTTCGCATCGTCCATCCTTTTCCGTCGGCTCTCGACGCCACGGCGGCCGTCGCGATCGCTCTCATCGCCGGCGCCGGGCTCTTCTCCGCAGTTCGCCTCGGCCTCGGGATGCTGTGCCTGCAGTTCACCATCGGCATCGCCAACGACCTGGCCGATGCTTCCTCCGATGCTCTCGCCAAGCCCGACAAGCCTCTCCCGGCCGGGCTTCTGACCTCCCGGCAGGCCGGCGTTGCGCTCCTGGCGACAGGGGCGGCCGGGTTGGCGTCTGCCGCGTCGGTGGGCGTCCCGGCCCTGGCCGTCGGCGTCCTCGGTCTGGCCGACGGCCTCCTCTACGACCTGCGACTGAAGGGCACGGCAATCTCCTGGGCTCCGTTCGCGGCCGGCGTCGGCCTGCTGCCCGTATACGGATGGTGGGGCGCCACCGGCTCCTGGCCCGCAGCTCTCTGGGGTGTTGCGGCCATGGCCGTCCTGGCTGGTGTGACGCTAGCCCTCGCCAACGCCCTGGCGGACCTCGAGAAGGATCGTCTCTCGGAGGTCCGATCCGTCGCAACCGCCCTGGGACGGAGTCGTACGCTCGTTCTCGATGCCGCCATCATGCTGGCCATCCAGGCAATTGCCCTGGCAACTGCCATCAGCCTCGGAGCCGGTGCCTGGTCTCTGGCCGCGAGTTCGGTCGGCGTCTGCCTGGGCTGGCTCGGAGTCGGCCTGGCATCGACCGGTAGCGAGCGCGCTCGCCAGGCCGGCTGGGAGACTCAGGCCGTAGGGTTCCTGCTGCTGGGAGCCGGCTGGCTGTCGGCCCTCAACTCGGCCGGGGCGCTGGGCCGCTGACGCCCCCGAGGCTCGGGGGCCGCCCCGCGGCGGCGGACGTGTCCAGCACTCAAGACGCCGGCAGGCGGTCGCCCGGTCACGCCTTAGGCGGCAGCAACGTCGCTCGGAGAGACGCTCGGCGGTCGATCTATCGCTCCGGCTTACCCCGCCGGACGACGCCGATGGCGTTCTCCAGGCGCACCTTGACGATCGTCAGGTACTTCGCCAGGTTCTGCCGGTCCGTGGAGTCGATGGTCTTCATGACGTCCGATTGGAGCAGCTCCACAAGGTCTGCGATGGCGTCGTTGAATTGGCCTCTGAGGGCCATCAGAGAGTCGTCCGTCAGAGGCTTCTTGGAGCCGCCGGCCAGCCAGCTCGCTTCCGCGTCGACCTCGAGAGCCTTTGCGGTCGCGGCTCCGACGGGCACTCGCTTGGAGGCAGTAGCCGGCGTGGATCCCCGGCCGGGCCGGGGCGCACCGTCGATCTTCTGGCGCAGCTTAATCAGCGAGAGTTCTCCCCGAGCGACCATCCCGGCAAGGTGCTTGCGCTTTTTGGGGTCCTGGACTTTGAGAAGTTCGTAGGCGTGTGACAGTGTGTCTTTGCGCACAGACACCAGCTCGCGGATCTCCGCCGGCGCGTCGGCAAGGCGGAGCCGGTTCTCCAGGTAACCCTTGTCCTTGCCCAGCCGCTGGGCGAGCTTACGGATGCTGTAGCCGTGCTGGTGAATCATCTTCGCGTATATGAGCGCCTCGTCCAGCGGCGACAGGTCTTCGCGCTGAAGGTTCTCGATGACGGCTATCTCGAGAGCCGTCTCATCGTCGATCTCCTCGATGAGCGCGGGGATCATCGTGAGACCAGCGGCGCGGGCGGCGCGCAAGCGGCGCTCCCCGGCAATCAGCTGGTATCGGCCTCCGGTCTCGGGCCTGACGAGGATCGGCTGGAGGACGCCGTGCTCGCGGACGGACGCGGTCAGATCGTCCAAGCCGGCCTTGTCCATGGCCATGCGGGGCTGGTTGGGGTTCGGGTCGATTCTGTCGACGGGGATATTCCGGACCGCAGTCGGCCGGATGATCGTCGTCTTGTCTGCGCTCAGCAGGCTCAGGACGTTTTGGGAGAGGCTCTGGCCTCTCTCCTCGTTGAGGCGGGCGGTCGCCGCGGCGCGGAAGTCTGGCTTAGCCAAGCGCGATTACCTCCCTGGCGAGCTCGCGATAATTGTTCGCGGCGTCTGAGGCGCCGGCATATTCGGTGATCGGCCGGCCGGCGAGCGGAGCCTCTCCGAGTTTCACGGCGTTGCGGATGATGGTGTCGAAGACGTGGTTCTCGCCGTGTTCGCGCATCTCTTCCAGCATCTCCCGGCCGAGGACGGTGCGCGGGTCGTGGAAGGTCGGCAGAAGCCCCAGGACCCGCAGGTTCCTGTTGAGCTTGGATCGAATGGTGGCGATCACCTTCACCAACGCGGTCAGGCCCTTGAGGGCGTAGTACTGAGTCTGGACGGGGATGATCACGCCGTTGGCGGCTACCAGGCCGTTGATCGTCAGAAGCCCGAGCGTCGGGGGACAATCGATCAGGATGTAGTCGTAGTGGGTCTGGGTCCAGTCGTCGATCGACTCGGCCAGGGCGTACTCGCGGCCGATGGAGCTCATCAGGTCGACTTCGGTGGATGCCAGGTCGAGCGTGGCGGGCGCGACGTCGATATTCGGGGTGTTGGTCGGCAGGATCATGTCCTGGAGGCGGACCTTCGGCTCCATCAGTACGTTGGCCATGGATCGCTCGACCGTCCCCAGGTTGATGCCGAGCCCGACCGACAGGTTGGCCTGCGCGTCCATGTCGATGCAGAGCACTCGCAAGCCTCGTTCCGCGAGGGCGCCGGCCAGGTTGATGGCGGTGGTCGTCTTGCCGACTCCACCCTTCTGGTTCGCTATCGCGATGACGTTGGCCACGGCCATTCCACCTCGCTCCGCATCAGGTACCGTCGCGGACAACCGGCCAATTCGGACGGCGCTGCCCCGCGAAGCAGGCCCTGGAAGTGGCTGGCGTCAACCCGATTGCGACTCTTCTAGATGCTACCGCACCTAACCTCTCCGGCGGCTCCTGCTTATCCACAGAATCGAGAAGTTGTTCACCGATCCTGTGGACAAACGCGCCCTTTCTCTGCACTTCCGGCATGCGCCGGAGGCATCGGCACGTCGGCTTCATCCGACGGTCAAACCCAGCAATGGCGGACCTCGGTCCGGCGTCTTTGCACAAAGACGGTAGCCGCCCGAGGGCGCTTCAGGCGCTTCGTTCCCAAGCTGGTCCGGCTCAGTGATGCATGACGGTTGGCCATGATGGGGGCGTCCGTGCCATCATCAATGGGCACGCTCATGCGAGGAGAGCTGGGACGGCTAGAGGAAGCGGCACGTGGCTCAGGACCGGGACGTGACTCACGACGATCGAAGCGACAAGTCGGCGCCCGACGCGGGCAGAGAGAACTGGCGGACTACCACGCGGGCCCGCGCGGTCTCTCGTTCTCCCGAGCGCCAGGAGCGCTTCCTCACCACGTCGGGAATAGAGATCCAGGATCTCTATACGCCGGCCGATGTCGCCGGTCTGGACGAGGATCGCGATCTTGGCCGGCCGGGTGAGTACCCGTATACCCGCGGCGTTCAGCCCACGATGTACCGCGGCCGACTGTGGACGATGCGCCAGTACGCCGGCTTCTCGACCGCCGAGGATACGAACCGCCGATTCCGGTATCTCCTGGAGCAGGGCCAGACCGGGCTGTCGGTGGCATTCGACCTGCCAACGCAAATGGGCTACGACTCCGACGCGCCGCAGGCGGAGGGCGAGGTCGGGCGAGTTGGAGTGCCGATCAGCTCGCTGGCCGACATGGAGGTTCTCCTCGCCGGCCTACCCCTGGCCACCGTGAGCACGTCGATGACGATCAACGCATCCGCGGCCGTCCTGCTCGCCCTGTATGTGGCTACGGCCGAGAAGCAGGGAGTAGGCCGGCCCCAAGTCAGCGGAACCATCCAGAACGACATACTCAAGGAGTACATCGCCCGCGGCACCTACATCTTCCCGCCGCGGCCCTCGATGCGCCTGGTGACGGACATCTTCGAGTTCTGCTCGAAAGAGCTGCCCCGCTGGAACACGATCAGCATCAGCGGCTACCACATGCGAGAGGCTGGAGCCACCGCCGCGCAGGAGCTGGCTTTCACCCTCGCCGATGGCATCGCCTATGTCGAGGCTGCGCTGAGCCGTGGCCTGGACATCGATGACTTCGCCGATCGTCTGAGTTTCTTCTTCGCTTCCTGGAGCGAGCTATTCGAGGAGGTGGCGAAGTTCCGGGCCGCTCGGCGGATGTGGGCCCGGATCGTCAAGGAACGCTTCGGAGCCTCCAACGCGCGCTCCATGGCCTGCCGCTTCCATGTCCAGACCGCCGGCTCATCCCTGACCGCCCAGTCGATCGACAACAACGTTGTCCGAACGACGGTCCAGGCTCTGGCCGCGGTCCTGGGCGGGGCGCAGAGCCTTCACACCAACTCCCGGGACGAGGCCCTGGCCCTGCCGACCGCCGAAGCAGCTCGCCTCGCCCTCCGAACCCAGCAGATCCTGGCCTACGAATCCGGGGTCACGGAGACTCCGGATCCGCTGGCCGGCAGCTACTTCGTCGAGGCGCTGACGAATCAGCTTGAAGCCGCCGCGAACGACTACCTGGCCGAGATCGAGGGCCTGGGCGGAACCCTTGCGGCCATCGAGACGGGCTATCAGCAACGCCAGATCCAGGAATCTTCGTACCAGGTCCAGCGTGCCATCGAGAGCGGCTCGAAGGTCGTTGTGGGAGTCAACAAGTTCCGCGACGAGGAGACCTCGACGCCGCCCCTGCAAGGTATCGATCCGGAAGGCGAACGGCGTCAGGTGGAGCGCGTTCAGCAGGTGAGGGCCGAGCGCGACGCCGCGGCCTGGGAGATCTCCATGCGCCGGCTCGAGGAATGCGCCCGCGGCGAGGAGAACCTGCTGCCCTCCATGATTGAAGCGGTCAAAGCCTATGCCACGGTGGGGGAGATCTGCGATCGGCTACGGGGCGTCTGGGGCGAGCACCGCGAGCTGGTCACGGTCTAGACGCCGGCCGCGGAGTCGCTGGCGACCGATCGAGTGGATGGCCGGCGACATCTACACTGCCCCGGCGACCGATCGAGTGGATAGCTGCAGGTAGCTGCACTTCGGCGCCGATGCCCGATCCGTCGGATAGCTGCAGGTAGCTGCACGGTTCCAAACGCCTGCGCCGGCCAGTGTCTGCGGTCGTCTCCCCGCGATGGCACGCGGCCATAGGGCCACGAGCCGCCGGCGCCGCACCGTCCTGAGCCACTCAGCGTGTGTGGCAGCTGCAGGCAGCTGCCAGTCTCGGGACTGCTCTGCGAGTTTGGCAGCTGCCAGCAGCTGCCAGATCCGGCACGGCCTCCCCGCCGCCGGGCCATCCATGTTCGCCGCGCGATCCTGGTTCTCGTACCATGGCGCCACGACGGGCGGTCCAGCCGCCCGAGCCTATCGAACGCCCGTCCGGTCCGGCAGTAACCCGCCAGTCGCAGGAGAGTCATGGATCAGCTCAAGTCCGCCCTGCCCCAGGGCCTCGGGATCGGGAGAATCCACCACGTAGCCGTCATAGTCCGAAGCCTGGATGCCGCCCTCGACCTGTACCGCGACAAGCTCGGACTGACGGTAGACACGGTGACGCCGATTCCTTTCGACCGGGTGACGATCGGATTCCTTCCCGTCGGCGAGGTCAGGATCGAGCTGGTCCAGCCGGACGACGACACCACCGGGGTGGCCCGCTTCCTCGAGGCTAAGGGGGAGGGATTCCATCACGTCTGCTTCGAGGTGCCGGATATCCAGGCTGCCCTGGACAAGCTGGCCGCAGATGGCCTGCAGCTCATCGACACTGAGGCGCGAAAGGGCGGGGAAGGCCCCGTCGCATTCGTCCATCCCAAGAGCTGTCACGGTGTCCTGGTCGAGCTCATCGAAGCTCCGGGTGGCCCAGCCTGGACGAAGCTCGGCTACTGATCCGGGACGGGCATCAGCTGCCGTCGTGGCGATCGACTAGAGCGACCAGGCGAAGAGAACGTCCTCGGCGCCCTCGGCGCGACGACAGAACTCGATCAGATCGCCGGCCAGCTCACGAAACATGGGCTTCTCCTCCGGATCGACCGCACAGCCTTCGCAGTCGAGCAGCTCGATCCAGCGTGCGGCGATCCGGTCTGTTCGGCTGTCGGGGAGTCGCGCCACAGCGTCGATCCAGTGCGGGTCGACTCGCTCGACCGTCCTCTCGGAGACATCACCGGGCCGGCTCTTCAGCGAATGCGTGGCCAGGGTGAACGGTCCGGGCGACTCGCTGCCGATCGTCTCGCGCGCCGCCAGGGCCAGAAGATCGAGCCAGGTCAGGTCCAGCCCGCCTCCCAGAGAGATGTAGGCCACGAAGCGAGACCGATCGCGCAAGCCCGCCCAGTCGTCGACGCTGATCGCGAGCAGGATCTCGCGGGCGTCGCCGGCGATCAGGTCCATCAGAACGCCCATGATCGCCTCCGTTCTCGTTCTGCGGCCGGAATCTACGGTCGGAAGCCGGATTCGAGAAGCAGCCTCGGCAGCTGAGTGGGTGAATCGGCCACGCGAACCCCGGCCGCCTCGAGCGCCTCGATCTTCTCCGCGGCGGTCCCCGAACCGCCGGAGATGATCGCTCCCGCGTGGCCCATCCGACGGCCGGGCGGTGCGGTCCGGCCGGCGATGAAGGCCGCCATCGGGACGCCGCGCAGGTGCTCGGTCGCGTAGGCGGCGGCCTCTTCCTCGGCTGAGCCGCCGATCTCACCGATCATGACGATCGCCGCGGTCTCCGGGTCGTCGTGGAAGAGCCGCAGCACGTCGAGGAAGGTGGTGCCGATGATCGGGTCGCCGCCGATGCCGACGCACGTGGACTGCCCGATGCCGGCGTCTGTCATCGCCTGGACCGCCTCGTACGTGAGCGTCCCGGACCGGGACACCACGCCGACGCGGCCGGGCATGTGGATCGATGCCGGGATGATTCCGACCTTGGCCCGGCCGGGCGAGGTGACGCCGGGGCAGTTGGGTCCGATCAGTCGGGCCCCGGCCCGCCGGACGACCTCGACCACCGGGATCATGTCGAGCGCAGGGATCCCTTCGGTGATGCAGACGATCGTCCCGATGCCGGCGTCTACTGACTCGAGGATTGCGTCCGGCGCGCCCGATGCCGGGATGTAGATGACCGACGTGTTGGCGCCGGTTGCCTCGACGGCCTGCGCGACCGTGTCGAAGATCGGCACCGTGCCGTCTATCGCCGTCTGACCGCCTTTGCCGGGCCGAGTGCCGGCCACGACCTTCGTCCCGTAGGCGATCGAGGCGCGGGTGTGGAACTCGCCCTCCCGGCCGGTGATGCCCTGGACCACGAGGCGCGTGTCGCCTCCGACGAGGATGCTCATCGCGCCGCCCCCTTCGCCATCGCTACCGCCTTCTCGGCCGCCTCGTCGAGCGAGGTCGCCGTCTCGAACCGGGCCTCCTGCAACAGCCGGGCCGCTTGGGCTGCGTTCGTGCCGACGATCCGGACGACCATGGGGACCGCCCGGGCTTGCTGCGCTCTAGCCTCGATCAGCCCCGCGGCAACCTCGTCGCCCCGGGTTATGCCGCCGAAGATGTTGACCAGGATGGCCTTCACCTTGGGATCGGCGAGGATCAGCTCCATGGCGCCGCGTACTGTCTCGTGGCGAGCGCCGCCGCCCACGTCCAGGAAGTTGGCCGGCTCGCCCCCGAAGTGCTTGACGAGGTCCATCGTGGTCAT
Source organism: Chloroflexota bacterium (assembly GCA_003158295.1). Taxonomy (GTDB): domain Bacteria; phylum Chloroflexota; class Limnocylindria; order Limnocylindrales; family CSP1-4; genus Fen-1039. Next base: position 33,651 of record PMIP01000080.1, on the reverse strand, counting down.
GGCCAGGCCGGCGCCGTTGACCATGCAGCCTATCGAGCCGTCGAGGTGGATGAAGTTGATGCCCAGCTTCCGGGCCTGCGCGTCGGTCGGGTCTTCCTCGTCCAGGTCGCGCAGTGCCTCCAGCTCGAGATGACGCGAGAGCCCGGAGTCGTCCAGGGTGATCTTTGCGTCCAGGCAGACGAGCCGCTCCCGTGGGGTGCCGTCCGCGGCCGTCTCAGCCACCACCGCAAGCGGGTTGACCTCGACTAGATCCGCGTCGTTGGCCTTCATCGTCGCGTACAGCCCCCCGGCGATGGCCACGAACTGGTTCAGCAGGGGATCGCGCAGGCCGACGGCCAGGCCCAGGCTTCGAGCCTGGAATGCGAGCAGGCCGAGCAGGGGATCGGCGGAGACGCGGTGAATGGCGCCGGGGCTCTGCCGGGCCACTTCCTCGATCTCCACGCCGCCCTCGGCCGAGGCCATCAGCACGATCCGGCGGCTGGCCCGATCGATGATGGCGCCGAGGTAGAACTCCTTGACGATCTCGGCTGCCGCTCCGACCAGGACCTTCCGAACGGTTATGCCCTTGATGTCCATACCGAGGATGCGGCTGCCGACTTCCGAGGCCTCCTGCGCGGACGACGCGAGCTTGACGCCGCCTGCCTTGCCCCGGCCGCCGACCAGGACCTGGGCCTTGACCACGACACGACCGGCCCCGGCGTCGAGGAACCGCTGCGCCGCCGCCTTCACCTCTTCCGCCGTTCGGGCGACCTCCCAGGGTGGAACGGGCAGTCCCTGGGCGAGCAGCAGCGACTTTGCGTCGGCTTCCTGGATCTTCACGCCGGCCACTCCCGATGTTGACATTGCGCCGGGGCGGAACGGAGTTCGCGGCGATCCCCGGTGCGAGGGGTCGATCGTAGCAGGAGGCAGCGCCGACGGCGCCTGGGCGACCGCGCATCGACACAACGCGCCGGCCCCGACCGAAACGATCGCCTGCCGCCCGCCTCTTCGGCGACGGCGACGGCGACGAACGGCGCCCGTTGCCCGGGTATCCGCGGCCATGCGACCCGACGCCAATGTCGGGCCGTCTGCGGTGCGCCCGACCATGCGGCTAGAATTCCTCCATGGCCCAGACAGTGACGCTCATCCCGGGAGACGGCATCGGCCCCGAGCTGGCCGTGGCGACCAGGCGGGTCCTCGACGCCTCCGGTGTCGAGTTCGATTGGGAGGTCGTCGAAGCCGGAGAAGCGGTCATGGCGAAGGAGGGGACCCCTCTTCCGCAGTACGTCCTCGACTCGATCCTGCGCAACAAAGTCGCTATCAAGGGACCCATAACGACGCCGGTCGGCGAGGGATTCCGGTCCGTCAACGTGGCCCTGCGCCAGACGCTCGGCCTCTACGCGAACCTCCGGCCGGTCCGGTCGATCCCCGGTCTGCGGACCCGCTACGAGAACGTGGATCTGGTCATCGTTCGCGAGAACACCGAGGACCTCTACGCCGGCATCGAGCACATGGTTGGTCCGGACGCGGCGGAGAGCATCAAGATCATCACTCGAGCCGCCTCCGAGCGGATCGCTCGCTTCGCCTTCGAATACGCCGTCGCTAACGGCCGCCGCAAGGTCACGGCGGTCCACAAGGCCAACATCATGAAGCTCTCCGACGGCCTCTTCCTGGAGAGCTGCCGGACCATCGCCGCGCAGTACGAAGGCAGGATCGCCTTCGAGGACCGCATCGTAGACAACATGTGCATGCAGCTCGTCCAGAAGCCCGAGCTGTACGACGTGCTCGTCCTGCCAAATCTCTACGGCGACATCATCAGCGACCTGGCGGCCGGACTGGTGGGCGGTCTCGGAGTGGCTCCGGGCGCGAACATAGGCCCGGACGCGGCGGTATTCGAGGCAGTCCACGGCTCGGCGCCCAAGTATGCCGGGCAGAACAAGGCCAACCCAACGGCGCTCATGCTCTCAGGCGTTCTGCTCCTCCGGCACATCGGCCAGCAGGCCGCGGCCGGGCGAGTCGAAGAAGCGATCCGGTCGGTCCTCGCCGAAGGCCGAACCGTCACCTACGATCTCGGCGGAACGGCCGGAACGAGCGACTTCGCAGATGCGATAGTTAAGCGGTTGGCTTAGCTGGCCGCCCCGGCCTGATCGGCCAGGCTTCCTGATCGGGCGCAAGCGCGACAGACAACATTCGGGAGGCAGCATGCTGCTTCGTTACCGCGGCTCCGAGGGGATGGTGGCCTGGGCTTTCCACCGTATTTCGGGGATCGCCATCTGGGCTTTCGTGCTGCTCCACGTCTTCGACATATACCTGTCGGGCGGCAACCCAAGCGTGTACGACGACCTGCTCAAGTTCTATGCCAGCCCGCTGGGGCGGATTCTGGAGGTGCTGCTCGGCGGCGCGCTCCTCTACCACGCCCTCAACGGCATCCGGATCCTGCTGATGGACTTCTGGCCGCGCCTGACCGCCTACCACAAGCAGATCTGGTATGCGAACTGGGTGATCTTCGTCGTGGCAGGACTGCCGGCGGCGTTCATCATCCTCAAGCCCATCTTCGGCGCGTAGAGGGAGGCGGGAGATGGCGCTGTATTCGCGATCCGGCCGACCTCGCCCGCAGAGCGGTGGCTTCGAGCTTGCCGCCTGGTACTACATGCGGGTCTCGGGAGTCGCGCTCTTCGTGCTGGCGTTGACCCATTTCAGCGTGATGCACTTCTTGTTCGACCCCGCTCAGGAGAAGAGCGGCTTCATCAGCGCCCGCTGGGACGACCTCGCGATCCGCAGCTTCGACTGGCTGTTCCTGATCGTCGTTCTCAGCCACGCCTTCCTGGGCATCCGAACGGTGACGATGGACTACCTGCAGGGCGGCCGGCGGACCCTGGCCCTGATGGTGCTGTCGATCCTCGGCCTGGTCGTCTTCGTCCTGGGCACCCTGGTCGTCATGACTGCCAACATCCAGCCCGTCTAGCGATGGACTACCCGTTCGACGCGATCGTTGTGGGCGCCGGAGGCGCCGGCCTGTGGGCCGCTCTCGAGCTGGCTCGCGAGGGCGTGAACACCGCCGTCCTGACCAAGCTCTACCCAACGCGATCCCACACCGGCACCGCTCAGGGGGGTGTCTGCGCCGCTCTCGGGAACCTCGAGGAGGACCACTGGGAGTGGCATATGTTCGACACCGTCAAAGGTGGCGACTATCTGGTCGACCAAGATGCCGCGGAAGTGCTCGCCCGGGAGGCGATCGAGACCGTCATCGAGCTCGAACACATGGGCCTGCCGTTCAACCGCACCCCCGACGGCAAGATCGACCAGCGGCGTTTCGGTGGCCACACCAGCAACTACGGCGAAGCGCCCGTCCGGCGGGCCTGCTTCGCAGCCGACCGAACGGGCCACATGATCCTGCAGACGCTCTACCAGCAGTGCATCAAGCACGGCGTCAGGTTCTTCGATGAGTTCGGCGTCGTGGATCTGCTATTCGACGGCGGCGAGCCCGGCGCCGGAGGGCGTGCGGCCGGAGTCGTGGCCCAGCGTCTCGCCGACGGCGAGCTGCACACCTTCCGGGCCAAGGCCGTTCTGCTGGCCACCGGCGGCTTCGGACGGATGTTCCGGATCACGTCCAATGCCCACAGCCTGACCGGCGACGGTGTGGCCCTGTGCTATCGCCACGGCATCCCCCTCCAGGACATGGAGTTCTTCCAGTTCCACCCGACCGGGATCGTGGGGATCGGCATCCTGCTTTCGGAGGCGGCTCGCGGCGAGGGAGGCACCCTGCTCAATGATCTGGGCGAGCGCTTCATGGAGCGCTACGCCCCCAAGCTGATGGAACTCGCCCCGCGCGACATGGTCAGCCGGGCGATGTACCAGGAGATCAGGGCCGGCCGTGGCATCGGTGGCAAGGACTACCTCTACCTCGACGTACGCCACCTCGGCCGAAAGGTGATCGAGGAGAAGCTGCCGGACATCACCGACTTCGCCCGCATATACCAGGGAGTGGAGCCGCTCACCGAGCCGGTCCCGGTGCAGCCGACGGCCCACTACGCCATGGGCGGGATCCCGACCAACGTCTCGGCAGAAGTCACGCGCGACGAGAAGAGCACCGTCGTTCCGGGACTCTTCGCCGCGGGCGAGTGCGCCTGCGTCAGCGTCCATGGGGCCAATCGCCTGGGCACCAACTCCCTCGTGGATCTCCTCGTCTTCGGCCGGCGCGCGGGGCGGCAGATGGCGCGCTACGCCGGCGGTGTGGAGCGGCCACGGCCAATACCCAACGCCGTGGAGCCGGTTCGGGCCGAGCTCGAGGCGATCCGCGCGCGCCCGAGCAGCGGCGAATCCGCGGCCGCGATTCGCACCGAACTGCAGGCCGAGATGATGGACAACGTCGGCGTGTACCGCGACGGCAAGCTGCTCACGGCGGCCCTCGCCAAGGTCAGAGAGCTCGAGGCTCGCCACGACAGGATCTCGATCACCGATTGCGGATCCGTCTTCAACACCGAACTGATCGAAGCCCGGGAGCTCGGCTACCTGCTCGACATCGCGCACGTCACGGTCTCGTCGGCCCTGGCTCGGACCGAGAGCCGCGGCGCCCACTCACGCGAGGATTACCCAGAGCGCGACGACAAGAAGTGGCTCAAGCACACCCTCGCGTACCGAGGCACGGACGGGCCGACGCTCCGCTACAAGGACGTCTCGATCACCCGCTTCGAACCGAAGCCGCGGACGTACTGAGGTCGCCCGATGAACGTCGATCTGCGCATCCTCCGCTACGACCCCGAGCGTGACAAGGCGCCCCACTGGGAGACCTACGCGGTCGCCGTCGATCCGATGGACCGCGTCCTGGACCTCCTGATCAAGGTCAAGGCGGAGAATGACGGCTCGCTCAGCTTCCGCCGCTCCTGCGGGCACGGCATCTGCGGCTCCGACGCGATGCTCATCAACGGCCGCAACAGGCTGGCCTGCCGGATCAGGGTCGACCAGCTGGGCAAGAAGATCTCGGTCGCGCCACTGCCCGGCCTGCCGGTGGTGAAGGACCTGATCGTCGAGATGAGCGGCTTCTTCGGCAAGTACAGGTCCGTCAAGCCGTACCTCATCAACGAATCGCCCGAGCCGGAGCGGGAACGGCGCCAGAGCCCGGCAGATCGAGCCCGGTACGACGACACGACCAAGTGCATCCTGTGCGCCGCCTGCACGAGTGCGTGCCCCTCCTTCTGGGCCAGGCCCGAATACGTCGGTCCGGCCGCGATCGTCCAGGCCCATCGGTTCATCTTCGACTCGCGTGACGAAGGCGCCGCCGAACGGCTCGAGATCCTGTCCGACGAGAACGGCGTGTGGCGCTGCCGGACGATCTTCAACTGCGTCGACGCCTGCCCCCGCGGCATCAACATCACCAGGGCGATCCTGGAAGTCTCCTCGGCGATCGTGGGGCGACGAGGCTGAGCGGCGACGGGGAGAGCGGCTGGGATTCCCTCTGGCAGTCGGTCGGCGCCGGGGCAGGGGAGGGGTCGGATGCTGCTTCAGGAGCGGACGCGGATGCCGTGGCCCCGGCCGGCCTGCGGCTGATCGTCCGCACCGACGGCGCCGCACGCGGCAACCCCGGCCCGGCCTCGCTGGGCGCCGTCCTCGTAGACGCGGCCGCGGCCGGATCGCGCCGCCCCGACGCCCCGCCACTGGCTTCGATCTCGGAGTACCTGGGCGTACAGACGAACAATGTGGCGGAATACACGGCAGTTCTGCGCGCGGTCGCGCTTGCCGAGGAGCTGGGAGCAAGCGAGGTGGACATGCTCCTCGACTCGAAGCTGATCGTCGAGCAGCTCCACGGCCGCTGGCGGGTGAAGGACGCCAAACTGATCCCGCTCCACGCCGAGGCAAGAGCGCGCTTGGCCCGCTTCGGAAGGTGGACGGCCACGCATGTTCCGCGGGCCCAGAACAAGCAGGCTGATGCGCTCTGCAACGAGGCGATCGATCGGGTCCAGGCCGGCGGGCCGCGGTCTGTGGTGGTTCGACCCTAGGCGAGCCCTCCGATCGCCGCCTGCTCCTCGATCGTCGTGGGGCGCATGACCGGCGGACTTCTCGAACGCCCACGAGATCATCTCCGCGCGCATGGCCGCGGCGAACACGGCCGCCGGCGGTAGAGGTGTCCGACTAGAATTGCACGGGAGAGGGAAGCGGCCGTCCCGCATCTCCGGAGCGGCTTCGCACGTTGCCCCTTCCACCGATGGTGTCGGAGGGTTCGAATCCCTCAGCTCTGCCCCGGGGGCCGGCGGTAACGCAACGAGACTACGGCCCTGCAGGCTAAGACCTCCGCCGGAGTCTCGGGGTCCCCCGGGCAGGGCCATCTAGCAGGAAGGGAGAGCGGGGGTGGATACGACCGACTTTCTCCAGGCCCTGGCGTTGGTCCTCGGACTGACTCTGCTCGTCGCGATCTCGTTCCTCAGACTGGCTCTGCGGCCGGTTGTCGTATTCGAGCATCAGCGCGGGCTTCGCTACGAGAACGGGAGATTCCGCGGCGTCCTCGGGCCCGGCCGGTACTGGGTCTTCTCACGCGGAACGACCATCACACGAATCGACGTCCGCCCGCGCTTCATTACGATTGCCGGCCAGGAACTCCTGAGCTCGGACGGGGTCTCACTCAAGGTCAGCCTCGCAGCCAACTACGAGATCGCCGACCCGGCCCTGGCCGTGAACGGCGCGGTTGACTTCAACGGCGCCCTCTACAGCGGGTTGCAGCTCGCGGCCCGAGAGGTTGTTGGCTCGGTCGAAATCGAGGCGCTGCTCTCCACCAGAGTTCAGCTGTCGGAGCGCCTCATGGAACTCGGGCGGCCGCGCGCTGAGGCCCTGGGACTTCGCCTCCTGGAGGCCAGCATCAAGGACCTGATGTTCCCGGGTCATCTGAAGGAGACGTTCGCGCAGGTGGTGACAGCCAGGCAGGAGGGCCTGGCTGCGCTCGAAAGGGCACGCGGCGAGAATGCGGCGTTGCGCAATCTCGCCAACGCGGCGCGACTGCTCGACGACAACCCAAATCTGATGCAGCTGCGCGTACTGCAAGCGCTCGGCGATTCTTCCGGCAATACCGTGGTCCTTGGCATGCCCGCCGCAACCACCGCCCTGCCTCTGAGACCGGGCGGCCGCAAGACCTCCAAGCGGGACCAGGGCGCGGCGGAAGGCTGACTCGTCCGTCCGACCCGAGGCGTTACTGGACCTTCAGACCTTCGACGCCCGGTTCGGCCTCCGGATACTGGGGATTCAGCTCGTCCAGTGCGTCGGCAACGATCTCGCTCACGGCCACGTTGCGCAGCCAGTTGCGATTCGACGGAACCAGGTGCCAGGGAGCGTAGTCGGTGCTCGTCTCCGAAAGCATCTCCTCGAAGGCGGCCGTGTAGTCGTCCCAGAACTTGCGCTCGGCGATGTCGGCCATCTTGAACTTCCATCGCTTGGTCGGGTCGTCGATCCTATCCTGGAAGCGAGTTCGCTGCTCTTCCTTGTCGATGGCCAGGAAGAACTTGAGGATCGTCATCCCCTCGTCGGTGAGCATCCGCTCCCAATCCCGGATCTCGCGGTAGTGGTTCCTCCAGCGCGCCTCGGGCTCCAGGTTGTGGACGCGGACGATGAGGACCTGCTCGTAGTGGCTGCGGTTGAAGATCCCGATCTCGCCTTTGCCCGGCACGGCGGCGTGGACGCGCCACAGGAAATCGTGGGCCAGCTCCTCCGGCGTGGGGACCTTGAACGACGTGACCGGCGTGCCCTGGGGGTTGAACGCCCCGGCGATGACCGAGATGGTGCCGTCCTTGCCGGCGGCGTCGATTCCCTGGAGGACGATGAGAACGGCGTGCTTTGCCTCGGCGTAGATGCGCTCCTGAAGACTCGTCAGGCGGGCGAGGTTCGCGGCCAGCGTGGTCTCGGCTTCGTCTTTCTGGCGACCGAATGTCGCGCCACAGTCGAAGCGGGCGAGGTCGACCTTCTCACCCGGCTCCACGCCCAGAAGGTCCCGAAAAGCGCCCTTCTTGCCCTTCCCAACCATTGTCCGCTCCAGGCTTGGCATGCCCGCGCCCGATACGCCGGCGGACACAAATCCTACAACGAGCCTGGCAGTGGGGCGGCCAGCGCCAGGCGATAGCGGATTTCGGTCAGGCTGGTGCGGGCGATCTCAAGCTGCTGCCGAGCGCCGTCCGGCCGCCAGCCCGTCGCCTCGTAGAAGCCACGGGCCGGGGCGTTGCCCTCCAGCACCCAGAGTACGAGCTCGGTGGCACCGCGTTCGCGCCAGTGCGCCGCGGTTGTCTGCAGGAGCAGGCGGCCGATGCCGCTGCGCCGCTCTTCCGTGAGGATGTAGATGGCGTAGAGCTCCGCGCTGGGAAGTGGCACGTCCTGGTCCCGAGGCGGGCCGCTGCTCGCGAAGCCCACCGCCCGGCCGTCGCGTTCCGCGAGCCAGGCGGGGAGGACGCCGTCGACGTCGCGATCGAGCATCTCTCGCCACGCCGCCTCGCGCCCGGTCACAGAGAGCCGGGCCAGGAAATCGTCCGGCATCAAGCCGCGGTAGGCCGTCTGCCAGCCACGGACGGCCACCTCCGCGATTGCCCGCGCATCGGCCGGAAGTGCGCGCCGGACCCGGATCGGGCCTCCGCCCGAGGTGACTTCAAGGTCACAGTCCATCTTGTCCTCCGGCGCCGGAGCGCGTCCCGGTTTGGCGCGAACACGAGACTGGACTACAATCCCGCCTCGGCGAGTCGGCCGGATGATCGCGCGCCCTAGGCGAAAGCCGATGGCGCGAGGAAAGTCCGAGCTCCTCAGCGCAGGGTAGCGGGTAACGCCCGTCCGCCGCGAGGCGAGGACCAGTGCCACAGAGACGTAGCCGGGCCCGGGGCAACCCGAGCGCGGTTGGTGAAACGCGGCAAACTCTACCCGGAGCAAGGCCAAATAGGAGGACGCGGTTCGGAGGTCCGGGCAACCGGGCTTCCGAGCGGAAGAGGTCGCGCTGCCCAGTCCTCGGGTCGGCCGCTTGAGCCGTCGGGCAACCGGCGGCCAGAGATGGATGATCGTCGCCGCGACGCAAGTCGCGGTACAGAACTCGGCTTACAGGCCGGCTCGCCGCCAACCCTGAAGTCGGAGCGCCGAGCCGCCGCGTGGCTGCCGTGTGGCTGCCGTTTGGCTGTGGCTTGCCGGAGAATCGGCTGAAGCGCCGAGAACCGCCTGGCTGAAGCGCCGAGGCGGCTTCAGTCCTCGTCCGGTCGGAAGATGTGGCTGGCCGTGCAGGCCTGGCAGATCTCGAGGCTCGAATCCATGGCCCCGAGCGGCAGCGGCACTCGCCTGTCGGGGTACAGGCAGCTGACCTCGTATCCGGAATCGGTGCTCGCGGCGACTCGACTCAAGCGGCGGAAGGTGCAACGCCGTATCCGCGCCGCGTTCGAGGCCGCGGCCAGCGGCGGTAGGTCGGTGACAGACTGAAGAAGTGCCATCGGACGGGAAATGACCTCCGAGAGCCGGGAGGCTACCACCGAGACCAAGGGGACGGCAACCCTCGAAAGGTACTAGACTCCGCGACATCGGCTGCCTGGCTGTACCTGCCGGGCGTAGTCTTTTGGCAGGAGACGTCGTGGAGGCAGGCGAAGGCTCGGAACGTAGGGACGAGACGGGGGGCCGGACACCGCCCGAAGAGGAGCAGACCAGGTTCGGACGCGCTCGCGCCGGCCGAGATCTGCCGCCCGATGAGGGCGACGAGTCTGGCATCTCCGGGGATCTCATCGGCGGCGGCTCCAGCGATCGTGGCCTGACGCCTGGGACCGTGCCCGGAACGCAGCCCGCCGTTCCCCTCGCGAGCCCGCCCGGGACCGCGCTCGGAACGCAGCCCGTCGTTCCTCCCGGCAGCGCGGAGGAATCGCTCGACCTTGGGCCTCGATTCAGGCCGTGGTCCGACCCGACCCCCTCCGCACCCGGGCCGATACGCTGCCACTTCCTCCGCAATGTCGGCGCGGACGGCCGGCTGGCGGACGCCCAGGAAACGGCCGTGCCGACGCACCGCTGCGCCGCCTTCGGCGATCCGTTGCCGCTCTCGCTGCGTCAGCAGGAGCTGGTGTGCTTGCAGCGAGTCCACGTCAGCTGCCCGCGTTACGTGAGGGGCACGCTGCTGGCGAACGAGGGCACCGCGTCCGCGGCCGTGCAAGACAAGAAGGCAGCCTTTCCGGTAATGACCGTCGCCGCGATCGTCCTCGTGGTCGCGGCGCTGGGGATACTGCTGACCGGTCCGATCCTCGGCGTGCTGCCGTTCGGCGGCCCCAACCGTGCGAGCCAGGTGGCTGTGGTCGTGCCGCCCTCGCCGTCTGCGACCGCTACGCCCGCCCCGACTGGCACGCCGTCGCCGAGCCCATCCCCCACGCCGGCAGCTTCCGCGACCCCGCTGCGCACCCCCACGCCCGCCCCGACCCCCACGCCCGCCCCGACCCCCACGCCCGCCCCGACCCCCACGCCCGCCCCGACCAGCTCGTGGCCTCCCGGCGCCACCGCCTCCCGCATGAGCCTGGTCGTGCCGTGCTCCGATCAGCCCAGCTGCTACGTCTACACGGTCAGAGGGGCGGGCCAAAACGGATCCGCGGTGGCGGACACCCTCCCCAACATCGCCAGTTTCTTCGGTGTCACAGTCGCCAAGATTCACCAGATGAATCCGTCGCTGGGCAGCTCCGATGCCATCAGCCCGGGCGACAAGCTGAAGATTCCGCCACCGACGAGGTAAGGCGGCACCTGAATGGCCGCGCCCGCGGGGCGGCCACACGAGCACAGGCGAACGCGATGGGGTGGTATGTCAACCTACCCGGTCGGCGTAACTCGCAGCGAGCCGGTCACGTATTGGTGGGTCGAATGGCACTGGCCGCTAGGAGCTGGTCGCGGCCTGATACGGGGTAGCCGCTCCGCCTTCGCCGAGAGGGCAGGGCGCAGGTCGCAGGCCGGTCATGATGAAGGAGCTACGGGATGTCGATCGGGTGGCAGCCGAGCATGGAGACCGGCGCCCCGCTGCTTGACGCGCAGCGACGTGCCCTTGTAGAGCGGGCCGACGTCCTGGTCGCGACGATCGAGACCGGAAGCGAGCGCTCTGTCGTTGAACGCGCGCTTCGCGACTTCGGGGACTTCTCCGTCCGGCACTTCTCACAGGAGGAGGACTGCCGGCTCCGCGGCTCCTGCCCGGCTCTCGAGTGGACCGGCAGCTCCCGCGCCGAGCTGATCAAGATCATGGCCAGCTTCCGGCTGTCGTTCGAACGCGACGGCGCCAGCCCGAGACTCGCCGAGGATCTCGCTTGCCGGCTCTCCGCCTGGGTCGCGCGCTACATCCCGGGCCCGTCCGCGACGGAGCTGCCCTGCCTTACCGGCGCTCGCTAGAAACGGCGCCCGGCGCGAAGAGCCGCTCGAAGCCAGGGTAGCTACGCAGCGGCAGGACCTCGAACTCGGTAAGGCCATGGGCTACCAGCGGCAGCGAAGCGAGGATCTGGCGGGCCTCGGCCACGTCGCCGCACTCCAGCACGAGTACGGCGGACGATTGGTCGGCTCGGAAGTAGAGATCCCGGAACGTGCCGGCCTGGTGTAGCTCCCACGCCCGACGCGCCTCGGCGGCTGCCAGTTCGGGCGTGAACTGGGCGTCTGCGACGCTCGGGATGGGTCGCTCGATGGCCAGGATCATCATCTGATCTTCCCTCTCTCATGTGCGCGGCGGCTGACGGCTCGCCGTTGAGGTTCCCGCGAGCCTCGACTCGCCCGCTCCAGGGGTTGATGCGCTGGTGGATCGGTGGCCGAGATTCCCATGAACCTCCGTTGACGGTCACACAAGTGGGTGTATGATCCATCTCGGTGGCACTCAGTGGGGAATCGTGGTGATTCCACGCTGCCAGCGGCGCCAGAGTCGGAGATACGTCTCCGCGGCGGCGATAGCCGCCACTAGATTGAAACGGAAGAGCGACGGTCCTATGTTCCGGGGCAGGTACACACACACTGTAGACGCGAAGGGCCGGGTGGCAATACCGGCCAAGTTCCGCCTGCAGCTCGACGAGGGTGCCGTCCTTGCCAACTGGATGGACGGTTGCGCGGCCATCTTCACGCGCGACTCCTTCGACGAGTTAGCCGCCAAGCTCGCGGCCCTGCCACTGGCCAACGACAACGCCCGAAGACTCTCGCGCTTCATCTTCTCCAACGCCTTCGATCTCGAGACCGACGCTCAGGGCCGAGTCGTCCTGCCCGCATCGATCCGGGAGTGGGCCGGCCTCGGGAGCGAGGCGCTGGTCGTCGGCCAGCGGGACCACGTCGAGGTCTGGAATCCGGAGCGTTGGGCGGAATCCCAGCAGCCGGTGGATTCGCCCCGCGACCTGGCCGCCCAGATGTCCGGGTTGGTCATTTGACATGAGCGACAAGGAATCACGCGATCCGCTCGAGTTGGCGGCCGGTGACGTGGCAGCGGCCGGCTCTCTCGAGGGGGGCGCCGAACGGGAGGTAGGGCACCTGCCGGTGATGGCAGGCGAGGTCGTCGAGACACTCGCCCCGCGTCCTGGCAGCCTCCAGCTCGACGCCACCCTCGGTGGAGCCGGCCACGCCGAGCGGATCCTCGACGCGTCCTCGCCCGATGGCCGCCTCCTCGGCCTCGATGCCGACCCGGCCGCCATCGCCAGGAGTGCCCGGCGTCTGGCTCGTTTCGGCGATCGCGTCGTCCTGCGGCAGGCGAACTTCGCCCAGCTGGCCGTCGTGGCGCTGGCCGCCGGATTCCGTGAGGTGGACGGGCTGCTCCTGGACCTGGGCCTCTCGAGCTACCAGCTTGCCGACGTGGAGCGCGGCTTCGGCTTCCGGGCCGGCGGGCGCCTGGACATGCGCTTCGACACCAGCCGCGGCCGGCCGGCCGCCGACCTGCTATCGACATTGGAGGCAGGCGAGCTCGCGGCCCTCTTCCGGCGGTTCGGCGAGGAGCCGTTTGCCGGACGCATCGCCCGCACGATCGTCGAGACGCGACGCCACTCTCCCGTGGAAACGGCGGAGCAGCTGGCGGCGCTGGTGGAGCGGGCTGTGCCCACGCCCAAAGGCAGACGTGTGCACCCGGCGACGCGCGTCTTCCAGGCCCTCCGGATCGCCGTGAACGACGAGCTGGCCGCTCTCGAGGCCGGGCTCGCGGCCTCGCTCGTGTTGCTGCGGCCGGGCGGGCGTCTGGTGGTGCTCAGTTACCACTCCCTCGAGGACCGCATCGTGAAGCGCTTCATCGCCGCCGAGCAGCGCGGCTGCATCTGCCCGCCGGAGGTGCCGGTGTGCGTCTGCGGCCACCAGCCGGCGCTCCGGTCTCTCGGCAAGTCGCGCACGCCGAGCGCAGAGGAAATCCGCACCAATCCACGCTCTCGCAGTGCCCGTCTCCGGGTTGCCGAGCGCGTCGCCGCCTAGACCCGATCGAGAAAGGAGGAACCGATGAGCAAGCGACACCAGGCCAGCCGCCGCCGGACCTACGGCCGCCGCCAGCACGAGATACACGAGCGGACGGAGCGCTATGCCGGTCTCCTTGGCTGGGTCGACGAATCGGAGATGCCCGAACTCGGCGATCGGTGGGACACGGAGCTTTCCGGCCGGACCACGCCCGGTGAGTGGCTGCAGTTGCGGAGCCTCGGCTGATGGCCGTCTATGAGGGCGCTCGCCCTCGCTCGATGTTCTTGCCGCGGCGGCGCCTGGAGAGCCCCCTCCTCCGCCCCCAGGCGCCGCTTACATCACGCCGGCCGTCACGGGTGGCCTACCGCACCAAGCGGCATCCGCGCGTATTCGGTATCGCGATCGGTCTCATCGTCGTCGCGTTCATGCTCAGCTTCTTCTCGCTCGTCCAGACCGTTCGCGTGTCTGCGTCCGGCTACGACATGGGCCAGCTGAACGCCGAGTACCAGCAGCTTCAGGCTCGGCGGCAGCAGGATCTCTCCGATATCGGCCGGCTCGACCGCGAGTCCGCCATCCGGCGACAGGCGATCTCCGGCGGTCTCACGCAGCTGCCCGCTCCGATCGTTCTGCCGGCTCGCTGAGGAGCGGCCCCGATGCTAGGCCGGACGGACTCGCGAGGCCGCATCCTGCTGCTCTTCCTTGTCCTGACCCTGCTGTCGGGCGGCATGGTAATGCGGCTGGCCTACTGGCAGGTCAATCAGCGTGAGCAGCTCACGGCCATGGCTGGCGGGACGACCACAATGCGCGAGTCCTTGCCGGCGAAGCGGGGCACGATCTACGACCGGACGGGGACGATCGTTCTGGCCGAGACGATCTACCGCTACCGTGTCGTGGCCGACCTTCACGGCATGACCCAGACCCAGCGGCAGCGCGATACCGCGGCCCTGGTCGACTACCTCGGTCTGACAGGCGACCCGGAGGCGGCTCTCCGGAAGGCGATGACCGGCGACGGCTACTACGTCATCCTGGCCTCGAACGTCGACCCGGACGTGGCCGGCGAGATCGCCCAGGGTCAGGCGGCCGGCGCCCTGCCCTCAGTCACTCTCGAACCGACGCCGGTACGGGAATACCCGCAGGCCGGCGGCGCCCCCCGTACGTCGCTGGCGGCTCAGCTGCTCGGCTTCGTCAACGCGGCCGGCGCGGGCCAGTACGGCCTCGAGCAGCAGTACGACGCCCTGCTGGCCGGCCGCCCCGAAGTGGTCGAGGTCGACCCCAACAAGCCGGGCCCGGCCGGGACCACGGTCGTTGATCCGGGCTCCCCAGGTGAAGACATCCGAACGACGATCGATGTCGGCCTCCAGCTCCAGGTGGAGCAGGAGGTCTTCTCCACCTGGATCGCCGACAAAGCCAAGACCGTGTCTGCGGTCGTGATGGACCCCAAGTCGGGGGCCATCCTGGCCGAGGCGAGCTATCCCTCCTACGACGCGAACGCATATACGCGGGTCGCCGCCCAGAACCCAGGGCTCTTCATGGACCCGATCATCACCGAGGTCTACGAGCCGGGCTCCGTCTTCAAGATGCTTACGGCCTCGGCCGCTCTCAAGACCAAGACGACCGCTCTGACGACCAAGATCAACGACTTCGGGGTCATGAAGCTGCCGGGAGGGCAGGAGATAGCCGACGCCAACCGCAAGTCGATGGGCTGGATGACCTTCGCCGACATAGTCGCCTGGTCGCGCAACGTCGGCGCCTCACAGGTGGCCTTCCGTCTTGGAAAGACGGTCGCCTCCGCATCGGCAACGCTCTACGACACCTGGCAGAGCTACGGCATCGGCCAGAAGACGGGCGTTGACCTGGCCGGCGAGGTGAGCGGCATCGTTCGAGATCCCGCGTCCGAGCCCTGGAGCCAGATAGACCTGGCCAATGCCTCCTTCGGGCAGGGCGTGGCCGTCACGCCGATCCAGCTGATGCGTGCCTACTCCGAGATGGCGAATGGCGGCACGGTTGTGACTCCACATGTCGCCGAGACCAATGCTGTAAGCGCGGCATCGTCGCCGGGCGCGGCATCCCGGCAGATCGTCAGCTCCAGCATCTCGAACTCGTTGACCGGGTTGATGACTCACGTCGTCACGGCCGTACCGTCGTACGCGCAGTCCACCTACATTCCCGGTTACTTCATCGGCGGGAAGACCGGCACCGCTCAGATCTGGGATCCCACCCTGAACAACGGGAAGGGCGACTGGATGAGCGACATCTACAACTACAGCTTCTACGGTTGGATCGGCCACAGTTCGCCGGACGTGACCATCGGGGCGGTGATCTACCAGGGGAAGCCCACGAAGGTCAGCCAGGGGGTGCTGGCCATGCCTGTCCAGTCCACGGAGCTCTTCCGGCGGATAGCGACCGACGCGGTCACCGGGCTTCAGATCCCTCCCAACAAGGACGGCCCGGCGCCGCCAGGCGGACAGAAAGCCAAGTCGCTGGGCTGATGGCGGAGGCCCGCACGTGATCTGTCGGCTGTGCGACACTGAAGAGGTGACCGACACCCGACCCCGGGAGTCCCGGCCCGGCTTGGGGCCGCCGGCCCTGACCGCCGCCGAGATCGCCGCAGCCACCGGCGGAAGACTGGTCCGCCCGTCGAGCAGGGCCATCCGAGGGGCAGCCGTCGACTCGCGTGCGGTCGTCCCCGGGAACCTCTTCGTTGCCCTGCCGGGCGAGACGACCGACGGCCATCGCTTCCTGGGCGACGCCGTCGCTGCCGGGGCCGCCGCCCTGCTCGTGCGCGAGGCCGACTGGTCCGCCGGTGCCGGCATCGACATGGCTGTTGCGGACCGTGCGGACGCGGCCATCGTGGCCGTGCCGGACACGCTCCTGGGGCTCCACGCCGTAGCCACAGCCTGGCGAGGTCGGTTTTCTCCATTGGTGGTGGGCGTGACCGGCAGCATCGCCAAGACCTCAACAAAGGAGGCGGTCGCGGCCGTCCTGGGCGAGCAGTACGTCACTCTCAAGAGCCAGGGCAACGCCAACAACGAGATCGGCCTGCCCCTGACGGTGCTGCGGATGGGACCCGAGCACGAAGCGGCGGTTCTCGAGATGGGGATGTACATGGGCGGCGAGATCGCTCAGCTGGCGGCCATCGCCCGGCCCCGGATCGGCGTCGTGACGGCCGTCCGCGAGGTCCACCTCTCGCGGATCGGCAGCATTGGAGCCGTGGAGCGGGCCAAGGCGGAGCTCGTCGAGGCGCTGCCTGCGGACGGCACGGCTATTCTCAACGCCGACGACGCCAGGGCTGCCGGGATGCGAGCCCGGACCGCGGCGCGGACGATCACCTACGGCTTCGCGCCGGAGGCGGATGTGCGGGCGCAGGAGGTCGCGTCGGCCGGCCTGGACGGGATGAGGTTCACGCTCATCGCGCCCGCAGGCTCCGTCCGCGTGTCTACGCCGGCTCTGGGCCGCCACGGCGTGCACAACGGCCTGGCGGCGGCGGCGGTCGGGGTGGCGGCCGGGCTGGATCTGGACCGCATAGCGGCCGGCCTGCACCACGGCTGGGAAGCGGAGCATCGCGACCAGATCGTCCGGATCCCCGGCCTGACCGTGCTCGACGACACGTACAATGCCTCGCCGGCCTCGATGGTCGCGGCGCTGGAGTTGCTCTCCACGCTGCCAGGCCGCCACGTGGCGGTTCTCGGGGAGATGCTCGAGCTCGGCGAAGCGCACGAACGAGGCCACGCCGACGTCGGCGCCGCGGCGGCCCAGGTCGTGGATCAGCTGGTCGTCGTGGGGGATGGCGCGGCCGGGATCGCGGCGGGAGCGGCGGCACTCGGCGAGGGCGTCGTTCTCGTCCCGGACCGCGAGGCGGCCCTGACGGTCCTGCGTCACCGGCTTCGGCCGGGAGACACGGTGCTCGTCAAGGCATCGCGAGGGGCCGCCCTGGAGCGGCTGGTCGATGCGCTGGAGACGAGCTTCGGGGGCTGGTTCAGCGACACGGAGGCGCAGGGAGGAGCGCACCCGACCGGTGAGGAGGTCAGGTGAAAGAGCACGGCGTCGAGTTCATCCAGGGGCTGCTCCTCGCCTTCGCCTGCATGGTCATCCTCATGCCGTCCTACCTGCGGCTACTGCACTGGTTGGGCCTGGGCAAGCAGATCCGCATGGACGGGCCTGGGAGTCACCTGGTCAAGGAGGGCACGCCCACGATGGGCGGCGTCCTGATCGTTGCAGTGATCCTGAGTCTGGCCTTTCTATTCAATGCCCTGGATGCCTCCACGTACTCGCCCCTCTTCGTGCTGGCCGTCGTCGGGGCGCTCGGGGCGATCGACGACTACCTGAACGCCCGGACCGGGTTCGGCATCCGCGGCCGCCACAAGATCATCTGGCAGCTGGTGGTGGCGATTGTCGTGGCGGTCTACATCCAGAACCACTTCAGCTTCAACGGCGTCCGCGTCCCCTTTGTCGGCAACTTCGAGGTCACCAACACGATCCTGCTCCCGGTGATCGACCGGAAGATCGAATTGGGGGCGATCCTGTTCATCCTGGTCGCCATCTTCGCCATCGTCGGGGCGAGCAACGGAGTGAACCTGACGGATGGGCTGGATGGGTTGGCCGGCGGGACGCTCGTCTTCGCCTTCATTACCTTCTTGATCATCGCCTTGCTCAACGACCCTCCTCAGGAGAACCTGGCCGTGGTCAACGCGATCGTGATCGGCGCGATCCTGGGCTTCCTGTGGTTCAACGTCCATCCGGCCCAGGTCTTCATGGGCGACTCCGGGTCGTTATCGCTCGGCGGGATGCTTGCCGTTGTGGCCCTCATCACCGGCCAGGTCCTCATCCTGCCCCTAATCGGGATCATCTTCGTTCTCGAGGTCGCGTCCGACATCATCCAGGTGGCCAGCTACAAGCTCCGCGGCAAGCGTGTCTTCCGGATGGCTCCGCTCCACCACCACTTCGAGCTGGGTGGCTGGGACGAAGAGAAGATCACGATGCGCTTCTGGATCGTCGGGGCCCTGGCCGGAATGCTCGGGGTGACGCTCTTCGTCGCCTCGATACCGAAGTAGGTCGGCGATGACCGCCACTGTCGTCGATCTGGACCGGCTCACGGCGGCCGGTGTCCGCGACGGCTCCCTGGCGGGGCGCTCCGTGACCGTGCTGGGTCTGGCCCGGAGCGGCATCGCCCTGGCCCGCTTCTTCGTCGATGCCGGATGTCGGGTCACGGTCTACGACGTCCGGCCGGCCACGGAGCTCGTTCCCGGGATCGAATCCCTCGGCCGGCGCTCCGTCGAGCTCGCGCTCGGACCCGACGTCGAGCCGGCAGGGACGTGGGCGGAGGCCGATCTGATCGCCACGTCGCCGAGCATCAACCCGGACTTTCCCACCACCGAACCCCGGCTGCGAGCCGCGCTCCGAACAGTCGTGGATGCCCACCTGGCGGACCCGAGCGGTTCGCCCGCGCTGGTTAGCGAAGCCGACCTCGTACTCCGGATGTGCCCCTGTCCGACCGTCGGGGTCACGGGCACGAAGGGCAAGACCACGACCTCCTCTCTCATCGCCGCGCTCCTGGCCGGAGATCCGGTCCACCCGGTCATCCTGGGCGGCAACATCGGCATCCCGCTGGTGGAGCGCATGACCGAGTTGACGCCGCAGCATCGCGCAGTTATCGAGCTCTCGGAGCTGCAGCTGCCGACCCTGTCGCGAGGGACCACGGTTGCCGTCTACACCAACGTCACCTCCGATCACCTCGACCGCCACGGCAGCCTGGAAGCGTATCGGAGGGCCAAGCGGCGCCTGGCCGAGCTCGTCGACCTCAACGGCGTGCTGGTGATCAACGCCGACGACCCGGTCGTAGCTACATACGGGTCCCTCGGACGGGCGCCTGTGGTGAGCTACCGCCTGGACCGCCCCGCCGCCGGAGGACTCGGCCTGGAAGACGGCTGGATAGTGGCCTCGGCCGTGGAGCGCCTGGCGGTGGCCGGCGGGGGTGAGGCGGAAGCGGGCCCTCGAGGCCGGATCATGCCCGTCGCCGAGCTGGCGCTCCCGGGACTGCACAACGTCTCGAATGCCCTGGCCGCCGTGGCAGCGGCCATGCTGTTCGGAGTGGCTCCGAACGCCATCCGCCGCGCCGCCGCCGGGTTCGCCGGAGTGGAGCATCGCCTGGAGCGGGTCGCGACGGTTGACGGCGTGCAGTTCATCAACGATTCGCAGGGCACGCAGCCCGACGCCGTGATGGCCGCGCTGCGGGCCTTTCCGCGTCCGCTGGTACTCATCGCCGGAGGCCGCGACAAGGGAGTGGACCTCTCCGGGTTGGGGCCCGTCGCGGCCGAACGGGCCGATGCCGCAATCCTGATCGGAGAATCGGGGCCGGTGCTCGCGGAGATGTTCCGACGCCACGGCATGACGCGCGTTGAGCTGGCGCCGAGCCTCGAGGAGGCGGTCGCTCGCGGGGACGCCGTCGCCCGGGACCTGCTCGAAGCCGGCGCCGCCGGCTCGTCCGGACCGGCGACCGTCCTGCTCAGCCCGGCCGCGGCCAGCTTCGACATGTTCGTGGACTACGCCGCCCGAGGCCGCGCCTTCAAGGCGGCCGTGGCGGCGCTGGCCGAGCAACGGCGCGCGGTGGGGTCGTCCCGATGAGCGGCCGGCGCGACCGCTGGAGCCTGCCCGATCAGCCGCTCGAGAGGGCCCGAGTCAGACGCGATTCCCGCCCGAGCCCGGTCAGCCGCGAGGCGACCGTCCTGGGTGATCCGGGGGTCCTGAAGCGGGAGGCGCACGAGCCGGACTACGTCATCCTGGTCGCGGTGGTCGCGCTGTTCGCGATCGGCATCCTCATGGTCTATTCGGCCTCGGCGATTCCCTCCTATGCGCTGAGCCAGAACACTTTCCAGCTGGTGGCGCCCCAGGTCGTCGCCGGTCTGCTGGGGCTGGCCGCCATGGTCTTCTTCATGCGCCTCGACTACCGCTACCTCCGGGTCGTCAGCGTTCCCCTGGCCGTGCTGGCGCTGATCCTGCTGGTTATCGTCATGGTCCCGAGCCCTCTGAGCATCTCCAGCCACGGCTCGGCCCGCTGGCTCTACCTGGGCCCGTTTCTGCCGGATATCCATCCTGCCGAAGTCGCGAAGCTGGCTCTCGTGGTCTACCTCTCGCATTGGCTGGCGACACGAGGGACCGAGATCCGGAGTTTCTGGAAGGGGACCGTCCCGTTCGCGATAATCGTCGTGCCCTACCTGCTTCTTGTCGTGCGGGAGCCGGATCTCGGCACCGCCGGCGTGATCGTCTTCATCGCCTTCTCGCTGTACTTCATCGCCGGCGCGAAGCTCCTGCACGCGGTCGTCATGGCGCTCGCGGGCGGCCTCGGCGGCGTCTTCCTGATGCTCAGTGTCGGCCACTACCCCGTCGAGCGCGTGCGGTGCCTGCTGGACCCGTGGGCGGATCCGCGCGGCGCCTGCTACCAGGTCGTCCAGGGTCTTCAGGCGCTCAGCGCGGGCGGGCCTTTCGGCATCGGGCTCGGGAACACTCGGATCAACGTCCCGGGCGACGTGAACGACTTCATCTTCTCCGTCATCGCGCAAGAGCTGGGACTTGCCGGTGGGGCGGTAGTGATCGGCCTGCTGATCGCGTTCGCGTATGCGGGCATTCGGACCGCGATCCGCGCCCCGGACACGTTCGGGGGGCTGATGGCGTCGGGCATCACAGCTTGGATATGCTTCCAGGCGCTGATCAACATCGGAGTCGTGGTCCAGGTCGTCCCAGTCACCGGCATCACGCTGCCATTCGTCTCCGCGGGCGGCTCGTCGTTGACCGTCAGTCTCGCAGCCGTCGGGGTCCTGCTTTCGATCTCTCGCGAAACAGTCGAACGAGGTTGGGTTAGTGCGTCTGCTGATAGTGGGCGGGGGTACGGGGGGACACATATACCCGGCTCTCGCCGTCGCACGGTCGCTGCAGGCTAGGCCCGACGCGCCGGAACTGCGCTGGGTCGGAGGCCACCGCGGTCTCGAGGCGAAAGTGGTCCCGGGGACGGGCATCCCGCTCCGGCGCCTGCTGCTGCGCTCCCTGCGGTCGGTAGAGCTGGACGTGCACGTCCTCCTCGATCCGGTTCGCCTCTCGCTCTCGGTGCCTCAGGCCATGGCAATCCTGATTCGGCGCCGGCCCGACGCGATCTTCGCGACCGGCGGATACGTTGCCCTGCCGATGCTGCTGGCCGCGTCGGCTCTGCACGTCCCGGTTGTCATGTGGGACGGCAACGTGGTTCCCGGACGCAGCGTTCGCGTGACTGCGCGGCTGGCCGGCTGTCTGGCGGTGACGTTCGCGGGAACCTGCCGCACGCTCGGCGGGAGGCGACCGTGCTACGTGACGGGAACGCCCATCCGCGATCCGCGTGGCGTGGACCGGCAGGACGCGAGGGCGGCTCTCGGAATCCCGGATGACGACGGGCTGCTACTGATCTTCGGCGGGTCTCAGGAGGTCCGGCGCTTCAACTCGGCGGTCGCCGAGGCGCTGCCGAGATTGATCGAGCGGGCGCGGGTAATCCACATCACCGGCGAGGGTGGCTTCGATCAGGCGGTTGCCGGCCGGGATGCGCTGCCGTCCGACCTGCGGGCGCGCTACCGGCCCGAGAAGTACCTGGACGAGGAGATGGCCCTGGTTCTGGCCGGGGCCGACATGGTGGTCGGTCGGGCGGGCGCCTCCACACTGGCTGAAGTCGCCGCGTTCGGGCTGCCGATGGTGGTCGTGCCCTATCCACATGCCGCCGGTCATCAGCGTCGCAACGCGGAAGAGATGGTTGGCGCGGGAGCGGCACGCCTGATCGAGGATGCGGACTTCGACGCGGAGGCCCTGCTGGCGGCCACCGCCATCCTCGATCGGCCCGACGAGCGAGCCGCGATGGCATCGGCCGCCAGGTCGCTGGCGCGGCCCGGAGCCGCGGACGCCGTGGCGGAGCTGGTCCTGGCGGCCGCCGAGAAGCGCGCCCTGCCCGACGCCGGGCGGATCGAGTCCATCTCACGGGGAGTGGCGGGGTGAGTCGCCGACGCGGCACGACGGCCGGGTCCGGCGTCGCCGGGGCGGGAGCCGCGCGTCCGGATGCCGAGTCGACCTGGGCCCTGCTCGCCGCCGAGATCCGCGGCATGGCCGGCGTCCACGCTCGCCTCGCCGAGCCGATGGCCGGGCATACGACCATGCGCGTCGGCGGTCCCGCGGATCTGCTCGTCCTGGTCGACGATCTCCCCGCCCTGGTCGGGCTGGTACGGCTCGCTCGCGCTCGCGGAATCTTCCACCTCGTCATCGGTCGCGGCAGCGACCTGGTCGTCAGCGACGCCGGCATTCGTGGGCTGGTCGTTCTCTGTCGCGCCGAGGACTGCCGAATCGAGGATCGGCGTCTCATCGCGGACGCGGGCCTGCCTCTTGCCAGGGCGGCCACGCTCGCGCAGCGGGCCGGACTGTCCGGACTGGAGTTCGGCCTCGCGATCCCGGGTACGGTCGGCGGGGCGGTCTGGGCCAATGCCGGCGCGCACGGCTCCGACGTAGCCGCGATTCTCGAATCGGCCACGGTGCTGGGGGCGAACGGTGACCCGGTCGTGGAGCCGGCGGCGGCGCTTGCCCTGGCCTATCGAGACAGCCGGTTCAAGCATCGGGCAGGGAAGGGGAGCGCCTCCGCTTCCCACCGGGCAACCGACTCCGACGGGGCGACACAGGCCGGCGCCGCAGCCCCGTCCGGCGCCGCGGCCCCGTCCGACGCCGCGGCCCCGTCCGACGCCGCGGCCTGGCCGGAGCTGATCCTGAGCGCGACCTTCCGCCTGAGCCCAGCCACGCCCGCCGAGATCCGCGGTCGGCTCGACGAAATCCGCCGCTGGCGACGCGAGCACCAGCCGCTCGGCCTGCCGAGCGCCGGAAGCGTCTTCCGCAATCCGCCGGGCGACTCCGCGGGCCGGCTCATCGACGCTTGCGGCCTCAAGGGCTCGCGCGTCAACGGCGCCGAGATCAGCGAGAGGCACGCCAACTTCATCGTCAACGCCGGCGGGGCCTCCGCGGCCGACGTCCGCCGCCTGGCGGAACGTGCTCGGACCGCCGTCGCGGAGCGCTTCGGCGTGGATCTCGTCTACGAAGTCCAATTCATGGGCGATTGGTCAGACTGGCAACCGGAGGTGGCATGACGAGCGGGAACAGTTCGGATAGGGCATCCGGTGCCCACTCGGAGAGCGTGGTCGTGATGCTGGGCGGACCCTCGGCCGAGCACGACGTCTCCGTCGTCTCGGGCTGGGCCATAGCGGATGCGCTGGCAGATGCCGGGCTGTCGGTCGAGCGGGTGTACATCGACCTGCTGAACGGTTGGTGGTCCATGCCGGCCACGGCGGCAGCTGGCCGGCCGCGCCCGGGAGCCTTCGACGACCCGCGCTCGCTCGGGGCGGAAGGTCCCAGAACCCCGGCCCAGGCCCTCGAACGGATCGCCGGCGGCAAGCCACTTCCGGTCGTCTTCCCGGCCCTCCATGGCCCCTTCGGAGAGGACGGGACCATCCAGGCTCTGTTCGAGGCGTACGACCTGCCCTACGCGGGCGCCGGGGTGGCGGCCTCGGCAGTGGGGATGGACAAGGCGCTCTACAAGCGGCTCGTGCGAGGCCTCGGCCTCCAGGTGGTCGACTGGACGGAAGTCACGGCCGCCCGCTGGGCGGTCGACCGCCCGGGCGCTCTGGAGCGGCTCGAGGCCTTCTCCGAAAGCTGCGGGGAGAGCCGGCTGATGATGAAGCCGGCGCGGATGGGGTCGTCGGTCGGGATGTCGATCGCCCATACCCCGGCCGAGAGAGGTCGATCCCTCGACGAGGCCCTCCGCTTCGACTCCCTGGTCATCGTCGAGCGCTATCTCGACCACCCGCGAGAGCTCGAGGTGGCAGTCCTCGGCAACGACCC
Organism: Chloroflexota bacterium; assembly: GCA_003158295.1. Lineage (GTDB taxonomy): Bacteria > Chloroflexota > Limnocylindria > Limnocylindrales > CSP1-4 > Fen-1039. Next base: position 9,426 of record PMIP01000080.1, on the reverse strand, counting down.
GCAGGCTCTCGATGTCTTCGGCCCGGGCGAGGTCTTCCCGGGGCGGGAGTTCTACGACTACGTCGCCAAGTACAGCGACGGCGTGTCGGAGACGACGATCCGTGCCGACGTCGACGACGCCCTGAGCCGGCGGATACGACAGACGGCGCTCGAAGCGTATCGAGCCATCGGGTGCGAGGGTTTCGCCCGCGTCGACTTCCTGCTGGCCGGCGACGAGCTGTACCTGAACGAGATCAACACGGTCCCCGGCTTCACGCCGATCAGCCTCTTCCCGCAGGTGGCGGCGGCGGGGCTGGGCGGGTTCGGGGCGGTCTGCCTGCGGATCGTTGAACTGGCCGAGCAGCGCCATGCCGGACGCGTCCGGAGGCGGCTGACCACGGCCGACCTGCCCCGCTGAGCCCGATGAACCGAGGCCAGCCGCTCCGCCGCTCCGGATCGCAGGTCCGGCGCACGCGTGCCCGGCGGACCGGGCCGCCCCTGCGATGGGTTCAGGTGCTGGCCGTCATGGTCATGTTGGCCTGCGCGGCAGGTCTGCTGGGCGTGAGCGCCGCCCCGGCGTTCGACGCCCGGACTCTGAAGATACACGGGGCCAGGTTCACCAGCGAAGAGATCGTGGGGTCGATCCTCGGCGTGGCCGACACGCCCAACCTGTTCAGGATCCAGACGGACCGAGCGGCCGAGGAGCTCGTTCGGCTGCCGGCCGTCAGGTCGGCCAGCGTCCAGGTCATTCTGCCGTCCACGATTGTCGTGACCGTGGTGGAGCGGGAGCCCAAGATCATCTGGGCCATCGGGGACCTGCGCTACGCCGTCGATCAGGATGGGCTCCTCTTCGGGCTCGTGGACCCCGCCGGGAATCCGATCGCCTCGTCGGCCGGGCCGCTGCCTGCGCCGACGGAGCCGGTCGCCAGTCCGACCCCGGGGGAGGCCGCCTCAGGGGAAGCGCCTCCGTCCGGCGAAAGCCCAACTCCCACGGCGAGCCCCAGTCCGACGCCCAGCCCGACTCCCAAGCCCACGCCTACACCCAAACCCAAACCTACGCCGACGAGGAACCCCAAGGCCACGCCCACCAAGGCGGTCAAGGCGACGCCGACGCCGACGCCGCCGCCGTCGGCGACACCAACCGCCAACCCATCGCTGGTCCCGTCGCTGGCGCCCGCGCCGACCGCCGATCCGAACGCCAGCCCCGGTCCCGGCGCGCTCGCTCTGCCCGTGGTCTTCGATCGCCGCTCGAGCGACGCGGGCCTGGGCCTGGGCAGCCTCATCGACCCGATCAGTCTGGACGCTGGCTACCGCATCGCCGGCCTGACGCCGGCCGACGTCGGCAGCAACGCCCCCGCGCTGGCGGTCGTTCTCGACGACGACAACGGCTTCACGCTCAGCTCCGGGCCGGCGGGCTGGGTGGCCCAGTTCGGCTTCTACGCCCCGACCGTCCGGAAGGTGACGGTCATCCCGACTCAGGTGCGAGACCTGCGGGAGGCCCTGTATCAGTGGGGCGAAGCGAAGGTTGCCTGGGTCCGTCTCGTCTCCGACATAAGCGAGAATCACATCGACACTGTCACGCTTCGCTAGGCTGCCGCCGCCGCGTCTCGTGGCGGCCTGCGCGGCCGGGTTGCCCGGCCTCCCCCTGGTCGGTTAGCCTTCACAATGAGTCCGAATTCGACAGGTGCCGTCGGCCGGCCAACCGTAGCAACGCCTCGACCTTGAGGCCCCAACCGAGGACGGGAGCGAGTGGAACGCGAAGCAGTGCTCGTCGGTATCGATGTCGGCACCAGCAAGGTCTGCGCTCTCATTGGAGAGGTGTCCCGAGAAGGCAGTCTGACCATCGTCGGCAAGGGGGTCGTGCCCGCCATCGGCCTCCGGCGGGGCGTCGTGGTCAACATCGAGCAGACGGTCCGATCCATCGCCGGAGCGGTCGACCACTCGGAGCGGCTCTCCGGGTATCAGATCGACCGGGCTTTTGTCGGCGTGGGCGGACAGAACGTCGAGAGCCAGAACTCGCGCGGAGCCGTGGCCGTGAGCGGCCACCGGCATGAGGTCAACCGTGAGGACGTCAACCGTGCCCTGGAAGTCGCACGGGCCGTCTCGATCCCCTCGAACCGGGAAGTCCTGCACGTGCTGCCTCGCGGTTTCATCGTCGATGGCCAGGAAGGGGTCAAGGACCCGCTCGGAATGAGCGCCATCCGCCTCGAGATCGAGACCCACATCGTGACCGCCGGCGCGACCGCGGTCCGGAACCTGGCCAAGTGCGTCCAGGCCGCAAACGTCAAGATCGACGAGCTCGTGGCGGCCTCGCTTGCTTCGGCCGAGTGCGTCCTCTCGGACACGGAGCGGGACCTTGGCGTTGCCGTGGCCGACATCGGCGCCGGGACGATAGATCTGGCCCTCTTCCTGGACGGCTCGCCGTTCAAGACGATCGTCCTTCCCGTCGGCGGCAACAACGTCACCAATGACCTTGCCATCGGCCTCAAGACCAGCCTCGAGATAGCCGAGGAGCTCAAGATCCAGCATGGCAGCTGCGATCTGTCGACAGTCGCCGACGACGACCTGATCAGCGTCTCGATCCTCGGCGAGGCGGCCGGACGGACGATAAGCCGCATCGACATCGCCCGCATCATCGAAGCCAGGATGCGCGAGATGTTCGAGATGCTACGGGCGGAGATCCGCGCCGCGGGCGACGGGATACTCCCGGCCGGCGTGGTGCTGACCGGCGGCGCCGCCCAGCTGGCGGGGGCGGCCGCGCTCGGTCGCGAGGTCATGGACATGCCCGTCCGCGTCGCCGGCCCGACAGGCATCGGCGGATTGACGGACAACATCATGAACCCGGCCTACAGCACGGCCATCGGGCTGCTCTACTGGGGCGCCAAGGCATTGGAGTCCGGCGAGGCCACTCGCTTCGAGTCGGCACCCGCCTCGGGCCTCCTGGGGCGTGTCAGAGACGGCCTGGGTCATCTCCTTCCGTAGGGGCGCGGATTCCACGGAGCCACGAGAGCGCCACGCGATGAAGACGGTCGAACTGTCGATCCAGACCGGGCGCCGTCGCGGCCTCTTCGACCTGACGGCCGCCTGCGAAGAGTTCGTGGCCGGCCAGGGGGACGGTCTCCTGGTCGTCTTCGTGCCCCATGCCACCGCGGGGATCGTAGTAGTCGAGCTGGGTTCAGGCTCCGAAGCGGACCTGATGGCGGTCCTGGACCGGCTCCTGCCACGGGACGATCGGTGGGTCCACCGGCACGGCTCGCCCGGCCACGGAGCGGATCACCTGGTGCCGATGGTGGCGCCTCCCTCGCTCACCGTGCCGGTCGTCTCGGGCCGATTGACCCTGGGCACGTGGCAGTCGATCGCCCTCCTCGACCCCAACTCGGACAACTCTTCGCGAGCCGTCAGGCTGACCTTCATGCCGGGCTGAGAACGGTCCCGGAACGGGCGAATCGGGAAGATCGCCGGTTTGGGCCACTCGCGGCGGCAAACCTCGAACGCACGTTCGCACGTCCTTCACGGAGACCGCGTTTCGGCGTGCGATATCCGGCACCAATTGCGGAGTTCCGGCGTATACTACCGACATCCGAGCCAGCCCCGTCACGCGCTAACGCTCTACCAATCTCGGGGGGGCCGGACCGAACGACAAACATCAGCCGGAGAGCCACCGGAGGATCAGGAATGCCGCTACGGTCCGATTCCGAGAACTTTGCGCTGATCCGGGTGATCGGCGTAGGCGGCGGCGGTAGCAACGCCGTCAATCGAATGATCCAGGCCGAGATGATGGGGGTGGAATTCATCGCCCTCAACACGGACGCGCAGGCGCTCCTTCAGTCGGATGCTCCTCACAAGATTCGCATTGGCGACAAGATCACGCGTGGCCTGGGCGCCGGGGGCGACGCCTCCATCGGCCAGAGGGCGGCCGAGGAGGATTCCGAGAAGATCACCGAGGCGCTCCGGGATTCGGACATGGTCTTCATCACGGCCGGACTGGGCGGCGGCACTGGCTCTGGCGCTGCCCCGATCGTGGCCGAGATCGCCAAGGAGCTTGGTGCGCTGACCATCGGCGTGGTCACCAAGCCGTTCAGTTTCGAGGGCGCGCATCGCAAGATGGTCGCCGAGAGGGCGGCCGAAGAGCTCAGGGACAAGGTCGACACCCTGATCACCATCCCCAACGACCGCCTTCGCGACGTGGTCCAGAAGAACACGTCGATCATTGAGGCCTTCCGGTACGTCGATGACGTGCTGCGCCAGGGCGTCCAGGGGATCAGCGACATCATCACCGTCCCGGGCATCATCAACCTCGACTTCGCCGATGTGCGGGCCGTCATGAAGGATGCCGGCTCGGCGTTGATGGGGATCGGCCGGGCGAGCGGCGACAACCGCGCCCTGGATGCCGTGCGCCAGGCGATCGCCAGCCCGCTGCTCGAGGTCAACATCAACGGCGCCCAGGGAATCCTGTTCAACATCGCCGGATCGTCCAATCTCAGCCTCTTCGAGGTGACCGAGGCCGCGGACGAGATCCGTTCCGTGGCGGACCAGGAGGCGAACATCATCTTCGGCACCAGCCTGGACGGTCATCTGGCGGACGAGGTCATGATCACCGTCATCGCCACGGGCTTCGACCCCAGCCACAAGCGCGAATCGTCGCGCCTCGAGGCGGATCTGCGGACGCCGGTGGAGGTCCACAGCTCGCGCTACGACGGCGTCGACTTCCTGCATGAGCTGGAGCGGCCACGGCAGAGCCCGGGCGATCCGATCCCATCCCACACGAGAGTACAGACGTACGGTCCGGTTGGCATCCCAGAGCGCCAGCCGGTTCCGGTCCCGGTCAAGCTGGCCCAGTCGACCCAGACTCACCGACCCACGCCGGATATGCAGTCGACACACCGGACGTACGACGACAGGGACCTGGAGATCCCGAGCTTCCTCCGCCGGCCGCCGCTGGAGGAGAGGGACTAGGCCCTCGTCGCTTTGGCCACGCTTCCCGATCCCGGCTCGATCGCCGGATTCCGCGCGGCGCGATCGCGAGTCCTGGAGACCGTGGCCGAGGCATGCGGCCGGGCGGGCCGTGACCCGGCCGGCGTTCAGCTCGTGGCGGTATCCAAGCTCATCGGCGCCGATCGCCTCGGGGCGGCCGTGGCGGCCGGCCTGACCCTGCTGGGCGAGAACCGCGTTCAGGAGGCCGAGTCAAAGGCGCCTCACGTACCGGGAGCGCACTGGCACCTGATCGGTCCGCTCCAGTCGAACAAGGCTCGCCGAGCGGTCGAGCTGTTCGAGGTGATCCAATCGGTCGACTCGATCGGGCTGGCGCGGAGGCTCGATCGTCTGGCGGGCGAGACCGTGACTCCAGGGGCGCCGGGGGCCGAACCGGCGGGAGGAGCGCGCTCCGGGATGCTCGGCGTCTACCTGCAGGTGAACGTCGATCGAGACAACGCGAAGGCGGGCTTTCTCCCGGAGGCGCTCGATGCGGAACTACCGGGGCTCGTGAGCTTGCCGAACCTGTCTCTGCTGGGCCTGATGACGGTTGGGCGGCTCGTCGATTCGCCCGAGGAGGCGCGCCACACCTTCATCCGCTTGCGCGAGCTGTCGGTGCGCTTGCGGGCGGGTATGCCGGCGCTCGGGGGCGGGCTCTCCATGGGCATGTCCGACGACTATGGGGTCGCCGTGGAGGAAGGAGCGACGGTCATTCGCGTCGGTCGGGCGCTCTTCGGGGAGCGGCCTGGCCTCGATGCGAATCCCGACCCTGATGCCCGTCCCGGCACGCAGGACCGCAAGGGGAGATAGACAGGGTGGGCGGTCGCAAGCGGCGGGGCGGAGGCGATAATCAGGCGATGCCTCCAGGCTTCCACCCCGCGGATCGTTCGCCCGCCTCCGTCAGGTTCGCCGTCCGGCTCACGCCGCGCGCCGGCGCGGACCGCGTGGACGGTGTTTCCGATGAGGGCGTGCTGCAGGTTCGTGTTGTTGCGCCGGCGGTCGACGGGGCGGCCAACGCGGCCCTGGTTCGCCTCCTGGCCGACGAGCTGGATGTCGCGCGCACGTCGGTCCAGATGGTCGCGGGCGCGACGGGTCGCCGCAAGCTGATCGTTGTGGATGGCGTCTCGCCCGAGGAGGCCGCGGCGCGGTGGCCCGGAGTCAAGGTCTGAGGAGAGCGGGCGCCGCCGGTCGAGCGGCGCGGCATGGCGCAGGCGCCGGGCCGCGGATCGCTATAATCGGCCTCCGGCGCGCAAGGCGCCACGTTCGGTGGGCGATTAGCTCAGCTGGTTANNGTCCAGTATCGCCCACCACTTCCTCCCTCGGACGACGCCATCGACTGGCGCGCTGCCTGGGCCACTTGTCCTCTGGGGGCGTGGGCCGATACCCTCGCGATCGGCCGCCCCGCGCGTCCGTCCCGTATCATCGAGGCCGATCGGGGCCTGGGATCGTAGCGGACGAATCGAGGACGGACGCGACCATGGATCGACAGCTCCTGTCGGGCGACGAGGCGGTGGCGCTTGCCGCCCTGCACGTCGGCGTGGCCCTGGGAACGGGCTACCCGGGGACGCCTTCGACCGAGATCCTCGAGGCTTTCTCCGAGCTCGGCGGGCGTGCCCAGTGGGCTCCCAACGAGAAGGTCGCCCTGGAAGTGGGGCTGGGCGCCGCGTTCGGAAACGCCCGGGCCCTGGTCACGATGAAGCACGTGGGCTTGAACGTCGCCGCCGACCCTCTCTTCACGGCGGCCTACACGGGAGTGAACGCCGCGCTGATCGTGGTTACGGCCGACGATCCGGGGATGGCCTCCTCGCAGAACGAGCAGGACAACCGCCGCTACGCCGTCGCGGCCGGGTTGCCCATGATCGAGCCGTCCGACTCGCAGGAGGCGTACGACTTCTTCTTTGCGGCAGTCGAAGTGTCCGAACGGTGGAAGATCCCGGTCCTCTTTCGGATGACCACCCGCGTCTGCCACTCCAAGTCGGTGGTTCGGGCGGGGCTCGACGGACCCGCCGCGGCCCCCGGCATCGGCTCCTTCCCCGTCCCGCACTTCGAGCACGACATCGCGGGCCGGGTGATGATCCCGGCCAACGCCCGTCCGGCGCATCGGCGTCTGCGGGCCAAGCTGGCCGAGATCGCGGCCTGGGGCGAGACGTCACCGCTCAATCGCGTCGAGGCGGGCGATCGGCGGCTCGGTATCGTCGCCTCCGGCGTCGCCTACCTGCACGCGGCCGAGGCGGCGCCCGGGGCCGGCTTCCTGAAGATCGGCCTGGTCAACCCGCTGCCCGTCGAGCTGGCACGCACATTCGCCGCCGGCGTCGAGCGCTGCGTGGTGGTGGAGGAGGGCGATCCGGTCATCGCCGATTCGCTCCGCGCCGCGGGCATCGCCGTCGAATCGAAGCCCGAGATGTACCGCTTCGGTGAACTGGACGTGGCCCGTGTTAGCCGCATCCTGGCCGGGGACGGCAGCCCGGAACCCGCCCCGGCGCGAGGCAAGCCGCCCGAGCTGTGCCCGGCCTGCCCATACCACATTGTCTACGCCACGCTTCGGAAGCACGACTGCATCGCTGCCGGCGACATCGGCTGCTACACCCTCGGCGTCCTGCCTCCGTACGAAGCGTTGGACACGTGCGTGGCCATGGGTGCCTCGATCGGCGTGGGCCTCGGGCTGCGCCACGTCCTGCCGCCCGATGAGGCCCGCCGCGTCGTCTCGGTCATCGGCGACTCCACCTTCGTCCACTCGGGGATCTCCGGTCTCGTCGAAATGGCCTACAACCCGCCCCCGACCGGCCACGTCGTCCTGATCCTCGACAACGGGACCACGGCCATGACCGGCCAGCAGGAACACCCCGGCACGGGCCGAACGCTCGACCACGGTCCGACCAGCAAGCTCTCGATCGAGGGAGTCGCCTCCGCTATCGGCATCGGCAGCGTCACGGTGATCGACCCCTATGCCGATCCGGATGGGTTCGAGCGGCTGCTGCTCGAACGCCTGGCTGCCTCCGAGCTGTCCGTCATAGTGGCCCGCAGGCCGTGCGTCCTCGCCGCCGCCGACATTCGCAAGTGGGAGAGCCAGGCCGCCGGACTTCGGGCCAGCGCGCCCGAGCAAGCCGCCGCGGACCTGCCGATGGGGGACCGATGAGCGTCACCAACGTCGTCCTGGCCGGCCTCGGCGGCCAGGGCGTGATCAAGGCCTCGGACATCCTGGCCGACGCCGCGCTCCGGGCCGGTCTGGACGTCAAGAAGTCCGAGCTCCACGGAATGAGCCAGCGCGGCGGCTCCGTCACGTCCGACGTGCGGTTCGGAGCGCGCGTCCTCTCGCCGATGGTGCCGCGCGGCGAGGCGGATTACCTGGTCGTGATGGCTGAATCGGAGGTCGAGGTGGCGCGGCCGCTGCTCCGCGAGGGCGGCGTGCTTCTGTCGCCGGACCTCATCCCGGACGCGGAGCTGCCCAACAAGCGGAGCCTCAACGTGGCCCTGCTCGGCGCCCTGAGCCTGTACCTGGACCTGCCGACGGACGCGCTTCTGAGCGCGGTGGAGGCGGCCCTGCCGGACCGCCTCCATGCCGTGAACGAACGGGCATTCGAGCTGGGACGAAGAGTGGCGAGCGCCGAGGCTGGGGCCGCCACGGGTCGCTCGCACGCGTAGGCGTTGCCGCGGCGAGCGTCAGGCGGCCGCCAGGCCGGGCTCCGGATCGACCCACCTCAGCGCCAGCACGGCGATCAGCACGAGAGTGCCGACCTCGATCACGCTGAAGAACAGGTAGTAGGAGGTGGGCGTCCCGACGCCCAGCGAGCCGACCTGGACCAGGGTCATGAAAGCGGCGGCCACGACGTTGGCCGAGCGGGCTGCCCTGTGCCCGAGGACTCGGGACAACAGGATCATGACCATCGGAATCTCCATCAGCACGGCCGAGGCGAGCAGGAATTCCGGGGTTATCTGGACGGATCCGCCGGCCGCGTGCCCCGCCAGGACGTCCTTGAGGTTCGCCGGGTCTGTCAGCGATAGGACGTCGCAGTAGAGGTAGTTGAGCAACATGAATACCCAGAGCAAGGGCAAGGCGACCTTCATGTCTTTCACGTGACGGTCCTCTTAGTCCACTGTTCGTAGGATTTGTTCGATCGATGCCGCCCGCGAGCGGAGCTCCGCCACATCCACGGCGGTCCGCTGCTGGGCGTCGAGTGTCTTCTCGGCGAGCTGCTCATAGCGCTGCGCGAGCTTCCGCAGCTCCTCCACCTGGTCCGCGCCGACTCTCACCTTGCGGTAGTCGACGACCGTCGAGAGGATACCGATGAAGACCATGAAGAAGATCAATCCAAGGCCGAGGATGAGGATCACCTGTGGCCAGGTCCACGTGTCCATAGAGCGTTCTCCTAAGGTCTCGGGCCCTTTTCCGGGTCCGATTTGGTGAGGGTTCGGGCCGCCGCGACGAGCGTCGGGGCGGTCAGGTGGAGGTCAAAGTCGGCGACTTCGAAGTACTTC